>JAKIUY010000002.1 GCA_021647315.1 Victivallaceae bacterium
TTGCGGTGTTTACTATCATAGGGTTCCTCCATTGTTAAGTTTTTGAGATTATTTAACTTAATGGTTGAACCCTTCTTTTGCTAATTAGTAGATTTTAAAAGTTACAGGGCATTCGCCCGTAACGGAAATTATACGAAGATTCTGGACAGGCAGAAGCTGGAATACGTTTTTTTATTAATTTTGTTCAGAAAAAAGACCAAACCATGGCAATGCCCTCAAAAAAATATTCAGCAGGTTTCAACGCAAATATCCTGAACTTGTTAAAAAAATTGTTGCTAAAATGCATCATAAACCAAAACTTCCAGCAAGAGAAAACTCGAAAAGAATTAACAAAACAAAAGACCTAATAAACGCTATTGTTCAACGCAAAGATCCAATACTGCGTAAAAACACCCTTAATAAATTGCAAGTAATGCTATCGCCACAGTCATCAGAACAACAACAAATATTAGCATTAGCAGCCCTCCATTCATCGTTGACGGCTAAATTTGATCGCACCCCTTTTCGTACTCTAATCCTACCTTTATTAAAATCAAAAAATGCAAAAATAAGAACAGTGAAAATAAGATAAAGAAGAATTAAAAATATCATCAAATTTAATACCTCAAAGAAACACTCTGGGATATATATTTTCAATAGTAAACAGCTCTGAAAGTGACATAAAAAAGGCATTCAGCTAGACAGTAATGCAGAGCTCTGGTCTACCAGTCCCATCAGTCCCATCAGACATCAAAAATCTTGCCCGGGTTCAGGATATTATTCGGATCGAAGGCACGTTTCACCGTGCGCAACATATTAATATACTCTTCCGAAACTACTTGATTCAGATATTTCTTCCGTTTGCAGCCCACACCATGTTCACCGGACAGACGACCACCCTGTTCACGGATCATCTGATACATATCTTTCAGAATAACCGGTTGCATCGCCGCCCATTTTTTGTCATCCCAATCTTTGCGACACAATACTCTGGCATGAATATTACCGTCACCGGCATGGCCGAAACATGGTATCTGAACCTGATATTTAGCCGAAATTTCTTCAAGTTTGGCTATCGCGGCCGGAATTGATGCCGGTGGCACCACAATATCATCATTAAACTGGCGCTTTTCAATTAAACTGAATGCCTCGGCAATATTACGGCGGACTTTCCAGATACGTTCTGATGTTGATGGATTATCTGCCACATAAACCTCAATTGCGCCAGCTTCCTGACAGAACTTACCGATAGTGATATATTGTTCCTCAATGACATCGCGATCCATGCCGTCAACCGAGATCAATAACATCGCACCGCAATCTTCATAAGGCAGAGATTCATTCAAATACTCACACGCGGCTTGAACAGAATGTGAATCCATAAATTCAATAGAGGTTGGAATCACCCCGCCACCGGTCATTATTTTAGGCACCGCGCTGATAGCGTCATCACTGGTTTTAAATAGACACAACAGATCAGCCTGTATTTTCGGCAGCGGAAGTAATTTCAAAATAATCTTAGTAAAAATACCTAATGTACCTTCAGACCCGACCATTAACTGAACCATATTATAACCAGTAACGTCTTTGACCAACTTTCCACCCAGTTCGATAATTTCACCGGTTGGTGTAACAACTTCCAAGCCCAATACATAACGTGACGTTACACCATATTTGACCGCTTTACCACCACCGGCATTTTCAGCCACATTACCACCGATAA
This sequence comes from Victivallaceae bacterium, assembly GCA_021647315.1. Taxonomy (GTDB): domain Bacteria; phylum Verrucomicrobiota; class Lentisphaeria; order Victivallales; family Victivallaceae; genus JAKIUY01. The sequence continues at coordinate 1,703 of JAKIUY010000002.1, forward strand.
AACAGGTCTCCAGGCTCATCGGATAACCGGCATAAAATAGATTAAACGGCTCTATATGTTCGTTAATATCATTAGCCACCACGCCCGGCTCAACCTCTATCATCATATTATCTCGATCAACTTCCAGGATGCTGTTCATTCGATCAACACTAAGCACAAGTCCACCATAAATCGGGACAGCACCACCTGACAGTCCACTGCCCGCACCACGCGGGGTGATCGGAATATTTTCCCGGTTAGCCAGTTTGATAATTGCAGCAATCTCCTCTGCGGTGCGTGGACGGATCGCCGCCGCCGGCATACTGACATAGTCACCAGGTGTTTCATCATGCGAGAACTGTTCCAAACGCTCAACATCATCATAAATAACATACTGTTCACCAACAATAGCTTTAAGGTTCTGCACCAACTCCAGGGTCAACTCATTATAGCTGTATCTTGTCTCCTTTAACATGACAATTCTCCATTTTTAATCTTTTCAATCAATGCCGGGATCACTTCAAACAGATCACCGACAATACCAATATCGGCAACTTTGAATATCTGTGCTTCTGGATCGGTATTGATAGCAATAATATTATCTGCAGTCTGCATGCCGGCCAACTGTTGAATTGCCCCGGAGACGCCAATAGAGACGCACAGTTTAGGATTAATCGTCTTGCCGCTCAATCCGACCTGATGCGGATAACTCAGCCAACCACGATCCACGACGTCACGGGTAGCACCCAGGGCGGCACCCAATGCATCACACAGTTCATAAATCAACGGCAGATTTTCAGCCCGTTTAATGCCCCGGCCGACAATTACCACTTTTTCAGCATCCTGTAACAACAGTTCGTCGGTTGCAGCTTCAAAACCAATCACTTTAGTCTGTGATTTTAGTCTAGTTGCATTCGGTTTAATTCTGATAAGTTCACCACTCCTACCAGATTGTGGCACTGCCGGGCGACCTGAATGAGGTCGGACCGTTGCCATTTGTGGGCGACATTCAGGCGTTTTTATTGTTGCCATAATATTACCGCCAATCGCGGGACGGGTCTGTAACAGAAGCCCGGTATCAGCTTCAATATCAAGTTCAGTACAATCGGCGGTCAATCCGGCATGCGCACTCATCGCGGCATAAGGCATTACCGTACGCCCGGTTGTCGTCGCCGCTGCGATAATTATTTCAGGCTGATACTGTTCAATCAAATCGACCAGACAAGCGGCGTAAGGTTCGGGATTAAAATCCTTCAGTTCGGGTGCTTCTACAGCAAAAACCACATCCGCACCACATTCAATCAGCCTATTCAGTTCGCTTTCAGGGAGTTCTGCACCGATCTGCACGGCACATAGCCGGCTCTTTTTTTTCTCAGCCAAAACAGCTGCCCGTTTCAGTAGTTCAAATGCCACAGTTTCAAGCTGTCCATTAAATTGTTCTGATAATATCCATACATCTGACATTATACCACCTCCCTTTCCTGTAGAAAATTATATAGTCGCTCAACAGAGAGAGCGACTCCAGCTTCATCTTCAGCAGTGTGTATTTCACATTCACGCGTCACTTTTGGTCGAAAAATCTTGACCACACGGGTAGGAGATCCTTTAAGCCCAATCAATTTCAAATCAAGCTTCAAATCATCAAAAGAGAGTATTGGCATTATTGTTTCGCGTGCCCGAATCTTACCATCCAGCGTCGGCAATCGCGGATCACTGACCTCTTTGACCACAGTTAAAACACCCGGCAGTTGCATACTGACCTTTTCTTCACCATGCTCCACCAAACGGGTAACAGTTAATGCCCCATCAGTCCAATCATTTACTCCGTTAACATAAGTCGTTACCGGCAACTTAAGATGTGCCGCCACCTCCGGCCCCACCTGCCCCGTATCGCCGTCCGTGGCACGTTCACCGCAGATAATCAGATCATAATCGCCGATAGTTTTAATCGCCTCGCCCAGCACATAAGCAGTACCCCAGGTATCTGATCCGGCAAAAGCCCGATCACTGACCAGTATCGCCTGGTCGATCCCCATTGCCAATGCCTCTTTCAAGGCAGTTGCGGCCTGTGGAGGCCCCATACTGATTGCAATAATTTCCCCGCCAAAACGTTCTTTCAATATCAGAGCAGCTTCAATCGAATACAAATCCAATGGATTAACAATTGATTCCACCCCATCACGAATAACTGTTCCAGTCTTTTCATCCATCTTGACCGAACGTGTTTCCGGCACCTGTTTTATAGGTACAACAATTCGCATTTTTTCATTCCTTTTTTTATTAGTGATACTGTTACGACAATAATAGCATGGGACTCATGGAACTCATAGACGCCAGCACCCAGCACCATTACTGAAACAGCCATCTCGCCAAACCGGCAATATGTTCACGCATCAAAGTTTCAGCTTTAGCCGGATCATTGACTGTCTGCGCCAATTCACTGTGAGTAACCGTAATTTCCCGGCGTTTTATCCGTGGCGCGACCGCACTCAGATCCGCCCTGATCAGTGACGTTTGAAAATTAAACTTTGCCAATTCCTGTTTAAGCGTCTCGCTGCCACAACGGTTAATGATAAACTGATGAAAATCCTCATCCAGCTGAAATGCCTCATCCCAGCGACCCGCTTGGCGGGCAGTGTCGGTAGTTTCCGCCAATTTTAATAATTCATCACACTCATCAGCATCAAAACGTTCCACGGCATTCCGAAACGCTAAACCTTCAAGCACTTCGCGGATATCGAACATTTCCCGAACTTCAGCCAAAGAAAAACGTTTAACAAATGTCCCGAGATTGGGAACTGAAACTAAAATCCCCTCACTGCTCAAACGGCGAATTACTTCCCTAATCGGAGTCCGGCTAACACCGAAATACAACGCCAGATCCTGTTCAACAATCCTGCTTTCAGCTGGCAATTCACCGCTCTTTATTTTATTCCTGAGTTGCCTGCAAATCTTTTCAATATTAGTCTGCTTAGCCATTTAACACCTTCAATGATTGTATTTTAATTGTATACAATACTGCTTAATAAAAATATTCCAAGCTAAATCAGAGCCTATTCATGAATATAAACAGAGAACCCAATACATCACTAAGGGATAGTTATTTTCACCGTTATAAACTCGTTGTTTTTCTACAACACCTTGATAAGCTACCAAAAAGTTTTTACATACTTTTGCAATTACCTTTGATTTTCCAGGAAATACATCTGCAGGACACCTTTACCTTTAACTTCGGTTAAATCGCGTTTAACAAAATTAAATTTGCCACTTAACAACTGGTACGTAGTGTCTGAAATATTGATTTTCATCGGCTCTGAATGCCGTTCCATCCGGGCAGCGATATTGATAGTATCTCCGAAAATATCATAAATATATTTTTCCGTCCCGACAATTCCGCCAACGACCTTACCTGAATGGATGCCTACTCTAATCTGCCATTTGAATTTTGCTGTACGATTGCGTTCATTCAGATATTCGACAACCTCAATTGCGGCATTAATAATATTTTCACTATGGTTATCGTCAGCAGTCGGCATTCCTGAGACTCCAAGGTAAGCGTCGCCAATAGTTTTGATTCTTTCACAACCGTTTTTAATAAATATCCGGTCAAAAACGGTAAAAATAGTACTGAGCTCACTGATAACCTCTCTCGGCTCCATCTTGGCGGCGTTTTGAGTAAAATCAACAATATCGGAAAAGAAGACGGAAACATGTTCAAAGCATTCAGGCACACTTTTGCCATACTCTTTCAATTCATGAGCAACTCGTTCAGGTAAAATATTTTTAAGCAATTTTTCCGATTTATGCTGAGCGTTCAACAGCTCTTCCTGCAATTCAAGCATCTTTAAATTGGCCTCAGCAAGCTGCCACTTCTGTTTTTCAAGTGCCTCCTGTTTCTCCATAAGCGTAACATTAGCTTCAGCCAATTTAAAATTAGCGCTCTCCTGCTCTTTGATTGAACTGCTGGCAACCACATTAGCCGCTTTACACTGGCTGTTAGCACGTTTTATACTAAAAATTTCCAGTGCCATACTTCTGATTACCTCAATCAACTGCACTGCGTTCGTCGACCGGTATGAGTTTCGAAAAAAAAGCACTGTCAATATCACAAAAGCCGCGATAGCAAAAATAAAAAGCATAAAAAGAGTTATAATGTCATTATCCATAAAATTTTTCTCATAAACGTTTGCGTAATACTATATGTTAATTTATATTGAATTATATAAAATACAACTGCAAGCGGTTTATTGCCCCCTATTTCAAGGCACAGTTGTTTTGTGAAATTGATATAAATTTCACGAACGGTATGTAAGTGCCCCATAACGGGTAGGTTTCAGTTTATTATTTAAGTTGAAATTAAAAAAATAAAAATTATAAATTCAACTATGCGCAGTATAAAAGAACAAGGTAGTTTGACAATGGATTTTTACCGTGTGAAAAAACATCTGATAAAACGGCTGGAGACGGAACTTTCGCCTCAGCACTATTATCACGGGTCATATCATACCATTGATGTGATTAATGCTGTTGAAGAGATCGCTGCAAATGAAAATATCAAAGGGGACGACCTGGTAATATTAAAGACTGCCGCTCTTTTTCACGACGCCGGCTTTCTCCATCAACACGCCTGTAACGAAACAATTGCCTGTGAAATATCTCGGGCAACTCTGGGAAATTTTGGCTACGACAATCGGCAAATTGAAATAATCTGCCGAATAATAATGGCCACGGCCCTGCCGCACAACCCAAAAAATATTCTTGAAGATATTATCTGTGATGCCGATCTCGACTACATCGGCACTGACGAAGCAACCTACGTTAAACATTCCGAACGCTTACGTTGTGAACTTGCCGAATTCGGTTTATCAATGGATGCCCGTGAATGGCTTGAAATGCAGATAATGTTTCTGGAATCCCACAAATTTTTCACTAAAACAAATCAACAGCGCCGTGAGCCGGTGAAACAAACAATTCTTAAGCATCTCAAGCAAAAGATGAAAGAACTTAATTAACTTTACAAAAACGTAATGGAGCTGCTTAGGTATGCTCAATACTGAATTTCATACAGACAAAACTACAAACGGAGAGGATTATGGCAGTTTTTTCAAGCAATGTAAAATATGAGGTTATTAACCTGATTGCAGAAGGCGGCATGGGCACAGTTTATAAGGCAAAGAAGAAAGGGGTCGATGGATTTGAAAAAATAGTTGCGATAAAAACTATGCTTGACAGTTACACCAGCGATAAAGTTCTCGTAAAACGTTTCATTGAAGAAGCAAAAATGGTCGCCGACCTGGTTCATGAAAATATTGTTCAGATTTATCAGCTAGACAAATATAAAGGTAATTACTTTTTTGTACTTGAATTCGTTGACGGTATCTCATTGTTTGATTTTATTGAATTCCATATACAAACACGAAAAATATTGCCGGAAAATCTGGCGGTATTCATTACCAGCCGAATCGCACGCGGTCTGGCATACGCTCATACCCGCCGGGACACTTCCGGTCAGGTGATGAATATCGTTCACTGTGATGTCTGTCCGCATAATATCCTTATCACCAGCGAAGGCTTGCCCAAGCTGACCGATTTCGGTATCGCCAAGGCCAAAAGCATGACAGACTACAGCTCAATATCAGGAAAATTACCGTTTATGTCACCTGAACAGGCGACAGGCAGTGATATAGACTTCCGTTCAGACATCTATTCCCTCGGTGCTGTATTATTCTATATGCTGACCGGAGATTCTATTCGTGATATGAATGAAGACATAAAAGTTATTCTGAAACAGGCAAAAAATAACCTGATCCAATGGCATAAACTATCACCGGAGACTCCATCGGAACTTCAGGAGATCCTAGCTAAAATGCTGGCGACGAATCCGGCAGAACGCTATCAGGCAACGACTGAACTGGCCCGTGACCTGGAGTATCATATCTACAAATCTGGCTACGGTCCGACCGTTGTCACACTTGCGGAATATATGCATAAATTTATGCCCGGCAAATTTATGACCGCCACCGATATGCCTAAAACAGATGAGCTTGAACATACGATCCCGATGAATACCGATAATTTACAACCGGACAATTCACCAATCATGGAAGAAGACAAGACGGTTGTACTGCCGGCATCATATTTTGAGGAGAAAGCGGCACGGACATCAAAACTGCCGCGAACAGTAGTTATCCCTGATAAACACTTCAAAACCTGACCGTACGGACAGGATTATGGATCCACTCAAAAATAACTTGGATAATTATTGCGCTGGAAGCGGATTGCTAATCAAGGCACGCCCCGCACATAAATACTACATTTGTTCTGAACACAGCATATATATTAATATTTATGTGCTGAGACATAGTAGCACTATCTAAATATTTTCGTAACGCAGAGTAACGGTTCGCAGTCGAGTAAAAAATCCAAGTTATTCTTTTGTGGGTTCTATAATAAAAAAACAGGAAAATTAAATTTATGACTAATAACGATGTATTACGCAGTATCCGCTATACCTTCGACTTCAATGATAAAAAAATGATTACCATATTTGAATTGGGTGGGCTGGAGGTCTCCAGAGCTGAAGTCAGTGATTGGCTGAAGCAGGAAGATGATTCGGCATATAAAAACTGCGCCGACACCAAACTGGCAAGATTTCTCAATGGACTGATCACCTATAAACGCGGCAAAAAAGATGGTCCGGAACCCATCCCGGAGAAAAAACTTAATAACAATATCGTTTTTATGAAGCTGAAAATTGCCCTGAATCTGAAAGCCGATGAGATATTGGAAACTATCAACCGGGTTGGCATCCGCATCAGCAAACATGAATTAAGCGCGTTTTTCAGAAGGCCGGATCATAAACACTTCCGGCAGTGTAAAGATCAGATTTTACGCAATTTCCTCAAAGGGGTGCAGATAAAATACCGCCCTGACAGTTCCAGTTAAAAACAACAACCAGTCACAAATGGTTACGAATAAACGACTATGCCATGTAGAATACTTCAACATTATTGCCAGCAATATCAATATATTAACCTAATAGGAAATTATTTCATCTGTCGCTATGCTCGGGTAGGTATTTTAGCCACTAATGCGCGAATACTAGCGAAATATTTGCTGTGCGCGCTCGCCACATTTATGATACATTTTCCCTTTGGCCATGCTGATTAGGAATGCGGTAATGAAAAAAATGATAGCCCAGAACATTGCACGACCACCGGCACTGCCAAGTTCACCGTAGAGCATTAACATCCCAAAACAAATGATTACAATCATGCCAATGGCTCCGCAAATTAAAAACAGCAGATATTTGCCGTATACTGCCAAAACAGCAATAACCACCAATAGCATAAATGCATAGCCCATGCAGACGAATTGCATCACCAATGTTCCTTCACGAACTCCGTAAACAATGGCAATCAAGCAAAGCACCGGCATCACGACAGCCGTTATCAACCTGAGAACTTTACCCCAATCATCACTGATAAAAACGCTGCTGATCAGCAACGTCAGATAAATAACGGTAAGTGGAATTCCGCCATGGTAAGAGTTGAAAATCCATAAATCGGGGAAAAGAACCCACAGTGATATAATTGTCTGAATCATACCCCATATAATGCCTAACGTTATATTTTTGCGGATTACAATCAGGGTGATTATAATCAATGAAATCAACAAAACAGCAGTGACCAAAACAATCGACGTAGCATTCAGCTGTTCAGTTGCTTTATAGGTGTAATAAAGACTAAATGCACCGACAAAAGCGGATATACCGGTCAGCAATGCCGCGCCACTAATTTTTTTATACCAGCCATAGAGGTAGATAAGCATGATTGATATCAATGCCGCATAAAGTGGAAGTTCAAAATTGCCAATCGCTTTCAAAAATAGATTACTATTAAACTTACCTTTACTGAAAACGCCCAGCAATGTTATGCCAAAGATAATAACCGGCAACAACATTGCAACCTGAATACACTTTTTATTTTTCCGCACCTTGCCGTATTCAAGCAAAATAATCGCTACCGCTGCCACTAGCGGTAGCAACATAAAAAGTTCAAAACCCGTTTGCATCGCTGAATAGGGCCCGACGCCACGGCCACCGTAGAATGAAATTGTATTCAGATATGTTCTGAAACCAAAGCCAAGTAACATCAGAATAAACACGCTGCCGGGAAAACGGATCTCTTCCCATGGGGCACCCAGCTTGGCGAATAAATCCTGACCACACCTGATCATGGGGATCAACAGTATCACAAATAAAATTCCGCCAATTACCGGAAAAAGTAACATTCCCCAGATTGCCGGTAATTTATTCTTCCCATAAACTGTAACCAATTCCGCTAATACCCAGGGATAGATAAAATAGCACCCCATCAACGAATAATAGGCAACTCTGAATATTTTCGGTAATTTCAATTTCAGCCCATTAAACATGACTTCAGATATTGCCAGCATCACCGCAAGTCCAGCCGCAACCCAGCCAATACCGACAGTGGTATCATTGATAATCTTACCATCCAGCCCCACTGAGATTGCCATGAATAACATAAGGTTGATTTGCAACAATGTTCCGGCATCATCCCATACTTTACCAATACGGGCGACGAAAACAGACGTTCCAGCTAAAACAGCAGTATACACCCCCATAATAGCCAGAGGCACCAGGTTGTCAATAAAGACATTATCCGTGTGAAACAGCCGAGTCGAAGCATACAGCACCAAACATGCACTAATCAGATAAAATGGATTTGTCTTATATAGTTTCTTGACAATGTCACCCACAGTTATTTGATTTAAAACATTATTTTCATCATTTTTATTTTCAGGTGACAATTTGTGTTCAGGCGGCCATTTGTGTTCAGGCGGCCATTTGTGTTCAGGCGGCCATTTGTGTTCAGGCGGCAATTTATGCCCAGGAGAAACCTGATCGAAATCACTGGACTCTACCATGCGGTTAAGTTTTTCTGAATAAACCTTTTTACGGCTGTCAGTAGTATTCTGAGTATCTAAAGGCTTCCCATTTTTTTCAATTATTGTTTTGTCAGTTACATCGTTATTTTTGATATCTTTGTCCATGACATTCTCTCCTCTACCGCTACCGGCAGTTATGGGCTAATTATAATACAAATTACTTAAAATTTCCACTCTCATGTCTTGCTAAATATCTTTTACGTATCTTATAATAAACATTGTAAGTAAAATAAAACGCGAGTTTATTTTAAACATAAATTTTCACCAAAGTTATAATCTATCACCAGCCACCAGATGCTCCACCACCACTGAAGCCGCCACCGCCTCCTCCGCTAAATCCTCCGCCACCTCCGCTACTACCTCCGCCACTGAAGCCACCACTACTGCTCCCACCATAGAATCCACTACTTCCATGAGAATGAGCATTAAAGTATCGACCTCTATTGTAGCCGTGATCGCTATTAGAACCGCTATAAGTTGCGGTATCATTACCCGTACCATATTTAAAGCAGAAAAAGATGCCCATGAGCATCATTAGAAGTGCGGACATACCTATAAGGTTAGACCAGATACTTGTTGATGATTCAGGTTCTTTGCCTATTCTTGAAGCTGTTTTTGTATTGCGTGGCAGAGCATTATGGATTGTATTAATTGCGACAATTATACCATCAGTAAATTTGCCATCACGAAAAAATATTCCCATTTTATCAATAATAGCTTTAGCCTGAGCATTATCGATTATTTCATCCCAGCCTGAACCCACTTCAAGCCGTATTTTGCGATCTGCCTGGCTAATCAACAAAATTACGCCATTATCTTTGCCTTTGTAGCCGATCTGCCATTGTTCAGCTACCCGCAGTGAAAATTCCTCAAGATTATCACCTTGCAATGACGGTATTATTAACACCGCCAGCTGCCCGCCAGTATCATATTCCAACTGTTGAATCGCAAATTCAACCGCAACTTTTTGCGATGCAGTTAATATATTCGCATTATCAACAACCCGCGAGGTTAATTCAGGCACTTGCAATTTTGCGTTCGAAGTAAGCGCAAGCAGACATAGCATTGTTATACATATTGTTTTAATTATCTTCATCAACTGATACCTCATCGCTTAATTCATTAATATCATCATGCTGATAAGGGAAATATTTTTGTAATGCATGCCCGGCTTTTAGGATTCCAGCTTCAATCCCGCCGATCATATCATCAGCTTTAAAATAATTTTTCATCTCTGAAAGCGTTTCTTCCCAGAAATCGTCCGGCACACAATCATCAATACCTTTATCGCCGATAATCGCCAGCTGTTTAGCTTTTACTGCAACAAAAATCAATACGCCATTTTTTAATTCTGTTGCATCCATGCCAAGTAACTCAAAACGTTGACGAGCAGCTAGCATGATGGGATCTTTTAACTTTTTCTGTAGATGCACGCGAATTTCACCTGAAGTCTCCTTTTCGGCCTGCTTTATCGCCGCAATAATTTTTGATTCTGATATTTTATCCAGTAATCCAGCCATACATTCTCCAATGATAGTTTATTAAAATAATTCTGTAAAAAAACTAGCTAACCGCAAGGTTAATACCGAATGAGCGCAGTGCTAAATCTTCGTTGACACTGAAACGCAGGTCGTAAATCAGGTTCTCCGCCTGTTTAAGCGCGTTAAATGCCGCAATTTCGTCAAACTGTTCCGGTAATTCTATTTCATTGAAAAATTCAGGGTTAGCTAAACTGTCATGCGCCACCCCGGTTGCCAATTGATGCACCTGCGCGAACCAACTATGAATCGCCGAGATAAAATAACTGCGGAGTCGGATATATTCACCGGAAACCGCAGCCTCGAATTGGACAATTATCCGTTTGCGCATAGCGGGTTCAAGCTCTTCAACATCGGCCAAACGCTCTTCCCATTCAATTCTTGAATTATCTTCAGCCGAATTTTTTAAGGTTGCCGACAGTTTAATCAATTCAGCCACACACTCTTCAGCCAATGCCAAATTACCGGTGGCTTTAAATTGCAAAGTTCCCAGTATGGCAAATAGCTGTTCATGTCCTGGAAAATTATATGCACAACGATTATTCAGCACAATCAGCTGTTGGCAACGCGAACGGGTGGTCGGTAACAGTGCTGAAGGATTACCGGTAGTTAAAATAAAAAAAGTATCACTCGGCGGTTCTTCCAGAGTTTTCAGGAATGCATTTTGGGCTTCACCTTTCATCCGGTCAGCATCAAAAATTATCCCGATCTTTTTGCCCAGACCTGAGGTACTAGTCAGATAAAAAGCATCATTGAACCAACGGACGGTATTGGGCTCAGGATTTTTACGGTCACCAACTGGAATTATCCACATTTTACCGGTAGGTAACAATTGATAGAGTTCGGAATAGGTTGATTTCAGCAACCGACTGCAGGCTGGGCACTCACCACACGGAGCACCAAGCTCGGGCAATTTCTGACATACTGCAATCATACTGAGGACTAAAGAAAAATCTTTGCGCAACTCATGTGAATCACCATGGACTAAATAGGCATGCGCCATTTTTGCTGCACAACGTGCCTTGATCAGACAGTCTATCACATCTGGAAATCTACTTTTTAACTCATCAAACAACATTTTCAATCAACTCCATTATAGTACAATGAATAACCTCTGGAGCATCAAGTGCAGAAACCACCTTGACCCGTTCCGGCTCCTGTTCAGCAATGGTCAGAAATGCCGAGCGCACCGCAAGATGAAAATCAAGTGCTTCATTCTCCAGACGATCATTGAGCCCCTGGGTTTCCGCCCGAGCTGCAGTGCGGGAAAACCCAGCCTCCGGCGGCAGGTCAAGCAGAATAGTCAAATCAGGTTTACAGCCAGCTATAGCAAACATATTAAGGCGCTGAACAAAATCAAGTTCCAGACTGCGGGCATATCCCTGATAGGCGGTCGTCGAATCATAAAAACGATCACATATTACCACTTTACCTTCTGCAACCGCCGGTTTTATCAGATTACGCACATGTTGCGCACGACTAGCAGCAAACAGCAGCAGTTCAGTTTCCGCCGCCATCGGTTCATCTCCTTCATGATACTTGACGATATCCCGTAACTGTTCAGCCAACGGCGTTCCGCCCGGCTCACGGGTCACAATTGTCTGAATACCGCGTTTTTCCAGTGCCTGGCGCAAGAGCTTGACCTGGGTGCTTTTACCCGCGCCCTCCGGCCCCTCGAATGTTATAAAACAACCCTTCTTACAATTCATAAACTAATTTTTCCTAAAGTCACATTTTTTATTCAAACATACTTTCCTCGTACCCGATTGCACATTTGTCAAAGTAGGACAGCTGCTCCTGCACTGTCACCGAGTAACAGTTTCTGCGCTGTCGAGCGTAGCGACACCTGAAAGAAGCCGTTATTCACAGGCGGGACACCTATGATACATTGTCCGTTGCCCGATTGCATACTTTAAAAAACTCCGCCACCGGTATCAAATCACTTCACCTCTAAATATTATCGCAAATTTATTCTTTTACAATTTGTATTGGAAAATATCAGCGATAAAGTTTTCAATGTAATCTTTAACAACAGAAGGCTTTTGCCGTCAGGATGGCTGACAAAAAAAACGAAAACTTTAATTTCACCCAATTAGTTGCACCATACAGGTGGCTGATTGCTGGCGCAACATTAAGTCTGGTCATGTTTTCAAATCTTGGCATGGTTATGCCATGGATGATGAAAATCACCATCGACCGGGTACTCCAGACTGGCGACTATGAACTGCTCTTCATACTGGCAATGACCGTAATGCTGGTTTTCCTTGTCCGTTCACTGATGCGTTACACTACCGCCTGGCTTTCAAGTTATACCGGCATGCGCATTCTCCTGGATATTCGCCAACGTCTGTTCAAACACCTGCAAAGCTTGTCACTGCGTTTTTACGAAGAGTACCGTACGGGGAAACTAATCTCAAATGTTCTGACTGATGTCAGTATGATTAACCTGTTGATTGATACTATTAAACAGCTTGTCAATTCTGTCATGATGATTATCGTATTAACCGTTTTGCTCTTTTTCATCAATACCCCGATGGCATTTTGTGCTCTGGCTATTCTGCCGCTGCAATGTCTTAATTTCATCTATTTTAAACGTGTCCTGAAAAAAGGGCACATGCATTTACGTGAACATATGTCTGAAGTCTCCGCCAATTTATCAGAGACGTTGTCCGGCATTAAAGTCGTCAAATCTTTTGGTATGGAACGTGCGGAAAGTCGCAGTTTTTTTTCCAGCCTGCTCCCGACACTGGATATGACGCTGAAAATCAACAGCAACGGTGCCTATTTGTGGATTATCAGTGATATATTAAATGTCATAACCCAGTTGCTGGTGATATGGGTCGGAGTGGGACAGGTAAGCAGTGGTCAAATTACCATCGGTGAATTTGTCGCTTTCTATGCTTATGTCGGTATGTTTCTGAATCCGATTAATACCATATCAAACCTTTCAGCCAGTATTTCCCAAGGATTGGCCGGCTCATCCAGAATTGTCAAATTGCTGAATACCATTCCAGATATAAAAGAGGTTGAACATCCACTGAAACTTAGCAATATACAGGGCCGCGTAAAATTTGATAATGTATCGTTCGGCTACAAAAGCGACAAACCGGTAGTCAACGATTTTTCACTGACAATTGAGCCGGGGCAGAAAGTTGCTTTAGTCGGTCCAAGTGGATCAGGGAAGTCAACCATAACTAATCTGCTATTACGTTTCTACGATCCTGACAATGGGAAAATCACCGTCGATGGCAAAGATATAAAACGACTTAAGTTTGATTCATATCGTCAACATATCGGTATTGTCCTGCAGGAATCTTTTCTCTTCAGCGGTTCAATTCGCGATAATATCGCCTATGCAAAAAAAGAATCGAATTCTGAAGAAATTGAAAACGCTGGTAAAATGGCCAATATTGAAGAATTCACGGATAAATTTGATGAAGGCTATGATACTAAAGTCGGTGAAAACGGCACTGCGCTCTCCGGCGGGCAACGTCAACGCATTGCCATTGCCAGGGCTATTCTCAAAGATCCAGCCATCCTGATTCTCGATGAAGCTACCAGTGCACTGGATACCGTTTCAGAAAAACTGGTCCAAGAAGCACTCGATAATTTAATGAAAGACAGAACTACCATAATCATCGCCCACCGACTTTCAACCATTAAAAATGCTGATATTATCGTAGTAATGGATGAGGGCAGAATTAAACAGGTCGGAAGCCATGCAGAATTGGTAGATATTCCAGGTGTATATCATAATATGTACGAAGCCCAAAGTAAAGTCAGGTAAATTTAGATTTATGATTGATAAAAATAACCGGCTTTGCCGGAACTAATAAAGACAAAAAACGTTAGCCACCTGTCTGCGCGCAACGCACAGGCAGGCGAATGCACGAATAAAAAACAGAACTTTCAGTCGCGAATACGCAAATTTATAAATTAATGCATTAGTGGCTAAGGACTTGCAAAGAAAAATGAAAAAACAAAGTAATTTAAGAGTTAAACTGAAATTTTTACGCATGCTGTTATTCTTTTCCATGCTGATCTGCACTACCATTCTCGCCATCCTCTTTATTGGAAAAATGGAAGATACAGTAAAAGCCCGGGCAGTCCTGGAAGGTATCCGCGAATACCATATAAACGCCAAGTTCGATGGAAAAATATCCACAATTCCCCACAAAGACGGTGAACGTGTTTTAAAAGGCGAACTGCTCGTCAAATTTGACTCCAGAGGGTCTGAAGATCAGATTCTGATGACAGAAAATGAACTCCTCGAACTGGATGCAACTATCGCGATCAAAGAAAATGCCCTGAATATTCTACGCAAAAATCCGTTACCTGAATACTACCGGCACACTAGAATAAAACTGGATGAAGCCCGCCGCCGCACAGAACTGAGCAAACAGAAACTTGAAATCAATATCAAACTATTCAAACAAAAAGTAATTTCACGCCGTGAATACCAGGAAGTTGAAATGGCTTATCTGCGTGATAATGCATCATTGCAGCAACTGGAAAAAGACCTTGAACAACTTGAATCAGGCCTGGCGGGAAAGATTATCAGTAAAGCTGAAAAAGAGCTCAAACTGCTTAAGCTACGCCTGGAAAGTAAACATCAAAAATTGGAACTTGAAAAAAAACATCTTGAAGATTACCGGATTATTGCGCTGGAATCCGGGGTCATATCATACTGTCCGGTAAAATCCGGCGACTTTGTCAAAGCCGGCAAACCGGTAATAAGTCTGTCAGTAACTGATAAGAAAAAATTCGTCGCCATGGTCGATGAAACTCAAATGTACAAAGTCAAAGTAGGTCAGGAGGTACGAATTTTCAGTATGCTTTACAACTACTTCGAATACGGCTGTTTTTACGGTCAAGTAACAAAAATACGCCAGCTGCCGGAAAAAAATAACGGCAGATATTATTACCCGGTGGAAATCATTCTCACCAAAAATAGACTGGAAAACCTGGAACTACGCTTAGGTTCAAGCGCAAAAGTTGAAATAATCACCGGTAAAACCAGGATAATAAAATATGTCCTGGGTATTGAATGATTAAGCTTGGGGCTTGCGGGAAACTATTACACAGAGTTTCACAGAAAAAAACTTTGTGAAATAGTGCTGGGGGTTAATACTTGATATTCGATACTGAAGGTGGCAGGGCGGTTCAATGTTAGAGTGATGATATATATTATGTTGTAGTTCCGCCTTTAGGCGGTGTTTTAGTGAGGTTTACCGAAGATGCTAATCCCCGTGGGGATTAGGAGCACATCTAAAAATGCTTAAAAGCACCTACTAAAGTGGGAACTACAAACAAGCATTTTAACTCTGAATTGAACTGCCCTGCTGTGAATCCCGTTTTGCATAAACGGCATTAGAGTGCTCTCATCGAAAACTACTCCTACTAATAAAATAATCAAAACAAATCATAGTCTGTTCATTTCTCCAACCTATTTATTTCTATTTAAAATACTTATGATTAAGCGTTTAACAATGTCATCTTCATCTGTTTTGCTTGAAGCGATAAAGAGGGTTAATGATGCTAATGCCTCATTGCTGATGATAGGTCTACCATTATTAATCAAGCCCTGGTTTTGTTCTAGAAAAAATAAAAAACAAGCTGCCGCAATACGTTTATTCCCATCAACAAATGAATGATTTTTTGTAATAAAATAGAGCAGATTAGCTGCTTTCTCTTCTAGTGATGGATAAAGTTCATCTCCTGCAAATATCTGTTTTATCTGGTTAATTGAACTGTTAAAACTATCATCTTTGGGTTGGGCAAAAACATCTGATTTGAAATCAGAATACATTTCATGGATCATTTTCATATAATCATTAAATTCGGGATAAATGGTTTTCTTAGTCGTCAGACCTTTTTTATCGAGGGATTCGTGGTCGTAATCATCTAAAAGTTCAAGCCCTTTTGCGAACAGTGAAAGCATTGCATCATTTCGTTCATTCAACTGTTCTTCCAGCACCCTGTTTAAAATCCGTATCCCTGTTTTAAGATATTCAACCTCCTGCTGTTTTTGAGCTAACCGTTTCTCGTTAATGGCGTATCCCTGAACTAAATAATCTTTTAAGCGTTGCGTCGCCCATTGACGAAATTGAGTTCCATTTTTCGATTTAACTCTATAACCAACGGAAATAATTACGTCAAGGTTGTAATATTCGACATCTTTTGTCTGGGTTTTCCCTTCAATAGCACCATGGGGAGTGGTTGTCGCAAATTTTGCGACAACCACCTCTTTCATGAGTTCCTGTTCTTTGAAAATATTGTTTACATGTTTCCCAATCGTTTTAATGTCACGGTCAAATAATTCAGCAAGCTGACGCCTATTAAGCCAAACCGTATCGGCGTTGAACTGCACAGCAACCTGCGTTTCGCCATCACTACTCTTATATATTTCAATTTGATTATTCATCGCCTTACCTTATTTCATCTAACCGACCGACACTCCACTATCGACATAACCGTCGACGGTAATGATTTTCAGGCCGTCACTGCCTTTGGCGGCCAGTAACATCCCTTGGGATTCAACTCCGCGAATTTTTGCCGGTTTCAGATTGGCAACGACGACAACAGTTTTACCAATAATCGCTTCCGGGGTATAAGATTGAGCTATACCGGCAATCAACTGCCGCGCTTCACCACCGACATCAATCTGCAATTTCAACAGTTTATCCGCACCTTCAACCTTTTCCGCGTCGATAACTTTAGCAGTTTTCAGTTCAGTTTTAAAAAAATCATCAATCGTAATCAAACCAGTCACCGTCGATGATGCTTTTTGTGCCTTTTTTTGCTTCGCCTTAGCCGCTTGCTTGGCCTGTTGCTGAGCCTGTTTTTCCTGCTGCAAAGTTTTTGCCTTGTCTTCAACCACAATACGCTGAAACAGTGAGCCATTGTCCTTAACCTTATTGCCAGTCAAACAATTGGCCGCATTGCTCAGATCAGCAATTCCGACATCACTCTGTTCAATCCCCAACGCATCACGCAGTTCAGCCATTTTTCCCGGCATGACCGGTTCCATCAATACTGAAACTTTCCACATCGCATCAGCGGCATTGTACATCACCGTGTTCAAACGCTCTGTTTCACCTTTCTTTGCCAATGTCCATGGAGCTGTTTTTTCCATATAACGGTTACAGGCCCGTACCGCATTCATGATCGATTCAATGCCCTGTTCAAGCTTCATGCCATGCAATGATTCAGCCATTTTTTCAATCGCCTGTTCAACTGCGGCGGTCAGTTCAGCCTCGGCTTCCGTTGCCGGACCGGGGGTTGGAATAATCCATTCACACTGGCGCATAATCATTTTAACTGTCCGGCTCAACATATTACCGAGGTCATTCGCCAAGTCACTGTTATAACGCCGTGTAAAGGCCTCTTCTGTAAATGATGCATCCTGCCCCAATGACATTTCCGCCATCAGAAAATAACGGAACGCATCAACCCCATACTCTTCAGCCATATCCATTGGATTAACGACATTACCCAGCGATTTACTCATTTTATCGCGTCCAACCAACCACCAGCCGTGGGCAAAAATAGTTTTCGGCATTTCAACGCCCATTGCCTTCAGCATCGTCGGCCAGTAGACCGTATGAGTCGTCAGAATATCTTTACCGATTAAATGATATGATGCTGGCCAGCGTTGGTTAAATTGCGCATCATCTGAACCGTAGCCGATACCGGAAATATAGTTAATCAACGCGTCAAACCAGACGTAACAGACATAGTCAGCATCAAACGGCAGTTCAATACCCCAAGCCAAACGCTCTTTCGGGCGTGAAATACAGAGATCGCCCAACGGTTTTTTCAGAAAACCCAATGTCTCATTAGCTCTGAATGATGGTTGAATAAATTCAGGATTGGTGTTGATATAATCAATCAGCCATTCCTGATATTGGCTCATGCGGAAAAAATAGTTAGACTCCACAATCTCGTTTGTTTCACGTTTACATTCAGGACAGAGGGTGCCATTTTCAAAATCTTTGTCAGTAAAAAAACGTTCGCATGGCACACAATAGTGCCCTTTGTACTCCGCCTTGTAGATCAGATCACGATCGAACAGATCCTGCAATACCTGACAAACCACCGCTTTATGGGCATCATCAGTTGTCCGAATAAATTTGTCGTGGGTTATTTCAAGTTTATCCCATAATTCTTTGAAGCGAATAACCGTCTCATCGCACTGCTGCTGCGGAGTAATATTGTGCTCTTTAGCCGCCTTTTCAACCTTCTGTCCATGTTCATCAGTACCGGTAAGAAAAAATGCATCAGCCCCGAGTGAACGGTTAAAACGCGTCAATACATCAGCTAATACCGTAGTATAGGCATGTCCAATATGCGGTTTATCATTCACATAATAAATCGGTGTAGTTATATAAAAGTTATTATCCATAGCAAATCCTTTATTCCCCAATAACGGGAAGCTCATTATATATAAAATGTAAAAGGATAATTTATCACGTTTTAGGGAAAAAACTATATTAAAAAGAGTTAATGTAGTTTAAGCGTCTCCAAGAGAAAAAATAACCATGAAAACAGGTAAATTTTATTCTCATTCAATCCACAGTTAAATTACCGTAGACCGCAGACCGTAGACTGTAATTATAAACCCGTCGGAATATCGATAAACTCACACTCGACATTAAATTTAGCCTGGATAAGTTCCATTGATTTTATCACACCTGGCTTCTCGGATGAGTAATGACCAAGGGCGACAACCGGCATGCCGGATTCTTTAATCAGATGATATGAACTATGTCCAACTTCGCCGGTAATAAAACAGTCAAGCCCTAACTTTATCGCTTCATTAATGCCTTCATAACCGGCACCACCGGAAATAATACCAATCTTTGATACAGATTTAGCAGCATCGCCAAAAACTATCGATTCACCATCAAGTCCAGCATCAAGCGAATCCGCAATTTCCTGTGGGGTTAACAGTTCCGGCAACTCACCAATAACCCCGATTTCAACCTCGCAGTATTTGGCAAACATGGTCTGATTTTCAAGCCCAAGCATTGCTGCCAAACAGGCGTTATGACCATATTCAGGATGTGCATCCAACGGCAGGTGCATCGCATAGAGTGAAATACCGTTACAAAACAATGTTCGCAACCGGTCACCATCCATGCCGGAAAAACGTTTGGGATTTCCACCCCAACTAATGCCATGATGGACAAAAACCATATCTGCATTACGCTCAACAGCGATATTAAACAGTTCAAGTGAAGCATCAACGGAAAAAAGTATTTTATTAACCGTCGTGCTGCCTTCGACCTGCAGGCCGTTATTTGAGCCGTCAGCCGGAATTTTAGCTAATCCCAGTAAATTATCAAAGTATCCAGTTATTTCATCTAATGTAGCCATCGATTATCTCCGTTATATAAATTATGAATTATGAACTTCATTAAATATACAATAAAACGAATTAATAAAAAAGCAACAGGTGAAAATTTATAATTAATTTGTTAATATGACACTAATTGCTCGACAGAGTCTCGCCCTCCAGCAATAAAACAACGCAAAACATGGAGGGCAAAAGTCCCTTGAGCTTATATAAACAGCGTTGTGCCACTCTGCTCAGAGAGGGCTGCAAAATTGGCGACGCCAACTCTTTCGACGTTATCAATCAACTCTTCATGGGTAATACCCATGACATTCATCGCCATATCACAGGCGAGGAATTTAACCCCCAGCTGTTGAGATTGAGCAATCAACATCGGCAGGCTTTCAACATTTTTGCTGTTCATAACATATTTCATCATAGCTGTTCCCATTCCGGCCATGTGCATTTTTGACAACGATAGTTTTTTCGGTCCACGTGGCATCATCATCCCGAACATCCGACTGAGAATATCTTTCTTGACTGGAGGTGGATTGTCTTTACGCAGAACATTCAGTCCCCAGAAGGTGAAGAAGATCGAAACTTCATGACCAAGTGAAGCATAGCCAGTCGCCATAATAAATGCCGCCATACTCTTATCCAGATCGTTACTGAACAGAACAATCGTCGTCTGTTTATTTACTGGGGAATTACCAGTAGTGGTCGCAACCGACATACCCCCCTTACCGACAATTGCTTCGATGATACCGTTATGTTCTTCAATACTAACCAAGACGTTACCAGTCGAACCGCACCAGGCCGGAAGATCTTTTTTAAAGCCCGCATCAGAAGCTTTGACCCGTAAAGTATCGCCCGACTTCAATTCTTCCATAGCCTTCTTGACCTGAACAATCGGCCCCGGGCACTGCAGGCCGCAAGCATCAATTTCTTTCATAACAGAATGCTGGGTTTTGGACAACGGATCGCCGAAATCGGTATCACACTGGTTATTACCGCACGGTCCGAAGGTATGATGTCCAGGAGCTTCTGGGTTGAACATTTTCCAAGTAACATAACCACCGCTGAGATTTTTTGCCTTGAAACCATGCTGTTTAAGGATACGTTCACCCAGATAACCACGAATACCGACTTTACACATTACAATAATCTCTTTATCTTTCGGTAGTTCATCTAGGCGCTCACGCAACTGACCGAGTGGAATATTAAACGCACCACTTATTGCGCCACATTCAATTTCTTCATTTTCACGAACATCGAGGATAAAATCCTCATCCTTAAGTTCATCCGGGGCAATAAAATTGGTATTACCGGCCAGTTCATTTGCCGCCATAAAGCCGACAAAATTAACCGGATCCTTAGCTGAACCGTAAGGTGGAGCATAGGCTAATTCAAGATGTTCAAGTTCAGTGATTTTAATCCCGGTTTTAATTGCGGTCGCCAGCAGGTCGATACGTTTATCAACCCCGTCATGTCCGACAATCTGAGCCCCCAGAATGGTTTCATCCGCTTTATAAAGCACTTTTATGTGCATCATTTCAGCCCCCGGATAGTAGGTTGCGTGATTAGCTGGATTCAGATAGAGTTTTTTGTATTCAATACCTTCAATTTTCAGGGTGCGTTCATTTACCCCGGTCGCAGCGACAGTCATATTAAAAACTTTACAGACCGATGTCCCGATTGAACCGCGATAGTGCTCATTACCGCCAAAAACGTTAATTGCCGCTACCCTGCCCTGTTTATTCGCCGGACCGGCTAATGGTATCATAACCCGACGATTAAGAATCGGATCATTGACCTCTACCGCATCACCGACAGCATAAATATTTTCATCACTGGTCTGCATCCTGCCATCAACCACGATACCGCCACGTGGGTTAGTTTCAAGTCCGGCCTTAGTTGCAAGTTCTGAGTTAGGTTTAACGCCAACCGCCAGTACAATCAGATCAGTAACAAGTTTTTTGCCATCTTTCAAAGTCAAACTCATCAGAGCATCACCATTTTTGATCTCTTCTATTGCCGTCACTGCACTATTCAGATGCAGTTCAACCCCGTTTTCACTCATCACATCCGACAGGGGCTGCGCCATCTCCTGATCAATCGGCGGCATCAGCTGCGGTGCCATCTCAACCAGAGCTGTTTTGATGCCGCGTTCCTGAAGATTTTCCGCCACTTCAATGCCGATAAAACCACCGCCAACCACGACAGCCGACTTGACACCACCATTTACCTGTTCAATAATTGCATCCATATCAGGTAATGTCCACAGTACTTTAACGCCAGGCAGATCAGCACCTTTAATCGGTGGCTGGATCGGACTTGATCCTGGGGCAAGAATCAATTTATCATAAGTTTCGCTATAGCTTTCGCCAGTCGCATGATTTTTAACTTCAACCATTTTCTCCGCAGGATTAATGGCAATAACCTCTTGACGGATTCTAACATCAATATTCGCTCGTTCAGTAAAGCTCTCAGGTGTCATCAACTCCAAACTCTCGCGTGAAGGAATTATTTTGCCAACATGATAGGGCAAACCGCAGTTAGCGAATGAGATATACTCACCGCGTTCGAACATGATAATTTCCGCACCTTCATTTACCCGACGTGCTTTAGCAGCCGCACTAGCGCCACCGGCAACTCCACCAATAATTAATAATTTCATTTTTACCTCGTTATTTTTATGTTTTGTTTTATTATTTTTTTGATCAGACCTATCAGATAGAGACAATGCATGCATTGTCTCTACATTTCCTAATTCCATCTAATAACACTGGGAATAGCAGTTCACTGCCGGCCCGACCATTATCACCGCATAGACAACCAAGAAAGAGTGTTTCCGCCAAAGCCTCCGGGTTCATATCCTGCCGGACAGAACCATCAGTGATGCCCTGTTCGACAACCGCCGTAATCATACTGATAACTTCAGCCCGTTTACAAACCACCGCACCAGCCATTCCACTCTCTTCGCCACAATTACCGTGATAGTTAAATTTAAGTAAGGCTCTGCAATAATCCGGCCTTTCAGCCCTGAATACGCAATAGATATTTTTAAGTTCAGCCAGCAATTCAAAACCTGACTTCCCGACCCAATCATTCCAACCGCTATTTATTTCACCCAACAACGCATCCATACTGCGTGAAATAATTGCCATACAGATTTCCTGCTTGTTCTTGAAATAGAGATAAAGCGTTCCTTTACTGAATTCCGCTTCATCCGCAACATTATCCATCGTCGAATTTTCAAACCCGTAACGGGCAAATACCGTTTCAGCCGCATCAATAATATCCTGCTTGCGCTGCTCGCGCTCACGTTGCTTACGTTCTTCGACCCCCATACATAATTTCCTTTGGTTATTTTATAAACAATATTCATTTACTGACCAATAGTCATAAAATAACCCGCATTACAAAAAAGTCAAGAAAACAGCTAAATTCAATGGAACTAAACTTTTATTTTTTACCTTTTAAGTTCTAAAGCTTGCAGTTATGATATGCAAGGTCTATATTTTACCCTAATCAGGTAGCACCTGAAGGCAGGTTACCGCTTCAAACTCCGCAACTATGTTGCTACGGAAGCGGGGGTAATAATTAAAAATCTGCCGTGAAGAGTTTTGAAATTGCCTCAGTAGCATAAACTATGTTTAATACCGAAAACGATTGGTTAAACTATTCATTCAAGGAACTACAAACTAAATATGAAACTTAAATTATCACTTTCAACTTGGATCGTTATCGGAATGGTACTGGGGATTGCCTGCGGATTGATGTTCGGCGATGCCTGTAAAAAACTCAGTATTGTCGGCGATATTTATGTCACCTTGCTGCTGATGAGTGTGATGCCCTACATTGTCACCACCTTAATGCTCGGAATCGGCCGACTCAGCATCAAAGAGGCAAAACTTATCGCCATCAAAGGTGGTTTTATCACCATGATATTCTGGAGTATTGCCATCTTCTTTGTGCTGTTGATGCCAGTCACCTTTCCAGCCTGGGAGTCAGCCTCCTTTTACAGTGTGGATATGATTAACACTATACCGGAAATTAACTCACTTGGCCTCTATATTTCATCTAACCCATTTAATGCCTTAGCGGAGAGCATGGTGCCCGCTGTAGTACTCTTCTGTGTCTGTGTCGGCGTGGCACTGATTTCGATTCCGAATAAAGAAAAACTACTCGATGATATGGATATTTTCAGTACCGCGCTCGAAAAAGTGACTACAACCATGGTCCAGCTGGCACCGTTCGGCACCTTCGCGATTACCGCAGTGGCTGCCGGAACCATGACCATCGCTGAAATAGCTCGACTTCAGGTTTACTTCGTCACTTTCATTGCCGGCGCCCTATTAATGACCTTTGTCATATTTCCACTGATCATTACCACTTTAACCCCATACCGCTACCGTGATATATTCAAAGTATCAAAAGAGGTATTGTTAATTGCTTTTACCACCAGTAATTTGTTCATTCTGTTACCTTTAATTGCCCGCGACATCAGGGTTCTAATGCGCCAATATGATTGTTACACTGACGAACGCAATACCCTCAATGATATTATTATTCCAATCTGTTATATTTTCCCCTGCACTGGCAAACTGCTGACTATCCTGTTCATCATGTTCGCCGCCTGGTTCGATGGTGTAACGATAGAACTTTACCGTTACCCCGAATTCATCGCCACCAGCCTGCTCAGCTTTATGGGCAGCGCCAATTTTGCCATCCCATTCCTGCTGAATCATTTTCATATATCATCTGATCTGTTCGATGTCTATCTAATGGCCGGAATCATCAATGGTAAATTTGCCACCCTACTGGCGGCCATCTACCTGCTTGGGTTTACGTTAGTCTGTAACGCCTGGATGACCGGCATGCTTAAGTTTAATCTGAAAAAGATTATTACGAACCTGATAATTATTGTTATAACCACCGCAGTAACCCTGACCGGAACTGCTTTAATCCTCCGATTCACTCCGAAAACCAATACTGAAATAACCGATATCCTGGCAAATATGCACATCACAGATCCGGTAAAAACTGTAGTCATAAAAACCTATCCACAACGCTCAATGTTAGATGCTGTATTCGCGGTCAAGCCTGGCAGTAACAGACTAGCAACTATAAAAGAACGTGGTATACTCCGCGTCGGCTATAACCCCAACGCCAGACCATTTACCTATTTTAACAGTGACGGCGAGCTCATCGGCTTTGATATTGCCATGGCAAATATGCTGGCGAAAGATCTCAACTGCACGCTGAAATTTATCCCCATCCGTTACAGTAATATCGGCCGAGGACTTAATTCCAATACGATTGATATCGCTATGGCAGGTATTTCAAAAACTGTTAAACGCATCGAAACGCTCGATTTTTCTGATGATTATATGGTCGTCACCATGGCACTGGTTGCTCGCGATCACCTAGCAAATAAATTCAGAGACAGTAAAGCAGTTGCCAGTCAAAAATTAAATATTGCCGTCCTCGATGGCTCGTCCTATCTGGAAATTGTCCAGAAATTTTTACCAAAGGCAACCTTCATTAAGCTGAAAAAGACTGAAGATTTCTTCACCGGCAAAGTCAACGCTGAAGTACTGCTGACTTCAGCTGAACAGGGCACCGCATTCTGCATGCTTTATCCTAAATACGCCACCGTTATTCCTAAACCGGAGATGATCAAAGATAGTTTTGCCTACGTCATCGCCAAAAATGACCTGGAATTCAGTAAATATCTTAATGAATGGTTAGCCATCAAACGCAATAATCATTCAATCAAAAAACTCTATGATTACTGGATACTGGGTAGAAATATTGATTACAAAAAGCCCCGTTGGTCAGTATGGAACAATGTCCTGCACATGAACCGTACAAAAGGGGAAATGCTACCAAAAAAAGTTTCACCATAATAAGGAGAATTAAATTATGTTACCAATTGTTGATTTTTGCGGACTCGATGTCACACGGCTGATTATCGGTGCTAATCCGTTTGGCGGCTATAGCCATCAAAGCCGGGAACGCGATGAAGAGATGCGAGCCTTCTATACAGTTAACCGGATTAAAGAGACGTGGAAATATGCGGAACAGGCCGGCATCAACACGATGATTACAAACAACGAAACCCCTCATGTACTTCAGGCGATCCGGGAATATCTCAATGAAGACGGTGCTCTCCAATGGATAGCACAGGTCAACAAAAGAGAAAAAGACGAGATGGCTAATGCCGTTGCTGAAGCTGTAAACATAGGGTGCAAGGCGATATACTTCCATGGAGCATTAGTAGATAATGCTTATGAAGAGAAGAATGAGAGCAACATACGTCAATGGTGTGACATTGTCCGTTCGCATGATATCCCGGTTGGAGTCGCCGGTCATAGTCCTGAAGCACATTTGTGGGTGAACACACTGAATATTGTTGATTTCCATGCCGTATGTTTTTTCAACTGTGGAAGTTTGCATTATGGTAAGGGAGAAAAATTTAAGTTGGGCGACATTGATTCAGCGGTGAAATGCATTAACAGTATTGAGAAACCGTGCATTGGTTATAAGATTATGGGAGCTGGCCGCATTGCTCCGGAAATGGCATTCGACTACGCCTTCAGCAACATCAAACCTACAGATGCAGTAAATATTGGAATGTATCGTGGTGATAACAACAACATGGTTGAAGAAAATGCTGATATCGTTCGTAAAATACTCGGCGAAAGAAACGAAGGGTAAATTGTAAACTTTAGTTCGCTTCCCCGTCTCTTTTATCTCCGTTGGGACGCACGGCAGTGCGTCTGTACGTGATTAATAATCCCAGGTTCCCCAGCACCCCCAGCTATTTCATTTTCTCTACTGACTTCGCATCACCTGATGGTTCAACGGCATCGTCTGTGATTATTACTTCACCTGAATAATTTATTCCAACAACGAACACGCTATTTTTCCCATTAGTGCGTCCAGTACCGCTGGATGAAACTTCACGCCACTGACCATGAACAATGCCGGGTTTCGAATCTGTAATATATTCATACCAGGTCATACTTGCGGTCAGCCCCTTGTGAGTAATGGTCTTAGAAGTACTGTCATCCTTGACACAACCGGTCTCATCCCAGTAGGTTTTGATAAATCTTTTTACAATAGATTTATCGGTAGGCATGAAAGTTCCACCAATTCCGCAAACGTTATCTGATTTATCAACAGCCACAAAAGCAGTTTCGCTCAATGCACCATTTGACTGCTGAGACATATTTTTATTATCGTAACGGTAGATTTTTCCCATCGTACCAAACCCTTTCGGTAAAGAATCAGCCTTTGCCCGCTTCACTAAACCTATTTTGGCAAAATATTTATTCAGCTCATCCAGAGCACCGAGCCGGTTTTCTTCTGTAATACCAAAAGATTTTGAGTTCATAGACGAATAGACAAACCATCCGGCAACTACCACAGCCACTGCGACCAGCAAGATAACCAACGGTTTAATCAGCGGAACAAGTTTCTCTGCCAGCCCTGGTCCAGGATCAACTTCAGGTTCAGGCGAGCTTTCAGTATCTATAGTCGTTCCACTGGCAAAATTATAACCGCAATCCACACATATAATGCTGTCAACAGAGACAACTTCTTCACAGTTTGGACAAAGCTTACATCCCAAAGCTACAGTTTTAGAATGTTTTGCTTCAGCTGTGGCAACAAAATCCTGTCCACACTCACAGGTAACAGGTTGACCGATAACCTCATCATCAACATCATACGTGGCTTGACAAATAGGGCAGTGAATCGAAATATCCATTCTATACTCTCCTGTTTTAATTAACCAGCTATTATAGGCTTGGCCGTTATATCCGTTCAGGTAATGTTTTAATGTGGTTTCAACATTAAGAAACTACAGACGTTAGTCTGGCTTATACTGCTTCAAACTCCGCGACTATCGTCGCTATGGAAGCAGAAAAAGCAACTTATGTCAAATATTTTATACATGTCAGGCATCAAGTGCCTAAAGGTTCACCAATAAAAGTTAAAATTCAAACAAAACCAATTATTCAATTAAAAATCAAGCTTAAGGGGCTATGTGAATCATGAGTAGAAACAATATAGGTAGAATGGCTGAGAACAGCAACATTAAGCAGGTTGTTGCACAAGGAAAATATTCACTCTCCCCTGCACGCCCTTCTTCAACTACGACAATGGTTTTACAGTGCGAACACAAAGCCTTCATAACCAGAACAATATCCCCTTAAGTCAGTTGTTCGGATAACAAAAAATAACAATCGATAAAAAACATACTAAATTATAACATAAATTAATGAAAAATCCAGAAATTTATTAATTTTTTATAAAACTTCCTGTTTCCACTTGCCTTTTACGCATTATTAAATAACCTATATGTATATGCATAACCATTAAAAATGGAGAATACTATGAATTACCTACTACTAACTGCTTTATTGGGTTTGCTCTGCTGTTTCACCACACCGGCAATTGCGGAAACAAATAAATGGCCCTATGAGATTATTATTTCAGATGCGGAAATATCAATTTTCCAACCACAGCTTGAATCATTCAAGAACAATAAACTAACCGCTCGCAGTGTGATCTCCATCAAAACCCCGAAGGCTAAAAATGAGATGTTCTGCACTGTATGGTTTTCTGCTGATACAATGATCGACAAATCTGAACGCATAGTTCGCTTCAAAAATGTTGCCATCACCAAGCTCTCATTCCCTGGCGTGCCGGAGAAGGTAAAAATCAACATGGGGAAAATCATTACTGATAAATTTCTCAGCAATATCACCCAAATAGAACTTGACCGCCTACTCCCGATGTTAGATACCATAAAACAACCACCAGCTAACAAAGATAAATTTATTAATAAAGTTCCGCAGCTATTTTTTTCCAAGGTGCCAGCAATCCTGGTTTCTATTGACGGCGACCCGAAACTGAAAAAAATTGATGACAATCTCATGAGAGTCATCAACACACCGTTTCTAATTATTCTGGACGTTAAGGATAAAACCTATTACCTGAACTGCGTCAACCACTGGTTTACAGCCAGCAGCGCAACTGGACCATGGGCTGTAACCACAAAAATACCTGAGGCAGTAAAATCACAGAAGAAAGCCGAAAAAACATCTGAAGTGGCTGCAGCCGGTAAAATATCCAAAGTCATACCAAAAATATTTGTCGCGACCAAACCCGCCGAGTTGATTCAATCCAGCGGAGAACCCATATTCTCTACCATTCCCGGCACGAACCTGCTCTACATCGAAAATTCAGAAAATGATGTTTTTCAAGATTTAAATACTCAACAATATTACATTCTGATCGCAGGACGCTGGTTCACGGCAGCCGGTAAAGCTGGCCCGTGGAAATATATTTCATCAAAAAAACTTCCAGCTGATTTCAGTAAAATTTCACCGGACTCCCCTAAAGCAGATGTGCTCTTCAGTATTGCCGGAACCGAAGCAGCAAAAAGCGCAATATTAGAAGCAACCATCCCGCAAACCATAACCGTTAAACGCAGTGAAATCGCTCCATTAGAGGTAAAATATAGCGGAGAACCTGAATTCGTGCCAATAAAAGGCACCAATATGACCTACGCTGTGAATACAACCTACACTGTTATAAAATCAGCTGATATGTATTACTGCTGCTATGAAGCAATCTGGTACCAAGCGGATAAGCCAACCGGCCCCTGGACTATTGCGGTTGCGGTACCTGATGAAATATATGCAATGCCGCCTGACAGTCCGGTATATAATGCAAAATATGCAAAAATATATGACTATGATCAGGATGATGATGAAATAACTTACGGCTATACCTCCGGCTATGACGGGAGTTATTATGATGACGGATCTATCATTTACGGTACCGGCTACTACTACAACCCCTGGTATCGACGCCACTATTATCCAAGACCGGTAACTTACGGCTACCATGCCAGATATAACCGCTACACCGGAAACTGGGGCTATCTCGTCGGATACCGTGGTCCGAACGGTGGCATCATCGCCTGGAAACCAAGTTACGGTAGCGGAGACTGGCGCTGGCACAGCTGGAACAACAGGTATCGTTCCAGATATCCTTCTCCAGGATTATATAACAACAATCGTTACAGTCGCTACAGTAAACAGGCACGGCAGCGTTTAACCGGAAAAACTCGTCCGACAACATATACCGGCACTGCAAATAGAAAGCGGCATAGTAACAATATTCTGTCCGACCGCAATGGACAGATTTACCGGAAAAACATGGGTGGCTGGGAAAGACGCAATAATGGAGCCTGGCAGCAGATTCAACAATACAAAAAAAATAACCCTACTCAGGCCAGACAGTCGACACGACCATCGACACAACCATCGACACGACCATCGACACGACCATCGACCTATCAACGAAATAACTATTCACAACTGAATCGGCAATTGCAATCGCGTTATCGCGGCACAAGTCAGACCAGACGTTATAACTCATATCGCAGTAGCAGCAGTTACCGCCGTTCATCCTCACGTTCATACTCACGCCCTTCTCGCAGTCGCAGCAGTTCAAGAGGTG
Source organism: Victivallaceae bacterium (assembly GCA_021647315.1). GTDB lineage: Bacteria > Verrucomicrobiota > Lentisphaeria > Victivallales > Victivallaceae > JAKIUY01. Next base: position 32,072 of record JAKIUY010000002.1, read on the forward strand.
GCGGCAGAAGAGGTGGCAGGCGATAAATCCACTTTGACAAAAACTATTTTCACCTTATTCTCTTCAATGCGAAGCACTGCATATTTAGGTTCACTGCGAAGCGAAGAAGATAAATTTAGAAGCCGAATTCAGGTTGCACGATGCCCCAGTTATCATCATCATCATGATCGTCCTCTACAACAGGAGCAGTAGCCTCTGGGGTGCTGGCTGATTTACCTGATTTACCTGATTTACCTGATTTACCTGATTTACCTGATTTACCTGACTTATCAGACTTATCAGACTTATCAGACTTATCAGACTTATCAGACTTATCATACTTATCAGGCTTAGCAGACTTATCAGACTTAGCAGACTTCGTAGACCGAGTGGACTCTACAGACTTGTCCGTTTTAGCGGACGCAGTGGACATCTTCAACTTATCGTTCTTCTTTGCAACTTTAGGCTCAGCTTTCTCAGCTTTCTCAGCTTTCTCAGCTTTCTCAGCTTTCTCAGCTTTCTCAGCTTTCTCAGCTTTCTCAGCTTTCTCAGCTTTCTCAGCTTTCTCAGCTTTCTCAGCTTTCTCAGCTTTCTCAGTTCTCTGTTTCACCTTCTCTCCGTTTCCAAGGTTCTCCACCAACTCTGACTCTTCAGCTGGAGCTGTTCCGACCGCATTATAGGCTTCAAGTTCCTCTTCATTCAGATAACGTTTATGATTAATTTTTATTACCGGTTTTGAACTGATCAATACTCCACGGGCTCTGGCACTGCGCAGGGGCAGTTCTTTCAGATTAATGTCAAGTTTATTGTCACCGCGCTTAACGTCGATTAAACACTTATAGATAGCGTCAGTTCTGGCAGTAAAAACTTCAAGGCGACAGCCTTTCGGACAAATCATATATTCCCGTTCAGCAATATATTTATCAATAAAACAACGCTTCCCGTAGAATTTACCAGTTTTATTCTCACGATAAATCACGCCGAATTCTATATCTTTATCATATTTTCTGAATTCATAAAGCCGGCCAATAAATATTTTATCAGGAATATTGATAACTTTGTAATTGCCTTTGCGTTCAAGACAGAGCAGATGGTCAAACTCATTACAGGTCACCTGATCATCACTCTTGACATTTTTGCCAATATAACAATTTTTCCGATCCCAACCGACTTTAATATTATTCAGTGCCACCGCACTTCGATCAACCTTATCCAACTCTTCGATACAGGTATACCTCGGGAACATCTCACCATATTTTTTCAGCAGAGCCTCAAGATATTTAATAGCATAAGAGGTCAAACGCTTCAGGTGTTTCTCAATCTGGGCAATTTTAGCTTTAATATCAGCTATTTCACGTCTATTTTTATCAATATCAAACCGTGAGATCCTGCCAATCGGAATTGCCAGCAATTTTTTAATGTCATCATCAGTAATTTCACGGTTGAGCAGGTGAGTAAACGGCTCAAATCCTTTGTAAATTTCACTGATGACCAATTCCGCGGTTTTACACTCTTCAATTCGCTTATAAATTCTGTTTTCAATAAAGATCTGGGCAAGCGTCTTGCTATGCCATAACTCATTCAACTTACCAAGCTCAATCTCCAGTTCCCGTTTCAGGTACTCAACCAGACGTTCAGTATTACGTCGGATGACACTGTCAACATTCATCTGAACCGGGCGATTATCACAAATCACCATCATATTGACACTGACTGATACTTCACAATCGGTATAGCGATAAAGCGCATTGACCATTTTAACCGGATCCTGACCACGCACAGGAACTATTTCGATCTCAACATCTTCGGTCGTATAATCATTAATCGCCGAAACTTTTATTTTATTGCGATCAACAGCTTTTTCAATTGACTGAATTAATTTTTCGGTTGTAGTACTCGCCGGAATTTCGCGAATAATCAATTTCCTGCCATCACGCTCAATTTTTGCTCGCAGAATAATTTTACCATTGCCCTGATCATATTCCGAAACATCCATCAGGCCGCCCTGCTGGAAATCTGGATAGAGCTCAAAAGATTCTTTACGCAAAACGGCAATCTGTGCCTGCAGCAACTCATTAAAGTTATGCGGCATGATCGTGGTTGCCATACCTACCGCAATACCTTGCGTTCCCAACATCAGCAGTGACGGAATTTTTACCGGCAGTGCAACCGGTTCACGGTTCCTGCCATCATAAGAATCAATAAATTCAGTAATATCATTATTAAACAGCACCTCAAGTGCAAGCGGAGACAGGCGACATTCAATATAACGGGCGGCCGAAGCACTGTCGCCGGTAAAAATATTACCAAAGTTACCCTGTTTTTCAATAAAATATTCTTTATTCGCCAACACCACCAATGCCCCGCCGATAGAGGCATCACCATGTGGATGGTATTGCATCGTATGGCCGATAACATTGGCTACTTTGTGAAACTTACCATCATCCATTTTGAACAGCGACCACAGAATACGGCGCTGAACCGGTTTCAAGCCGTCATCAACATCCGGAATCGCGCGTTCTTTAATCACATAAGAGGCATATTCAATATAATTGCTCTCCATCATCGCCCGGAGATAACGGTTACTGCCGCGCTGCGAATCAAGCGAAGCCTCTTCCGTACCATCAGTCAATGCCTCGGCATCCTCAACCTCGACTTCATCAACCTCAACATCCTCCAACTCTTCATTCAAGTCGTCAACATTGACAGTCTCCATGATTTCATCTTCTTCAGGTTGCAATTGTTCTTTTTTATCAGCCATACAATAATAATGTTTAATGTTTAATGTTTAATAATTAGTATTCCAGTTTCAAATTCCAAGACGGATCCTATTCGCCGCTCGAAGATCGGCTCCCACATTTCAGGTACCAAGCCCCCAGTTTCTAGTTTCCAGCACCTATAACAAATTTTCCATAATATGATTTTTACGTTCCTGGGTATTTTTCCCCATATAAAAGTCCAGCATCTCCGGGATATTCCGCATATTATCAATATTGACATCCAATAGCCTCATATCTTCGCCGATAAACGGTCCGAATTCATTCGGAGATATCTCTCCCAGACCTTTAAAACGGGTAATCTCCACCCCTTTATTAAGCCCACCAAGTTTGCCGATAGCCTCATCACGCTCTTCCTCGTCGTAACAATAAAATGTCTCTTTTTTATTTCTAACCCTGAACAGCGGCGTTTCCAGAATGTAGAGGTGTCCCGACAGCACCAGCTGCTCAAAATATGTCAGAAAAAAGGTTATCAGCAGATTTCTTATATGAAGACCGTCAACATCAGAGTCAGTCGCGATAACAACTTTATTATAACGCAGAGTGTCAATATCCTCTTCAACATTCAAGGTCTGCATAATATAGTAAAGTTCATCGTTCTTATATACTTCATCAAGTTTTTTATCATAACAATTCAGCGGTTTACCCTTCAGTGAAAAAATCGCCTGGGTATAAACATCACGGCAACTGACCATTGAACCTGCCGCCGATTGACCTTCGGTCAAAAATATCATCGTCTCTTCGCCGCGGTTGGATTTGTCACCCAAATGATATTTACAATCTTTCAGCTTCGGAATTTTCAAATTCATCCGTTTGGCTTTGTCCTTGGACTGTTTCTTCACCGCCTGAATCTGTTTGCGAACATGTTCATTACGTTCTGTTTTCTCGATCAACAGTTCCGCCTGCTCGCTATTGCGATGCAGATAATCCACTATCGCCTTTTTGACCGTACTGACAATCCAGCCGCGAATATCGCTGTTACCCAGTTTATTTTTGGTCTGGGACTCGAAAAGCGGCTCTTTCAGTTTAACCGCCACCGCACCGACAATACCATCCCGAACATCCGCGGCCTGATATAATTTGCCGGTAAATTCATTCACTGCCTTCAGAATACCTTCTCTGAAAGCCGACAGATGAGTTCCGCCGTCATTAGTATGCTGGCCGTTGACAAACGAGAAATAGTTTTCACCGTAGTTTGATGTATGGCAGAAAGCAAATTCGATAGTTTTAGTCTTAAGACCGATAATATCATAAAGTTTATCATCTTCGACCTCGGATTCAATCAAATCCTTAAGACCGTTTTTGGAATAATAACGTTTTTCATTCAGATAAAGCGACAGACCGCTGTTGAGGAAGGCATACATCCACAACCTTTTCTCCAGATAATCCAGTTGATAGCTGTATTCAGGAAACATCTGATGATCGGGAATAAAAGATATCTTGGTGCCGTTTTTTTCATTCGTATCGCTTTTGACCGAATCCAGCAAGTTACCGCGTTCAAAGGTAGCACAATGCGATTTGCCGTCACGGAAAGATTCAACAATAAAATTTTCGGAAAGAGCGTTGACCGCTTTAGTTCCAACCCCGTTAAGCCCGACCGAAAACTGAAAGACATCATCATTATATTTCCCGCCGGTATTCATCACGGAGACACATTCAACCATTTTACCCAGCGGAATACCACGCCCGTAATCACGCACTGTCACCTGTTCGCCATCAAGATTGACCTCAATCCGACGCCCTGCCCCCATGATATATTCGTCAATACTATTATCAATAATCTCCTTGATAAGAATATAGATCCCGTCGTCGGGATGAGTACCCTTGCCCAGACGCCCGATATACATCCCCGGACGCAACCGGACATGTTCAAGCGAACTCAGAGTCTTTATATTATCTTCGTCATATTGAACATTATCAATTGTGTTTTCGCTATCTGTAACGCTCATTATCCTTAACTATACTTTAAAAGGTTTATTTATACCCATTCGGGTAGAGTTCAATTAGTTTTTAATCAGAGGCAATTGCCTCAATATTGCAGGAATTATCGACCGCAAACGAGACGGTTAGTTTCCAACAGGAAATGGTTCCCAGGATGTCGGGCCGGTAAATTCGGTCAACTGCAACATAACAGGAAACTACTATAACTTATTCAGAGAAAAAAACAAGTTAGATTTTCCCTTGTTTTTAAAAGAGCTACCACACCAAGTAATGTAAATAATTTCCTGTTTAGATTAAAAATAAGATTTGCGAATGTAGACAACCATGACTATGTTAACATTATTGAAACTGGAATTATATTAAACAATAGGCAAATAAGAAGATAATATGAGCGGATACAAACCGGCAAACAAAGCAGAATTCAAGGCACTTTATTCATCACTGGCCGCCTGGTATGGACAAAAAAGAGCCCAGGAAGAGATCGCAGCCTATTGCCCGCAACCAGTCTCTGCAGCTGAAACAGCCGAAAAAATATTTAAAAAAGTTGCTCCCCCCACATTGATACAGATGGAAAAAATCAAACAACACTGGAAAGAAATTGCCGGAATTCAAATTGCCAAAGTAGCCACCCCGTTCAATCTGAAAGAACAGATAATCTATGCCGTAGTCAGCCATCCGGCATGGTTACGTGAATTCAACAAAGGTCCGGTGAAAAAAATCCTGGTCGAAAAAATAAATAAACTCTGCGGCAAAAGAGTCTGCAACGACATCAAGTTCATCCCCCAGGGAAGATAAACACCATGACAGAATCATTTTATAAAAGATTATTTTTCAAGAAACCTTATGCAGATTGGTTTACCGATGTTCAGTGAATTTGCCGTCGGCTCCAGCAGGCCGGTCTGTTGATTGATTCTGAATAATAAAACCGTGTCATTATCCTGATTGCCGACTAGACAATATTTACCGCTTGCATCAATATTGAAATTGCGCGGATTATCAATCCCCTTGTTTTGAAATCCCAACAGTTTTAATTTACCGTTTTCCGGATCAATCCGATAGGTAACTATTGAGTCATGACCACGATTTGAACCGTAAAGAAATTTTCCATTTGGATGCACTCTGACTTCCGCACACCAGCTGACTCCTTTGAAATCTGATGGTAACGTCGAAATATTCTGAATTTCAGTCAATGCACCGGTCTGGGCATCCTGGCCGAATACCGTAATTGTTTCGTCAAGTTCATTGATAACATAGGCAAATCGTCCGTTTGGATGAAAGGAGAGGTGACGTGGACCTGCCCCAGGTTTAAGTTTGGCAAATGGTGGATTATTAGCCTTCAATACTCCCGTTTTAACATCAAACTTATAGATCATTATTTTATCAAGACCGAGATCAGCAACATAGGCAAAACGGTTATCCTGACTCAGGTTAATACTGTGGGCATGTGGCCCTTTCTGGCGTCTGGTAATGCTTGAGCCATGATGCTGCATTGTGAATGACACTTCACCTAAACTACCATCAGACTGAATAGGAAAAACTGCGACATTGCCACTGCTGTAATTAGCCACTAATAGATTTTTACCATTTTTATCCAAAGAAATATAACATGGCGCCGCACCTGTGGATGAACGCTGATTGAGTAATTTCAATTTCTTTGTCTTTGGATTAATTGAAAATGCTTTGACTTGCCCCGCCTTCCCTTCAGCTACAGCATAGAGAAATTTGCCGGAAGGATGAATCTCAATAAAACTCGGATTCGAACTTTTTACTGCCAGCTTTAAATTGTTGAGCTGACCGCTGGCCAAATCCAATTCAGCATGATAAATTCCCTCCGCGGGGCTGTTCCTAGTATAAGTGCCGAAATAGACATCGATAGTTTTCGCCATAACAGCTCCTTGCATGATAACAGTTAATAAAACAATAATAATTTTTTTCATGAACACCTTCCAGTTATTCCCGTTACATTGCTGTACGGTTGCTAATCGCGACGGCAATGGTCGCGGAGTCAGCGTATGAAAGATCAGACCCGGCCGGCAACCCCTGCGCTAAACGGGATATTTTGACTTTATAAGGTTGCAGTACCTGCGCGAGGTAAACCGCTGTTGCCTGACCTTCAATATCAGAACTCAAGGCAAGAATAACCTCAGTAACATTGTGCCTCTGTACCCGTTCAACCAATTCAGCTATTTTCAGTCTGTCCGCCCCATGCCCATCCAAAGGGGCAATTTTCCCACCCAGCACATGATAAACCCCTTTGAATAAAGCACTCTTTTCCAAACTTATAATCTGTGGGAAATTTTCCACAACACAAATCACCTCTGAATTACGCAAAAGCGAACGGCAGACATTACATTTTTCACCATCCGAAGCAATATTACCACATTCCGGGCAGAACGTCACCCGTTCCGGCAGTTCCTGAAGCAACTCCGTTAATCGCTGGAGTTTACCTTCCGGCCACTTCAACATCGCCAGCATCATCCGTTCCGCCCCCCGGCTGCCGACCCCTGAAAAACTTTTCAGTACTTCCATAATATTTTCCAGAGTTTCCGGATATTTACTCATAACTAAAACTTCCTGATTTTATTATTTAAACACGCTACATAATATGCGATTCCCTATTATATATTAAAGCTCAAAAATATCAAGTAACGATCTTCAATAATCTCAAGCCTTGGCTGAAGAAAATCACGGTGCGAAAGATCTTGAGCTATCGTTTGGGGAGCTTTTTTATGAGCATAATTCATGGCTCCAAGCCCATAGACTGCGGTACAATTAAAACAGCTAATACAATGTTCATGGTCTACAATGCTGTTTTTGTGATCAATACAGCCCGCTTTGCAACTTCTGGCACATTTACGCACTTAATACATGAATGTGGGTCAAAACCCATTTAAAACCATGAAATTCTGCATAGCAGCCCCAATAAAGCTCCAGCCGGCCAGAGGGTATTACAGAATATTCTGCCATACTTTAAAAAAAATGTTCAACGTTACCTAGTTGCCTGCATTTGCAAATACCTGTTTTATGGTATATTCTTATAATATAGTATTGTTGACTGTTTTGCAGTATTATTTTTAATATAATCGTTTGGATTAAAATTTTAACCTTACTTTTGCCTTTAGAAAAACTGACTAAAACTACCCAATAATGGGTATAAAAAATAAGGAACTGTGATTATGGGACTAGGCTGGATGGAATTATTGGGCATATTTTTAGTTGTTTTACTCTTTTTCGGTGCTAAAAGAATTCCTGACATTGCCCGTTCGCTCGGCAAAGCAAGCAGAGAATTCAAAAAAGCCAAAGATGAGATTATTAAAGAATCTGAAGAGTTAATGGATGCGGCTGAAAAACACGCTGAGTCAGAGGACAAAGCTAAAACCGAAGACGAGGAGAATAAAACCTAAACAGACGTTCGTCTGAACTAATCCGCTTCAAACTTCACAACTATCACTATTACGGAAGCAGGCATGTCGCAATATTTCACTTCGTCTTTCGCTGCACTCAAGTATCCAGAAAGTGGCAAAATATTATGAGTAAGGATCTAAAGCAACTATGAGCGTCCTCGAAAATCATAAAACTTTTATTGAACACCTTGAAGAGCTCCGGCTGGTCATTATCCGAATTATAATTACCGTCGCAATTCTCTTGCCCGTAACATTTTTTTTCGCTGATGATACAATACAGTTGCTGATAAAATATACCTGTCCTCCTGGATTTTCACTGCGCTATTTTTCGCCGATGGAACCGCTGTTTGTGCAGATCAAAATTTCACTGCTGGGAGCATTTATCATTGGACTACCCTATATAGCTTACATCGGCTGGAAATTTCTCGTTCCAGCTCTCTACCCTGAAGAACGACGCCGGATAAAACAGTTTGCGTTGTCAAGCTGGTTTCTGTTCATTGCAGGCGTTACATTCTGCTTCTACTTTATTATTCCGGCTATGATGCGCTTCTCACTCAGCATGCAGAGTGATGAACTGCGACCAGCAATCGGCCTCAGTAAATATATCGGCATTGTCGGTATGCTGCTGATTGGATTCGGTGTTATATTCCAATTGCCTATCGCGGTATTTTTTCTGGTTATATCGGGTATAGTAAAACTGAGTACTCTAAGAAAACAACGGGCCGTTGTTTTAATTATTATCCTGACCCTTTCCGCATTGCTCACACCGCCAGATATATTCAGCCAAATTATGATGGCAGTCCCCACTTATCTGCTGTTTGAATTCAGTCTTATCTTTTCATCCATAGCGATGCGGAACCAGCAAAAAAACGAAACTTATGAATCAGAAAATATTCAGATGGCAGAAAATAGCGATGCGACTAACATTCCTCCAGCAGCACACTATGATGATGATTTGTTAGAACCCGATAACAGTTCAGCTAATTATAACCGATATCACAGCCGTATTCCAGTAAAACGCAAACTGCGCTCCAGGTCAAAACACGGCAGAATACCCAGGAAATAAATCTAAATTATTTATAAAATTTCGCACATTAACAATTTTTCTGTTTTTTTAGTCTATGAGATTGCAGTAGCATATTTTCAACTATAGATTATGGAATCGTCTATTCGTAATCAAAAAAGGGGATTTGAAACATGACTCATCACGATCCGTTGCAAAAAGCCGGTGACTTCATTCGCACGTCTGCAACCTTGAAAATTATCGGCATCGGCCTGCTGGTTTTAGTTTTGTTAATTCCAACCTCAATGATTACATCATTAATGCAGGAACGCGAATACCGAAGAGATAACGTAGTCAAAGAAATCAATCAAAAATGGGGGAACAGCCAAACTATTACCGGTCCATTTTTAACTGTTCCATTCAAATCTTTCTATAAAGATAAAAAAGATCAATTGAAATTCAGAATTAACTACCTGCATATTCTGCCAGAAAACCTCTCGATCACCGGGCAGCTTGACCCGCAAATAAGATACCGGAGCATCTATGAAGCAGTCCTTTATAACGCTCAAATCAACTTAACGGGTGATTTCATCATCCCCACAGTAAATCTGGCTAATATCGATCAGGATAATATCCTTTGGGATAAAGCGGTATTTTCACTCGGTATCACCGATATGCGGGGCATCAAAAATAATATCATTATTAATTTTAATGACCATGAATACAAAGTAAGCCCGGGACTGAAAACATCAGACCTCGCAGCTTCAGGGGTACAATGTGCCATTCCGCTCTCTATCAAACATAAAAAGAACAGGTTTTCACTGCAGCTCAGCCTCAACGGCAGTGAACAGATTCACTTTATTCCGGCCGGTGCAACGACTAATGTCACGCTAGAATCGACCTGGAATTCGCCCAGTTTCAACGGTGCATTTCTGCCAGTTGACAGAAAGATTACTGACAAAGGGTTTTCAGCTAACTGGAATATTCTGCATCTGAACAGAAATTTTCCCCAACTATGGGAAGGCAGACAATACAACGTCAATGACTCTTCATTTGGACTGCAATTACTGATTACAGCTAATGTCTATCAAAAATCAATCAGAATTGCCAAATATGCCTTGATGTTTATAGTATTTACCTTTTCAGCATTTTTCTTCTCGGAAATTATCAATAAACGCAGAGTTCACCCGATTCAGTATCTTTTAATCGGTCTCGCCGTTATCCTGTTCTACGTGCTACTGCTTTCACTATCTGAACATTTTAATTTTAATCTCGCCTATATTCTATCAGCAACCGCAATAACCGCCACCATCACCGGTTACTCCAAAGGCATTCTGAAAAACAACTGCTTTTCTCTGACCGTATTCGGGATATTAACAATTCTCTACGCCTATTTATATATTGTGCTCCAACTGGAAGACTATGCCTTGCTGATGGGCAGTATCGGACTGTTTATTGTCTTAGCCACAGTCATGTATATCACGAGAAAAATAGACTGGTACACCTTGGATAAAAGTATCCCAAAACCAGATGATGATAGAGTAATTATAATTACTCCAGAAGATTGAATATTATTCGCACAACCGCTTCCGTAGCGACATTACCTACTGGCGGATGCCACCCACCGCAATTCGAAGCGGCATCTGCTTTCAGGTGTTATCTGATTGTTTTTTTTATTAAAACACTGATTACTGAAGGGAAATACCTTTTCAAAACCAACGCCGGTCGGATTTGAAAATCTTCGTGTTCTTCTTTGCTTCGTGGTAAAAAATAATATCTCAGGAAAAATTGTAATGTTTGCGAATATCCTCGCTAATGCTCCAGATGCATGACATGCCGTCCGGGAAGACAACAAAATCCCCTGTTCCGAAAGTTACCGGTGCTCTGCCTTCCGGTGTAACCGTTGCCTGACCGGCAAGAATATAACATGATTCAGACGAACTGTAACTCCAGGCAAACTCCGATACCTCTTTTTCCCATACCGGCCATTCAAAAACCCCAAGTTTCTCCAGTTCACCACGATTTAACTGTTTAACTATAATTTGTTCCATAACCTAACCTCATTTGTGACAGAATCATTTTTTGGCTCTTCTTCGTTATAATTTACGATTATTTTGCAACCCATTTATCTCAATCTCCGACTTAAATCGATAATTTTTATTTATGATAGTCGCATCGCCAGCTGCCAATAAATTATTTGTCAGTAAATGGTCAGCCTCTAAGGCTTTAATTGACGGTATAAATCTTTCTAAAACATTGTCATTCACTTTAAACCTCCTATATTCCGAGAACCTTACCTATTTAACCGTTTTGAGCACAAGTAACTGAAACGTGCGGCAATAGAAGTTGACACCTTTTTAGTTCGATATTGGATATTCGTTGCCTGCGGCTCTCTTCGAGTGTTCAATATTGGATATTCAAACCCATTTTGTTGTCATCGCTAATTCTTGCAAGTAAGGTATCCTAATATTATATTAACCGATAGTGGCTAAACGCTGCAAAAATTCCTCAAATTTATGATGCAGCATTTCTGAACCGTAGCGCAGTGAAACGGCACGCCGGTTGTGTTGCATCCGCTGTTCAAAATGTTCAGGATGCAAGATAAGCTCATTCACTGATGCCAGGAACAGTTTACTGTAACCTTCATCCGGGAATTCGAGAAATTCAATCTGCTCCCTGTCAGGCAAGTCAGCACCGACGACTTCATCAAAAACCCTTTCAGGGTAATACCTGCTACAGACAATTGGGATCCCGCCGGCACTCGCTTCAATAATCGGCAAGCCCCTGCCCTCAGTTTCACTGGGAAACAGAATAACCGTCGCCAACTGATAAATATCTTCGATTTTTAAACCTTCAAGTCCAAGTTTTTCGAAACATGGATGATTGTCATTGCCGACCGAAAACTCAATGAAAATACGGTCAGCCACCGCGACTGGCACCGATTCACACAGCTCAATATAGGCTTTCAGGACAACCTCCAGATCCGCCTGGTGTTCAATTGGGATCGGTCCGGTAATATGAACCACCAGCTGATAAGCTTCATCATTGAAAAATATTTTTTTGAACGGTTCATAATGCATTAGTCCCTGTAACATCTGTAGATCCATTTCAATTCGTTTACGCCCGACCACCCGGGTCGGCTGGAGACAGAACAGAGTTTTATCTTTAGTCAAATCAAGTTTCAGTCCGACACTGTGAGCACAAGCTACCGGATGCTGATTTCCCATCCATTCACTAAGCCCGGCTAGATGTTCAGTAATTTCAATCGGTTCAATTATCGCATTACCGCCTGAAACAACATAGGCCATCCGCTGTCTTACCGACTTAACATATTCAGGTGTCGCCTGTTTGAAAAAACTATCACTAATTGCTGTACCGAGTTCAAATACTTTATCCGCAGGAAAACCGAATTTTTTAACCAGTGCCTCACTTTGTGGACTGTTTATATTGACCTGTAACCAATGTTTTCCATTCCATGGATACATTTTTTTGAATAGCGAAAAGAACGGGCCATTATCACAGTTGCGGAAAAAATGGTCACGTACGCCCGGTTCTGCTTCCGAGTCACGTTCACTCGGTGAATTTCCACCTTCCCAGTAAAAATCATGATTTGAACTAATTACACTGCATCCCATCGCTTCAGACACCATAATAATTGCCAGCATAATTGCAAAATTACCCGGATTTGTCGGAATATTTACCGGAATTAACAAATTTATATTATTCTGTTCCAGATAATCACCCAGTTTTTCGGCAAACCCGCCCGCCTGCCGCCACATCTCCTGCGCCATTTCTCTGGAAACGTCACTACCATCTGGCATATCTTCATAATAGAGTTTGGAAAAATATTTACCATCATCCCATTTACTCCAACCGTTCATGCCGTCAATCTGAAAACGGTTCCAGTACGGTTTCAATACCACATCGGCTTTTTCGTAAAATTCTCCGCCAATAAAGTGCATCGGCACCTGCCCTTTGCCTTTTTTGGCAAACATTTTTTCCAAGCAGTCGGCGTATTTAAATATTTCAATGGAGACCCCATCTATACCAAAATCATAAGTAACAAATGCCACGCCTTTGCTGACAATATCATCAAACGGCTCTGACGCGGACTCTTCTATCGCGTCAGCAGTAATAGCCAATCCAGTCAAAAACTCTTCAATATCATGCCAATCATTAATGGTCGCATCGGCAATACTCTGCAATAATTCTTTTGTTGTCATAAACTCCTTCCTTAATAAATGATATTTTCCGCCTCAGTATATTTGTCTCTTAAAAAGGCTTTAATCCAGCCAGCTCACATAAAAACTCAACATCAACATTATCATCCGCTGACATTCGTTGTTTTTTATCATATCCCTATATACATAATAGATGTTAAAAAGCAAAAAGCAAAACATATTCAACTTTTTTTATTTTATTCACTTGTATTTAATCGGGTTTGCAGTATTATTAAGCAAGATAAAATTATATAAACAATATCGGATTTTCAAAAAAATGGCAAGAATGACTAAAAGCACCAAGGCATCGCGTAAGGATGTGGCAAAACTAGCTGGGGTAAGTCTGACCACAGTGACTCATGCGCTGAATGAGACACCTGATACCAGACTGCGGCCTGAAACCATAAAACGCGTCCAGGCAGCTGCCGCAGAACTTGACTACCGGCCCAATTTTGTTGGTCGCGCCCTGATTACCGGTAAAACATTTACTGTCGGTCTCTTGCAGCCATCTTATAAATCACTCTTCTCCGACTTTTATCAACGGATTATTTTCGGCATGGTTGGAGCAATGGAGCAGGATGACTACAATCTGGTTACAATGTTCCGTTCACCACAGCAAAAACACCTGAAACCAATTCAGCAGGGACGGGTCGATGGTATGTTAATATTGCAAAGTGAACTCGATAATAGCCACATTGACACAATAATCACCACTGGCATTCCAACCGTAGTCGTCAATGGTTACTATCCAACGGCTAAACAATTGCCAGTTGGCAATGTCAGATCAGACCATCAACAATTAATGCAAAACGTCATGCAGCAATTTGTCAAACTCAACTGTAAATCAGTTTTGGCATTTCATGATTACCTGAACTGTGATCCTAATCGACAAATCAATAATGCCTTTATTGATATAATCAACAACAAATTAAATAACCGCATCTTGGGCTCAACAGTTATTCCGGCTAAAGATAACCTGCAACAGCAAATTCGCAATCTCTTTAAAAACGGCCAGCAATGGGATGGTATTTTTGTTGACGGCTACGCCACTGCTGACCTTATCCTTGAAGAGGCAAAAAAAAATGGACTGAAACATAAAAAAGATTTTCATTTAATTGTTGAGGATTGCTATAAAAAGCCGGATTCACGTAGTATCGAAGAGGCAAGCTCATATATTCAATCACCAGTTGAGGTCGGAGCCGCCGCTTGGCAGTTGATGCATAAACTGATCAATGAAACAACTACAGAACGTGAAATATTAATCCCCTATAAAAAGATAAAATAACAGATGTCGGTCATCGGTCTACGGTCTACGGTCATCGGCAACAAAACTGAAGGCTGAAGACTGTTGACTGAATACTTAAAAAAAAGGACAAGAAAAATGAGTAACAAAACACTTAAAATCGGCATGGTTGGTCTTGATACCAGTCACTGTGAAGCATTTACTAAACTATTAAATGATGAAAATAATGAACATCACGTTGCGGGTGCAAAAGTTGTCAAGGCTTTTCCCGGCGGCTCGCAGCTGTTTTCAAACAGCCACAACCGTGTCGGACAAATTACAGAAAATATGCAAGAGCTGGATATTGAGATTGTTGATTCACTCGAAGCGGTCGGCGTAAATGTTGATGCAATCATGCTTGAAAGTGTCGATGGCAGACAACACCTGGAACAGTTCAAAGCATTAGTTAAATTCGGTAAACCGATTTTTATCGATAAACCATTCACCTGTTCATATCCAGAAGCCAAATCTATAGCAGATTTAGCGGCTGAATATAATGTTCCGGTGATGACGGCGTCAGCGATTCGTTACGCTGCCGGACTGTCTGAACTGAACAAAGCTGGTAGCAAAATCCACACCTGCGATACCTTTGGCCCAATGGCGATTTTAGATGATTACCCGGGCTATTTCTGGTACGGTATCCATACGGTTGAAATGCTCTACTCATTTATGGGTGCCGGTTGTGTCGAACTCAAGGTTGAAACTTCTGAGAATCTGGACATTACCATTGCAAAATGGAACGATGGTCGTGTCGCAACGCTGCGTGGAGCACGTTTTGATGGCGGCGGATATAATTTTGGCTGCACAGTGTCAACCGATCAGGCTGTCGAATTTTCACTGGCAGAATCGGTACCACCTTACTATGCCTGCCTGCTGGAAAAAATTGTTCCATTCTTTCAAACCGGCAAATCACCGATCGTAATCGAAGAGAGTCTGGAAACCATCGCCTTCATTGATGCGATGAATGAAAGTTATAACAATAATGGCAAAACAGTGAAACTTGTAAAATAATAATTAGGAGATTTCATGTGTAATAAGCAACCATGGACCTTTGTCTATGCAGCAGATATGCAACCGGGCTCCCCGCGATCATTTCGCTACCGACCAGCATTAATGGAAAACTGGCATAGCACAAAGCGACAGATCATTGCCAACAAGCCGCAGTTCTGGTTAAACGGTGGCGACATTACCCGGGATGGGCTTTTGCATGATGGCGAGTTCGTTGAAATGAAAGACGAATTTGACAGCATGGGTATTCCATATCACACAATTCCCGGCAATATGGATGTCGGCAATAAACATACCGCACGTCAAGGTTTTTTTGATAGTCGGGATGATATAGCTTTGAATATGAAAAGTAAAAATCTAGCTCGTTATGAAAAATTCTTCGGCCCGGCATATTGGACTTTTGACCATAAAAATGTTCGCGTCACTGGGTTTTGTGACATGTTGTTGGGTTCCAGTCAGCCAAAGGAAGAAAAGTTATGGAAATTTCTCGAAGAGCTGAAAAAACTCCCGCCAATCGATCATCACTTAATTTTAATGCACTACGCAATGTTCATTGATGATATTGATGAAGAGACTTTCGATATAACCAAAGAAGATGAATATATGCAGTGGTATTTTGGACTTGACAAACCAATTCGGATGCGCTTGCTCAAGTTTTTTAAAGCCGCAAATGTCACTAGAGTAGTTACCGGACATATTCATTGTCGCAAGGATTTTACCGCGGCAGGTATATGTTTTGACCTAGCACCGTCTGCCACATGTGGACAGTGGTCAGACAAATGGCCAGATGGCGATATATCATTAGGATTTTTCCGCTATGATGTCAATGGAAGGGAAATCACCAAAACCTTTATACCATTAGAAAACATATCACAGAGAACAGATTTTTATGGTCCAGGCGGGCATCCTAAACCGGAATTTCGTAATTATTCAATGGCTTGGCAAAAACCAGCTTTTAAATAAAAAGTATCAATAAACAAAGGAATATTATGAACAACGAAAATCTCGCAGTTAACGGTGGAACAGTAGCAATAACGACCCCACTACCTAACCGTGGATACTTCGGCAAAGAGGAAAAAGCGGCAGCAATGGCTATGTTTGATGAATGCATCACCAGCGGTAATGCTTTCGGTTACAACGGTAAACAGGA
Organism: Victivallaceae bacterium; assembly: GCA_021647315.1. Classification (GTDB taxonomy): domain Bacteria; phylum Verrucomicrobiota; class Lentisphaeria; order Victivallales; family Victivallaceae; genus JAKIUY01. The sequence goes on from JAKIUY010000002.1 coordinate 48,836, forward strand.
AGAACTATTCTGCCAAGAATTCGCTACATTCCTCGGCGGCGGTTACGCTGACGGAGTGAATTCAGGAACAAATTCAGTATTTGTCGCTATCAGATCACTTGAACTCGAACCGTTCAGTGAAGTGATTGTCGGTGCGGTTAATGATCCAGGCGGTATTATGCCAATCTGTATGAATAACTGCATTCCAATTCCAGTTGACTGCACCCCTGACTCATATAATATGGATCCGGCATTAGTTGAAGCCGCCATTACAGAACGCACCTCAGCAATCGTCGTGCCGCATATCGGTGGCGAACCGGCGGATATGCCGGCAATTATGGCAATTGCCACCAAATACAACCTGCCGGTAGTTGAAGACTGTTCACAATCCCATGCGGCAAAAATAAACGGGCAATATGTCGGAACCTTCGGAACGGTCAGTGCTTTTTCGATTATGTTCGGCAAACATTTCTGCTGCGGAGGTCAAGGCGGTATGGTCTTCACTAAAGATGAAAATCAATACTGGAAAGTACGTCGAGCTGCTGACCGTGGCAAATCATTTGGACTTGCGGGCTCCAACGGCAATGTCTCGTATGCAATCAACTGTAATATGGATGAACTACACGCCGCTATCGGGCGTGAACAATTGAAAAAACTGCCAACTATTGTAGCTCGTCGCCAACAGGTAGTTAAATTGTTAATTGACCATGGTCTCAGTGATCTGCAGTCAATCACTATTCCGGAAGTAGCAGGAAACAGTGAACATTCATACTGGTGGTGGAAACTCAAGGTTAACAGTGAAAAATTAAGTTGCACTAAAGCTGAATTTTGTGCGGCATTAATGGCCGAAGGGGTTTTGATGAATCCATCCTATACGGGGGCTCTGCCGACAACCTTTGACTGGTTCAAAGAGCGTCAAAATCAACATCCATGGAACAACCCACTCTACAAGGGTGATAGCTGTCAGGCATTCCCGATACCAAATGCCTTAGCGATGATGGATAACTATTTTAACCTAACAATCTATGAAAGTTGGGGCGAACAGGAGGCAAAAGCGATCGTCGCCGCCTTAAAAAAAGTAGAAGCGGCATATTTAAAATAAAAAAAGCGTCTCTCCTGCGGTTGATATTTAGACCATCAGTCGCCAATGAGCTCTGCGTTCTCAAATGAAACATTGACATTCACGTCTTCTGCGATATATTTAAATTATTAGTGTCTATTTGCGGTTAACGGATAAAGATTAGATTTTATATTATGTTAAACAAAATGCTTTTAGGTTTAGTTTTTTTTATTGGATTGCAATCTGGCAAGCTCTCTGCAGGCGATAACCTGCTGAAAAATGCCCAGTTTAATGAGACTAAAAACTATAAAGGTCAACGCTGGGCTCAAGCCTGGCAGTGGGGTTCATGGGGAAAAGGGAAAAATAGTGATATCAAGTTTGAACTTGATGACAAAATATGTCATTCTCCCAAATATGCTGCATTTCTGAGTCAGGCCGCGGGGGACAAAACTTGCCAACTGCTGCAGAAAGTAAAAGTGACTCCAGTTGCCCGCGAACGTCAACTAAAAGTCGTTGTCTGGATATTTTCTGAAGACAGCAAAAGAGTCAGTGTGGTCGTTATCGCTGATACAGCAAAGAAAAAAGCAGTGCTTTGGAAAAGTATCGCCTCTTTTAAGGGCTCTTTCGATTGGAAGAAAATTGAAAAACAGGTGACAATACCGGCTGATGTTAACATGGTTTATCTATCACTTAGAATTAAAGGTCCCGGCATGGCCTGGTTCGATGATTGCGAAATGAGTTTTATTGGCGACAAAAAAAAAAGCCCAGCAACAGTCTCCCCTTAAGCGGCAACCTGCTTAAAAACCCTAAGCTAACCGGAAAGATCATTCAATCAACCGGTCTGCCACAGGGCTGGCAGCGCAAATATGCCAGAAGCTATGAAAATACTTCAAAAATCATTGTATCCGGCAAGCTGGCGATATTAAAGATAACCTGGAGCGGTGGTGGTGCTAAATTTGGAGTTACTCCGCAACTTAAAACTAAATTATCACCGGGCAATTACTCTCTGCGGGCTTTGGCACAAACCTCTGCGGGCTCGCAGGCAATGTTAAGTGTCGGTAATTACCAGTCAGTTCCGGTAAAAGCTGAAAAATGGCAACAGGTTTCAGTCGATTTTAATGTTATTGCTGGAGTCCAACCTGAATCGATATATTGGAATCTCGGTAGTGGACAGACTAAATATAAGAATTTCTCTCTAGTAGGAATAGACAGGCAAATTTCCACAAACTTCCCGATAACCGCACTGGCGATGCCGGTAGAAATCAATCGGCTGACCAGCGGCCGTGAAGAATTTAACAGTTTCGCCGATAATCCGGTGCCGCTGGCATTTGATTTCAAAGGCGACGGGCGCAAATACAAAATTAATAAACTGGTTCTGGAAATACCGGCGGCATTAAAGATTAGTGAAGCATTCGACTCGCATCTGAATATGCATCGTGTGGAAACTCCTGAAATAGTTAAAATCATCAGGAATGGCAAACCGTTTTTGCGCTACTCTTATACTAATCCAAAAATATTCAGAGCTCTCAAACCAGATTATGCCTGGGAACGTAAACTGATTCTGGCAATTGAACCGTCAACACCTAACTTAGGCGGGCAATCATTTCCTATATACTGGTATATTACCGCCGGGCCATTAAAAGGTCAAGAACAGCAGTTTATTGTGAATTTACTGTCACCACTGGTCAGGACAATTTTACCAAAAAACTTTCCTATTCTATGCTGGCGCATGAACGACATAAATTACATTAATCCTGGAATTCTAAAAAAAGTCGCGGCCAATTATGAGAAAGCGGGCATCAAATATTACAAACGCAGCCACAATCCAAACCCGCAATTAAAAAAAATTGCCGCAACGCTGGGTAGACGTGGTTGGAAGAAATTCACCACCCTGCCCGATTATTATGCCAAAAGATATTATCGCGCCCCATTCCCTGTCGATACAATTAAAATGGCTGTCGATAATAAAGGAAAATTAACGACCCATAAAATGTGTCCAACCTACTTTAACCGTGACCAGGCATTCAGAACAAATTTTCATAAGCTGCTTGACACCAAATTTGCCAAAGACGGCACTGAAGATGGTGACATGATCTGTTATGATACTGAACCCTGGCAGCCAATGGAATGGTGCCTATGTGAAACCTGCCGTCAAGATTTTGCCAGGCAATATAAAATGAAAAGCGTGCCCTCGATTACAACTGCCCTGACTGAATATTCTGACCAATGGCGTGATTTCCGCAGTGCCCAAACCGCTGAAACACTAAAATTGCAAACCGAATATCTGCGCAAAAAATTTCCTGATTCACCGATCTTGGACTACGATTATGTGGTTAATTACAATGATCCAAACTATCGCAGTTTTTTCAAATCAGTTGCCAAAGATCCCGCGCTCAACGAACAATATTTCGATATCCATCTGGCCAGCTACTATCATCACACTGGCGTCAAAAGTTTCGATCTGCTTAAATGTAATATCGAAAAATTAACCAAGCCCTATTATGTAGTCAGCGCGATTGATAAAATCGGTTATCTCAGTAAAAAATATGTCCTGAGCCCCGCAAGAATACGACTGCTGCTGTTAGCTTCAGCGGTTAACGGCGCTGAAGGCTTCAGTATCTATCCCGGCATGCACCTTGATGGCGGTTATCTGAAAATGTTTAATCAAACCCTGCCGATAATAGCTAAACTCAACAGTTTTTTCAAGAAAAGCACCGGGATTGACGATCAGGTTCAAATCACCGCCCTACCCTATAGTTCAAGAAAGATAAAAACCAGTACCGGGATCAAAACGATCATCCGACCCAACTGGGACGATTTTTTCCGTTTCCGAGCCCAGCAGGTCAAACATAAAACCCTAATTTCACTGTTCAACTATAATCCTCAGAAAACCATATTTGTTAAATTCAGCCTTAAGCTTAATGCTGGTGATTACACCATTATTAACGCAGTAACCGGACAACGCATGTTGCCGAATAACGGTCAGTCATGGTCTGCGACCGCGTTAGCTGATATTACCACAAAAATAGCACCAGTCAATACAACGTTTCTCTTAATTAGAAAATACCGAAGCAGTGATGATAAATTGCCGGCGATAACTCAACAGCAACTGCAACAGGAATTTTCCCGTTTGAAAAGTTCACGCAAAAGTTACAACAGCTTTCAACCCCGCAGTTCTGGCAAACTTAAAATCAGCAATAACTATCGAGTTTGAGCTAAAACAGCTCGCAACTGTTTATGCCTGGAGCAAAACCAACCCAACACTTGAATTGATCTACCGCAAGACAACAGTAGCACCGGGTAAAATATGGCAAACTGCCGTTCCCCTTATTCCCGTAAAATAGAAAAAATATCCAGCCGCTCTACTCCTGAAACAGGCAATCGCAAGCATCAAAAACTACTCCATACTATGCACGACTCAAAATGCGCATTGCATCCTCACAAAACATTTTCACCTGCAAAACAAACAAAAGACTAAAAAACAGGTTTTTATTGTTAATAACACTATTAATTCAATTTTAGTACATAAAAAATAAGCTCAAAAAACAGTTTTTTAGTCTTTTCCATATAAAAACTATTGACAAACGATCAAAAAATATATATAATTATTTCAGAAGCCAAGCAAAGGAAAGGAAAGCTTAAAATGCAATCATTATTTGACAGTAAAGCCACAATAGTAGCTGAAGACATCAGAAGCAAAATTAGCAATGGGGACTTTTTGCAGGTGGATAAATTACCTTCAACCTCAAAACTTGCATCTCGTTATTCTGTTTCCCGAGAAACTGTAAATATAGCAATGGCTCAATTAGTCCGCGACGGCTTAATCTATCGTAAGCGGGGCTTTGGATCAGTTATTACTAAGAACAATCCTGACAAGTTAGTCAAACCGCATTTGGGAATATATTTACCAATGCTACAAGATGAAAACAGCAGTTTATCACCAAGCGAATCGCCGACTTGGTCGCTAATCTTTTATGGTGTACTGCATGCATGTGCAGAACGTGGTTACACCTTAATTCCAATTCCTAACAAAGGCTATTCTTGGGAAAAAATAATTTCTGATTATAAGCTTGGCGGGATATTACTACCCGGCGGACAGCTGAAAATAATGGAGTCATTCTGGATTTCCGGCATGCAGAAACAAGTTAAATATTTCATGATGGATCGTGCCATGAATTTCACGGAAGCAAACTATGTGGAAGAATTCAGTCCTGTCGAAATTTGCCGGGCGGTTAATATGCTGCTGGATAAAGGACACCGGCGAATTGCCGCTGTCGGCACAGATACAGATGCAGGTAAAACTGTTTTTCAAAATTTCTTTGATGGCTATCGCACGGCAATGAGAGAAAAAAAACTTTACTCACCATCATATGTAAAACGTGTATTTGAACATACCCAGCAGGAATATGACCAACTCATTGTCGAATTAATGGACAGGGCAGAGCCGCCGACACTGATTTTGGCATTCAATTATCTTTATATTGAAGGTCTAATTGATGCACTCGAACGACGTGGTTTACAAGTTCCGCAAGATATTTCTGTTGTAATGACAAATTTTGAAAAGGCCAAATACAAAGGAAAAGAGATATCTGGTTTTATTGGGCCCGGCAAACATTTATTGGGAGAAATTGCTGCAAACAGTTTGATTGACCTGATGGAAAACAAAACCAAAGAACCATTAGAAATAAATATCGAATTAAAATTTTACCAGGGAGACACTCTGAGGTGCTGTTAATAAATAGTGCTTGAACATAAACTCCATTTGTTTCATTTAAATAGGGCTTGTCGTTCAGACACTGAATAAGGGGGTTAATTTATGAAGTTATTGTTTATTTTAATAACTCAAAAACTAAACAAACAAAAGGAGATTTCACTATGAGATCAAAAAAAACACAAACAGTTGGTATTCAGAATTTTACACTCATCGAACTCTTGGTTGTAATCGCTATTATCGCGATTCTTGCGGGCATGTTATTACCGGCCCTAAATCAGGCAAGAGAGAAGGCTAAGCAGATATCCTGTGCAAATCAGTTGAAGTCACTTAGTACCGGTAGTATGTTTTACAATGATAATAATGCTGGTTACTATCCACCAATAGGAACCGGCGCAAACCTGCTTGCTGAACCCAATACCTACTGGCCCAATGCTATACTTGGCGAATTGGGTCTTGCGGCTCCGACTCATGTTGGCTATGGTCAATATATGGATAAATCACGCAGTGGTCGGCTTGTTATCTGTCCATCACATCAATTTAACTATGATACTCTAAAGGGCAGTGAACGCTATATGTCTTATGGGATGAATGAATACATAATGTATCGTCATTTTCAACGTGATGTCAATGGCCTGTACCTGCCGGTTAAAGTAAGTTTACTAAAAAAACCAACCAGAACTTTCTTGTTCGCTGACACCTATCTTTCTCCAGCGAACAAGGATTGGGGTTATTATATTGCTCAGTATAGCCGGATAAATGCTAGGCATCCAGGGGCTGAACAGATCGGAACATTTAATCTATCCTGGTGCGATGGTCATGTCACCTCAATGAAAATCAAATCATCAGCAGATTTACTGTCTAATTGGGATGATATAACTGGACGGTTTAACTTTAGATAGTTAGTGCAATCACTATTTTTGTTGAACTACAAAATTCAGTCTGCAAAAAAGTTAATATTTCAAAGTTTGAAGTATAAGTAAAAACAATAAGGAAAATTAGTAATGTTTATGAAAAAATTAGTTTATGGAATAATGTTATCGCTTACTGTCGGTGTAACTGCTTTGGCGAACAATATTTCTTCAGAAAACTGGCAGTTAAAGTGGGGTAACGAGAAAGGTTCCGGACAAATACAAAGTACAGTCAAGCGATCGGGAAAGTATGCTCTTGCGAGCAAAACTCCGACAGCAAAAAGCAAAGCCCTGTTTCTGCGTTCACAGAAAATCCCCGTTCAGCCTGGCGCAAAATATATTTTAAGCGGTTATATAAAATCGACAACAGCCAAAGCCGGTGATGCCAGAATAATACTGCAATATTTGGATAAGCAAAGCAAATACATCACAGCATCACATGGGATCTACGGTGGTGGTAAACATGATTGGAAATATTTTAAACGGACAACGACAATTCCTGCGGGAGTCTATTATGTGCGCCTGGTTGCCGGTAATTATATGGCAGCTGGAACAAGCTGGTTTGATGATATTAAATTGGCTGTTATTGGCGAGAACGGAAAAATTTTAGCCAGTGATGGATTTGAACAGGTTATTGAGAAATCAGCTAACGTCTGGAGCATCCCAATTAAGGTGCCGGCAAAAAAAATTAATGCTCTGGTAGAAATTAATGAATTACGCGGCAACTATGACCTGATTCATTTTTCAGGAAAAAATACGCTAAAATATTTTTCACTAACCTGTGATTATAACGTAATAAAACCCGGGCAATGTTATTTAAGCTCAGATGTCGGCACCTGTTATTGGTATGCGTATAACTTAAATAACTTAGGTATGAGTTTGCTATGGTCTGATGAGAAAATTGATCTGACAACTAAAGGCAAAAAAGAGATCATTATCCCGTTTCAGTCTCGCTATAACCGCTATTTTGATCCATTAACCAAAGGTCCAGGCACGGTCAGAGGTCATCACTACTTCCGCATATATGCTCCAGGAGGTAAAGCTCTGGGTTCCTCACAGAGTGTCAATGCTCTAATTCACCCAGAAGCAGCAGTTTTTGGTAAACGTCAAGCACAACTTTCAAAATCTAACCGTAACAGTTTATACACTCTGGCAAATTTAAAAAATTATAAATTAGTAATTGATAAATTTCAGGCAGACTGGCAACCGAACGGTAAGTTTGCCTTCAAAATTCAAGTTAAAGATGCTGATGGTGATACTTTTGATTTAAACAAAGTAACCGTTTTGCGAGCCACAGCTGATGGAAAAACATTGACAGTTTCACCACGTTTTGCCCCGTATGACATTCCAACGGGCTGGTTTGTCGGAAAATTTGCAGATAAAGTTCCTGAAACCCTGAATATCAGTACAATAATCAGCATAAACAGTTCAAACGGCAGTAAAAAAGAACAAGTTACTGCACAATTCAGTAAGCATGGTAAATATCCTAAATTTGTTTTAAATCAAACAAAGAAAGTAATTAAAAACCCGGATACAGAAGTAAGAATGGTCTTTATTACCCCACACAGCGTTTTATCTAAAGATCCTGCAAAGGGTAAAAAACAGATACAGGATATTGTTCAAAAAGCAAAAGCCGCTAATATTAATATTCTGGCTCCGTTTGCGATTGGCAACCGTGCTCTTGATGAGTATAACACCAACAATAAATATCATACCAGGATATTTAAGCAGTATGACCCACTGAAATTATTTCGTGAAGAGTGTACGAAAGCCGGAATTGAACTCCATCCATCGATCTGTCTGTTGCCGGAAGGTGCTGAAAAATTGAAAGGGATCCTCAAAGAACATCCTGAATGGGCAATGCGCAGTGTCAAGAAAAGAAAGGGCTGGCTTGACCCATCAGTACCAGAAGTCAAAGCATATCGCCTGAAAGAAATTATTGACTTAGTAAAAAGATACAAACTCGATGGAATTATGCTTGATTATGCCCGTCTGAGCTTACGTCCGAGTGACCGTGGAGCCGAAATTTATCAACAACAGTTTGGTATTGACCCGCGAAAATATAGCTATGGTTCTCCTGAACATATCAAATGGTACAAATGGGCCAGTAGCCATTTAGATGGTTTAGTCGGCCAAATCCATACTGAATTGAAAAAAATCAATCCGAAAATTAAACTGTCTGCCTATATCCAAGGTGACAAATATGCTGGCGATGCCCAGTGGGAAAATCTCCACCAAAATCATCTGAAATGGGTTAAAAAAGGTTATATCGATATTCTGTGTCCTACCGGCTATATCTATGATATGTTACATTTTCGTGCTTGGAGTAAACGACAAATTGATACATGTCGTGAGGCCAATCCAAGTGTCCCTTGTGCCGTTACAATTGGGGTTATGTCATCACACGGAGCATTAAACTCACCTGAAGAACTGGTTGAACAAGTGAATATTCTACGTCAACTCGGTGGTGATGGTGCATCTTTTTTCCGCTGGAAATACCTGGCAAAATGGTTAAAACCATTAAAAAAAGATTGTTACTCACAGCCTGCTGAAATTCCATAAATGAACATAACCTGATTTGCCGAAATTAATAAAAGTTAAGATTTCAACCTAAACGAGTATATTATACTTAAAAATTAAATTATGTTTATTGATATTCATGCTCACGCTTATCTTTATCCTTCACCACCACAGGATGGTCATACACAATTTCCTACCCCGGAAGAGGTCATAAAACGCCAGGACGAATTGGGAATCGAATGTGCAATACTGTTGCCGCTGATTGGCCCGGAAGTCTATCTGCCGCAATCAAATGAGGAAATCATCGAAACCTGCCGCAGTTATCCCAGACATTTTCTGCCCGCCTGCAATATTGATCCACGTGGCATCAGTAACAGCGTGAATACAGATTTTTCCATCTGGCTGGATTGGTATAAAGAACATGGCTGTATCTTAATCGGTGAATTTATGCCGAATCTGCCATTTCTTCATCCGCTGGTGCAGAACTTTTTCAAACAGGCCGAGTGCTCAGGATTGCCTTTGACCTTTGATATCAGTACCGCCATTGGCAATAATTATGGACTTTACGATGACCAGGGTCTGCCACAACTGGAGAAATGCCTGCAAAATTTCCCAGACCTGAAAATATTTGGTCATGGTCCGGCTTTCTGGGCTGAAATCGGCCAGCTTGAAACTCCCGGTGACCGTAGCGGTTATCCGCGTTATCCGATAAAAGAAGAAGGTGCCGTCCCCAAATTATTACGTCATTATGAAAATATGTGGGGTGATCTCTCCGCCGGCAGCGGTTATTACGCCCTGGAGCGTGATCCTGAATACGCCGCGAAATTCTTAACGGAATTTCAGGACAAACTCTGTTTCGGTACAGATATGTGTTCTGCTGACGCGGATGTACCATTGCCGAGATTCCTGATTGATCTCAAAGATAACGGAAAAATCACGCCGGAAGTATTCAGAAAAATAGCCAGAGAAAATGCAATTAAACTGTTCAAGCTGCCGCTAGATCATAAAAAATAATAACAGAATCATTGGTGACAGAATCATTGGTGACAAAATCATTGGTGACAGAATCATTCTAAAAAAATAACGTTTTTTCCTGATTTTCTATTTTTAGCACTTGCATTTATTTAAAAACTTGTTATACTTCAATCAAATAAATTTAATCGAGTTGGCAAAAGAGGTGATTGCAAAAAATCAACGCGTTTATGATTTTTACTATTTTGGGTGAGTAGATTTTAACTTTTTAGCGATTGAACATACCTATAGATATATGAATGAGCTCAAAATTAAAAGATGCAATTCAAAATAAAAAATCTGGCGTGGTGACTTTTGTAAGTGCCTCAAGTATAAAAAACATAGGTAAATAAGTATGAAAGTATTGATGCATGTAAACTATTATGAAGGTGCTGGTAAGCTGGATAAGTTATTCAAGTTGGCAGAGGACAATTTTTATGATGGTGTTGAGCTGCGCTGGAAATATCGCTTTGACGATATGACGCAAATTCAATACCAGGAAAAAGTTGCACAGCTTAAACAGCAATACCCCGATTTTGAAATTGTTTTTGGCGGTACGGTTGAATTCTGTCGCGGCAACGAAGCTGAAGTCGCTAGCGAAACTAAAGCCTATCTGGGATTTCTTGAATGGGCAAAAGAAAAATGCGACACTAAAGTAATGAACTTTTTTACCGGTGGATTGGTGGCTGAAGGTTATGAATACACTGAATTTGATAAAAACGGCAGTGACATGGCGACTGAAGATGATTATCAGAAATCTGCTGATGGACTGAAACTTGTCGGCGATAAAGCGGCTGAACTGGATATGTTGATTGCCCTCGAAACCCACAACTGTTATCTGCACGACCTTGCCGCGCCCAGTAAAAAACTGATGGAACTGACCAATCACGACGCAATTGGCATGAACTACGACCATGGCAATATTCTAATCAATAAAAATGGCGAATCAATCGATCAGGTATTTGAACTGCTCGATGGTAAAATCTACTATGCGCATTTGAAAAATATCATGGTTTATAAAAATGTCTATCTAGTTACCAGATTGGAAGAAGGCCATATCGACACCATGCACGTAGTTGATAAACTGCAAGACAACCTGAAATCAGCTATGGTAACGCTGGAGTATTCAGCTCCCGGCGACGGTATCATCGCCGCCAAACGCGACATGGAATATATGAGATTTATCAAGAAAGAATTGGATATTTGTTAGTGACTGGAGACTGGAGACTGGAGCATGAGTCCATAGAGACTAGAGACTTGGCACAGAATGCAGTTTTAAAAAGCTGTTCACAACATCCACCACGTCCACAAATAAAAAAAGGAATAAACCAATGAGTAAATTAGCACTGTTAGGCGGTGAAAAAGCTGTCAAAAATGAAAACAAAGAACTGTTCGCCTGGCCAATCGTTAACCAGGCAATGAAAGATGCTGCTGTAAAAGTGATTGAAGACGGCACTGCATCCGGCACCAATATAACCAAGGTGTTTGAAAAAGGATTCGCTGAATGGCACGGGTCAAAGTATGCACTGGCACATGTCAATGGTACAGCAGCGCTACAGGCTGCATTCTATGCGTTGGGCGTTGGTAAAGGTGATGAAATCATCTGTCCATCGATCACCTATTGGGCTTCATGTGTATCATCTATGTCTCTAGGGGCTTCAGTAGTTTTTGCCGACATTGACCCGGATACGCTGTGCATTGATCCAATTGACATCGAAAAACGTATCACCGATCGCACTAAAATAATTGTTGTGGTTCACTACATGTCCATGCCCGCAGATATGGACGCTATTATGGCACTGGCAAAAAAATACAATATCAAAGTGCTGGAAGATACCTCACATGCCCACGGAGCCCTCTACAAAGGTAAAATGGTTGGAACCTTTGGCGATGCCGCAGGATTTTCGCTAATGAATGGAAAATCATTCGCCATCAGTGAAGGTGGCATACTGTTGACTGATGATCGTGAGGTTTACGAACGCGCTCTGCTCTGGGGTCACTACGGAAGGCATAATGAGATAGAAAATGAGCAACTCAAACAGGTTTCAGGCCTGCCACACGGTGGTTGCAAAAACCGTCTTAACCAGATTGCCTCAGCTATCGGCATTGAACAACTGAAAAAATACCCGACTGAAATCATTGAAATTGATAAAGCTATGAACTATTTTCTCGATCAGCTTGAAGGCTTACCCGGTATTCGTACTCATCGCCCTGCCCCGGATTCAAACACCACTAAAGGCGGCTGGTATGCCTGTCGTGGTCTCTACCGACCTGAAGAGCTCGGTGGACTATCCGCCAGACGTTTCTGCGAAGCCGTAACCGCGGAAGGAGTAACTGGAGTTGTACCAGGCTGTAATAAAGCTCTGCATTCACATCCGCTATTCCAATCAGTTGATATTTATCGCGATGGTGCACCGACAAACCTCACTAATCTACCAAATGGCGTAGATGTTCGTGCTACAGATGAAGATCTACCTGTATCAGCCGCCATCCATGGTCGTGCTTTCGGTCTACCATGGTTCAAACATTTCCAACCTGAAATTATTGATCAATACGTTGCCGCATTCCGTAAGGTAATTGAAAACTACGAAGAGCTATTACCGGGCGATGAAACGGTTATTGAAACCGGAGCCTGGGGGTTGACTAAGAGAAAGTAAGGTCTACGGTAAAAACAAAACAATAAAGGGGGAATAAAAATAAGTAGAAATTTTGAAGAATTGGAAGTATGGGAAAAAAGTTATCAATCACAAGTAAAAAGTATTCCACGCATGCTTCAAGCATTGCAAAATTCTTTAAAAAGTGACTGATAATTTATTATTACACAGGGTACGACCGTAGACCGTAGACTAAACTAAAGGAATTATAAATTATGTTTATAGATATTCATGTTCATACTCGGAGTATGCCCGGAATGCAGCGTTATGGCAAACCTGCCTATGCCACACCGGAACAGCTGATTGAACGTTACGATAAAATCGGCATTGAACGCGCAGTGTTATTACCCGGCGTCAGCCCTGAATGCGCTTATGTGCCGCAGTCAAATGAAGAGATCATCGAGTTAAGCCGCCAGAACAGCCGTTTTATTCCGTTCTGCAATATTGATCCGAGAGCATTGACCAATTCTGCTGATGCACAACTGGGAGAGATCCTAAGTTATTATAAAGATCAGGGTTGTAAGGGGATTGGAGAAGTTACTGCCAACCTGCCGTTTCTGGATCCAAAAGTGCAGAATCTCTTTAAACATGTCGAAGCTGTCGGTTTTCCGCTGACTTTTCACATTGCGGCACGAATTGACAATATTTACGGACTTTATGATGATCCGGGACTACCGCAACTGGAATATTCACTCAGAAAATTTCCGAAACTGAAGTTCTTTGGCCACTCCCAGACTTTCTGGGCAGAAATGGGTCAACTGGAAACCGTCGGTGACCGTTACGGTTATCCCAATTATCCGATTAAGGAAGAGGGTACAGTACCTAAATTAATGCGTAAACATGCCAATCTTTACGGCGATTTATCAGCTGGCAGCGGTTGCAATGCCCTGGCACGGGACGAAAACTACGCGATTAAGTTTCTCAACGAATTCCAGGACAGGCTGATGTTCGGCACCGATATCTGTGCCCCAAACACTCCGACCCCTTTAGTAGATTTTATGCTTAAATTAAAAAATAAGAACAAAATTTCCGCAGCCGTATTTAATAAAGTGGCCAGAGAAAACGCCATCAGGATTCTTGAACTTTAATCTTTTAAAAATAGGATTTCGAGGTAATTACCTCTTTTGACAGAACTATGAACACGCAACTTGATCATATTATTACGGAACATACGGAGAAACTGCAGAAATGGTATGAACTCCTTAAAGAGATAATGCCAGACTATTTTTTCCGCACCTTTTCAGGCAAACAACTGGAAGATATTATTCCGCTACTGTTCAATCTGGACAATGACGCGAAAATACAGCGCATTGAACGTCATGACAGTGTCACACTTATCTATCTGAAAAATAATCAGAACAACTTGCTGACCACCAGCCGCATGATGCGTAAATATAATATTGCCGGCGCGGTCGTGCATGAATCAACGCAGCAGATTGTCGTCAATAATAAACCGCAAACACTGGTTATTGAATTTTTCAACCTTGCCGGGTTCGCCGATGCCAGACGCGAACCGCTATTCAGCTGCAAGGCAGTAATGACTGAGTATAAAAAGCTCTTCGGCAAAGCTCCAGCGACATTAAAAGAATTATATTCAAGAATTGTCTGGGATGAAGTTGAAGACCTGACTATCGAACGCTTGGTCGAACGTCTGAAATGGGCACTTGAGACCCAGGACAAGGATTATATCAATATCGGCATAGAAAAAACCAGTTCAAAGGAGCTTCGACTCACTTTAAGCCGACAGTGCGGCGCCAGCCGCGGCGGCTTCTATTATAAAATTATTGAAGCGATAAACCATGCCGGATTTGATATTGGTCGCGCCTACTTCCGGGAATTGGTAACCCCGGGAGCTAAGACCGACTTCAACCACATGCCGGTTATGCTCAGTACACTCTATATAAGTTCATCCAAAGGCATTACCCTTAATTCACCAAAGGTTAAAGCGTTATTGAGTGAATTGAAAACCTTGAGCTGGACTGACACCAGTGACCTGTTCCATTCCGAACTGGTGACTAAGCACGACATTACCATCACTGACGCAAATCTGCTCCGCGCTGCCGCTGAATTTGTTCATGCTCAACTCTCATTCGTTGACCGTAACGCCTATAACTGTCAAGATATTTATCGTCTAATGGCGATCTATCCAGCTATTCTCAAGGCGGTTATCAGCTGTTTCAGAGACAAATTTGATCCACAACGAAAACCAGGCAAACTCAAAAGCAATGGGTCTGAAAAAACTGTTCTACGCCTGATTAACAGCGTTAATACCGGAGTTAATGAGAAAGACACCATGGTCAAAACCATTCTGACCAGTGTTCTGAATTTTGTTTCAAACATTCGCAAAACAAACTTTTACAGCGAAGATAAAGCCTGTCTGTCATTCCGGCTAGATCCAGCCTTTATGGATCACTACGCCACTCTGGCTACAAGCTACAACCATGCATTTCCAGCCGATCGTCCATTTGGCGTATTCTATTTTTATCGTGATAATGCCATCGGCTTTCAGGTAAGATTCTCAGAAATTGCCCGCGGCGGCTGGCGGACGGTGGTGCCGAAACAGAGTTCGAATGAACTTGAACGGCGCGATAATTACGAATTTGCTAAAGATGAGATTTTCCGTGAAGTATTTGTTCTGGCCCATACTCAGCACATGAAGAACAAGGATATTTACGAGGGTGGATCAAAAATGATTACCCTGCTCAATATGGCAGATAAACAGGATTTCGAAACTGCGCTGTTTAATGTCCAACGTGCAGTCTGTGCTGCCTTTGTTTCACTAATCAATTACGACATTAAAGGCAGACTCAAAGACCGTAACATTATTGATCAGCTCGGAACGAAAGAGATTATTGAAATCGGCCCGGATGAAAATATGTTCGATCCAATGATCAACTGGATTGGCGATTACGCGGCAAAAACTGGTTATACCCTGCAAGCCGGGCTTATTTCCGGTAAACCGGATCGCGGCATCAACCATAAAGAGTTCGGCGTAACTTCATTCGGGGTTCACCAATTCCTGCTGCGAACCTTGCAGCACCTGAATATAGATCCGCACAGTGAGCCATTTTCGCTGAAAATTTCCGGTGGGCCGTTCGGAGATGTCGCCGGCAACGAACTGAAACTGTTACTTCATAAACAGGCCGGTAAATATGATTATCCGAATCTGAAAATCATCGCGATTACCGACGGCCCGGCAGCTGCTTATGATCCTGAAGGGCTGAATCGCGATGAGCTGACCCGGTTGATGCTGCAAAAAAATCTCGACAGTTTTAATCCTAAAAAACTGCGAGGCGATGGAGCGTTCATCGTCTTCAGCCAGCCAACAATTATTGACGGCATGGAGCGTTATCGTCTCGTTAGTTGCAAAGCGGGAAAAGCTCAGGAAAAGATGATCAGTCGTGATGATTTCATGAGTTATTTTCAGAATAATATCTATCATCCGGCCGATATTTTTATGCCCTGCGGCGGTCGCCCGTCAACGATTAATATTGTCAACTGGCAGGATTATCTGCTACACGGTAAACCAAGTTCACGGGCAATCGTTGAAGACGCAAACTCATTTATTACTCCTGAAGCCAGAAATAAACTTCAGGATGCCGGTATTCTGATTGCTAAAGACGCTTCGGCCAATAAATGCGGGGTGATTACCTCATCTTATGAAATCTTAAGTGGTTTGATGTTGACAGAAGCTGAATTTAAAGCAGAGAAACAGGAGCTGGTCGCTGAAGTGATGGAAAAACTTAAGTTGCACGCCCAACATGAAGCGGAATGGCTCTTCAGCCAGTACATTAAAAAACCGACTAAGCTGACGGAACTGACCGAACGTCTAAGTCGGGCGATTAACAGTAAAAATGTTGAAATATCCGCCTACCTGGATGATCACCCAGAACTGATTACCAATGAAACAGTATTGGCACATCTACCGCAAATATTCAGTGAAAAATACGCCGGTAGAGTTTCCGGCATTCCCGAACAATACAAAAAGGCTATTGTCGCGGTCGAATTGGCATCACGCATTATTTATCAACAGAATGACTCGATTGAACAGGAGATCAAGGCCGTATTATGATAAATAGAAACAGAAAAGCTTCACGGCGCGATGTCGCTGCATTGGCCGGAGTCAGTGTTACCACTGTAACTCATGCCCTCAACGCAACCGATGGATCACGAGTCAAGCAGGAGACAATTGATAAGGTCAAACAGGCGGCGCTTGAACTTGGTTACCGCCCCAGTTTTGTCGGGCGCGCCCTGGTTACTGGCAGATCATATACCGTCGGTCTACTGCAACCATCACACGAAGCGATGTTTTTTAACTATTATCAACATATTATTGTCGGCATGGTGCAGGCGATGGAAAAACGTGATTATAACCTGGTCATCCTATTTCCATCAGATGACTTCCGTTATATGAAACCCATCAATCAGGGGCGCGTCGACGGCATGTTGATCTTGCAGAGTTTTTTCGATGACACCCATATTAACCGGGTAATCGACAGTGGCATCCCGACTGTAGCCGTCAATAAGGATATTGAAGTAACTAATAATCTGGTCGGTAATGTTCATTCAGACCATTTTAAATTAATGAACAATGTCGTAGATGAATTGGTTGCATTAGGTTGCAAACAGATCATCTCATTTCATGACTACCGAGCCCGGGAACCAAATCACTGGATGTTCGAGGCCTTCACCAAACGTTCAGCCAGATATGTCAATGACGGTGTAATCGGCACCTCAATCATTCCTGATTACAACAATATTAGTCAGCAGATAAAAAACATTCTGAGTTCAGTAAAACCTCCGTTGGGGATCTTTGTTGATGGCCCAGATGAAGGAGAACTGTTTATCCAACTGGCAAAATCACTCAACTTGACAAATGGCAAAGATTTTTTTCTCATCAGTTCAAGTTGTGTACTGGGCGAGACCACCCCATCGAAAGGCGAAGTTAGCGCCTATACTCATCAAGCTGAAAAAATCGGTGCCACCGCCTGGGATGTCATGTGGCAAATTTTGTCAGGGAAAGACAAACCGAGAAAAAAATTAATCCCCTATCTCCGATTCGGAGTGAAAAACACGGGATAAATTTAGATTTTAGATTGATGATTTTAGATTGGAGATTACTTTATTGTAAAGACAAATTAATTAAGGAAAATTATTATGAAAATCGCATTTGCAGGATTTAGACACAACCACATTGAAGCACTCTATCATGCGGCAAAAAAACATGCCGATTTAACCGTAGTAGCGGCAGCGGAAGATGATGAAGCAACCAGAACCGCGTTAATTGAACGCAGTAATATTCCAACCACTATCGAAGAATCACGTCGGGCTGAACTTGCAGCTAACCAGGTTGAACTGACCCATCATACCCTTAATGAAATACTCGAACAGGTTGACTGTGATATTGTCGCCATCGGTGATTACTATTCACGACGCGGCGGTATGGCCATAAAAGCTCTAAAAGCGGGCAAACATGTCATCGCCGACAAACCGATCTCGACTTCACTTAAAGAACTAGCAGAAATTGAACAACTGGCGACCGCAAACAACCTGAAAGTCGGTTGCATGTTAGACCTGCGTGACATTCCATGTTCAGTTGGGCTGAAACAACTGATCGACAACGGTGATCTCGGTACCATTCAATCGGTGACATTTGGCGGACAGCATCCATTAATGATTGGCTCCAGAGCTGGATGGTATTTTGAACCCGGCAAACATGGCGGTACCATAAATGATATTGCAATTCATGCCATTGACCTGATTCCGTGGTTGATCGGTTCAGATATAACTGAAATCAATGCAGCCCGTTGCTGGAATGCCAATGCCGCTGAATTTCCTCATTTCAAAGATGCCGCACAGATGATGTTGACACTGGAGAATGGTTGCGGAATCCTGGGTGATGTCTCATATCTAGTGCCTAACACCATCGGTTACGGACACCAGCTCTACTGGCGTATGACTTTCTGGGGCACTGAAGGCGTAGCCGAAATCGCCTATAATCAGGATCATATACTGTTGGGCAAAAACGGTGAAAGCGCCATGCGCCAAGTCGCGCTACCAGCCGGCACACCGGGCAACTATCTTCAGGCATTCCTGGATGATGTCAACTGCACTCCGCAAGCAGAACTGAATACCATGATTGTCCTGAAATCATCAAAAGCCTCATTGGACATCCAGGCAGCAGCGGACAAGTAATACCGTTTTGCGATCTAAAAGCTATTAAAGAGCTGCGCAGTTGAGCTTAAATAGGCGCAGTAAACTAGCTAAAAGAATGCACTTGTGTATAAATTACGAATTGCGAAATGCAGGAGAGACCTCCCGGTCACGAACAAGTAGCTTAGACGTCTCGCCTGAGTAAGTAGGACAGTTGCTCCTGTACCGTCACAATGTAGGAGTCGACCTCCGGGCGGCGAACAGTCATAGTATAATAGGTCCGATAGGTCAGATCAAAAAACTAACAATGAGGCAAGTACCTCAAAAGGAAAACATATTATGAAAACACTAGGATTTGCAATTGTCGGGTGCGGCAATATAGCACCATTTCATGCTGATGCATTAAGCAAGATATCAAATGCTAAACTGGTCGCGGTTTGCGATAAAATGGCATATAACACCGAACATCTGGCACAGAAATATGGAGCTAAACCATATACTGATTACACAGAGATGCTCAAGCAAGATGGAATTGACGTTGTCAGCATCTGCCTGCCAAGCAGCCTGCACGAACCATTTGCTATTCAAGCCGCGGAAGCCGGTAAACATATTATTGTTGAAAAACCTCTGGATATCACGTTGGAAAAATGCGACGCTATTATTTCAGCCTGTGAAACTAACGATGTAAAACTGGCGGTAATTTTCCCGACCCGCTTTAAAGAGTCATCAATCGTGGTCAAAGAGGCAATTAAAGCTGGACGTTTCGGTCAAATCACCATGGCTGACGCTCAGGTTAAATGGTATCGCGATCAGGAATATTATGATGCCGGAGGCTGGCGTGGTACCTGGAAATATGATGGCGGCGGTGCTCTGATGAATCAGTCAATTCATTATATTGACCTGCTAATCAGCCTAATGGGGCCCGTTGAATCAGTTTTTGCGCATTGCGAAACCCTTGCACGTGATATTGAAGTTGAAGATACGGCAGTTGCAACATTGAAATTCAAAAATGGTGCACTCGGCATTATTCAGGGAACAACCACCGCCTATCCTGGTCTTGATGTTAGAATCGGCATTCATGGCACCGATGGCAGTGCTGTTTTAGATGGCGAAACGCTGGATGTCTGGGAATTTAAAGGCGCAACACCTGAAGATGTCATCCTAAAAGCTAAATTGCAGAAAACCGGTTCAAGCGGAGCTAAAGATCCAACCGCGTTTATCGACTCCAAAGGGCATCAGCTTCAATTTGAAGATCTAATCGAAGCCATCAACATGGATCGACAACCGGAAGTAAACGGTTATGAAGGCCGCAAGTCGGTTGAAGTAATTTCCGCCATCTACCAGTCATCACGCGAAAATAAACCAATCGTTATTAATGGTTAGTGTATATTATAAAAGTCCTAAAAAACAAGGGCTTTTAAAATCTACATCTAATAATTTCATGGAGAATAGTTCCAGCATTGGAAAAGTCATGCACTAATTAGACCGCGTTCGAAAAGGGTGTGCGATTGCGAGTTTTTGTCGGAGTTCACAGCTTTAGCGTGTTTTTTTGAGCGTATTGATTGCACGCTGAAGCTGTGAACTCCGACTGAAAATACCTTTCGAATAGGGTCTAATTAATTCCCCGCCATTAGGCGGTATAAAGCAGACTAACGTCTGTCGTAATTCATAATTTAAATTAAAGGTTTCATCATGATTATCGACATTCATCAACATATCACCTACAAAGATTATCCACAATTCAGTGAATTGGTGGCTCATGGCTCTTTCACTGCTAAAGAGCTGCTGAAAGACATGGATAAATGGGGCATTGATAAATCTGTAGTGCTCCCCCTGACCAACCCGGAAAATATTGATTATTTCGGTGTGGTCGGCAATCAGGAGGCGATTACTGAATGCCAGAAACATTCAGACCGCCTGATTCCATTCTGTAACATTGACCCCAGATCAATACTTCATAACCCCAAAGCTGATTTTTCAGGTCTAATGAAACTGTTTAAAGAGTTAGGCTGCCGCGGTATTGGTGAAGTTTGCGCTAATATGTCGGTAACATCGCCGCTCTACAAAAATCTCTTCTATCACGCTGGCGAAGCCAACCTGCCGGTACTGTTTCATCTTTCACCCAAAAAAGGCGGTCTCTACGGCATGATAGATGATGCCGGACTTAACGGCCTGGAAGAGGTTTTGCAGGAGTTTCCCCAAACTATTTTCATCGGTCATGCGCCATCATTCTGGAATGCCATTGATGCCGATGTAAAAACTCCAAAGCAACGTAATAGTTACCCAAAGGGCAAAATAGTCAACCAGGGGCCACTTTGGAGACTGATGGAAAAATATCCCAACATGTACGGTGATTTTTCAGCAGGTAGTGGCCATAATGCCCTGACCAGAGATCAGGTGACCGGTATCGAATTCATGAAAAAATTCAACGAAAAAATCTTTTTCGGCACCGATATGTTCATGAAAAAAGCCAGACCACCCATGCACTTGACCATGATGCAGGATGCCTTGGCAGCTCAACAGCTATCGCAGTCAGAATACGACAACATAACCCACCGCAACTTTGAGAGGGTTTTCGGCAAGTAAATGTAGTACAATAAGGATTCACTCAAAAACAGGTTGGAGAATTTCGTGTAGGATGCGAGCAATTGATCAAGGCACGAAAGTATTTACATAGTAGAACTATATAAATATTTTCGTAACGCAGAGCAGTTGTTTGCAATCAAGCGCAAAATCCAACCTGTTTTTTTGTGAATCCTAAGCTCCATAAGTTTATAAAACCTCTGCTTTACCGAATCAGCTTTGAGACAGTTTTGAATGCGGGATGTTTTGCATCACGCATCAGCATGAACAGGTATGACTCGACGGTCGTAATGACCGCACCGGCGTCACGCATCAGTTCAATTGCTACTTGGCGGTCTTCAGTTGAGCGTGACGTTACTGCATCACTCAGCACAAAAACCTGATAACCTTCAGCCAAAGCATCCAATACTGTCTGCTGGACACACACATGAGTTTCAATGCCCATGATTACAATTGAAAGGCGTTTTTTCCGTTCCAGTTCAATCATAAACTGTGTTTCACCACAACATGAAAACGTGGTCTTTTCAATTATCGCCCATTCCGAGGCAAAAAGTTCCTGCAACTCGGGAACCGTATTGCCCAAGCCGCGCGGATACTGTTCGGTCACAATCGTATCCAGCCCTAACGAGTTTGCCGCATTCAACATAATCTGTGATTTTTTCAAACAGATATCCATCCCCGCCATGGCGGTTATCAAACGTTCCTGAATATCAACCACCACCAAAGCTGAACTATTAATTTTCGGCATTACAACCATTATGTTCTCCAGTTATATTTAAATATTTCAGTATCAAGTATCAAAATACATCATAAAATCTCACAGTTCAAGACAATCTGCCATAAACCTAACCGATTTCACCAGAATTTGGGATTAACTGCATAGACGAGCCAAACGTAGCGATACAACTTCAATGGTAGAGTATCTGTGGTTAAAAGAGTAATGATTATTTTTATTAAATAAATCTTCAATGTTAAGTTTTTCGTGTTTCACGGAGTGTTCTCAGACGCATCCGAGAGTTCCAGCCTTCTATCGATATCCGGGTGTAGTCATTTCCCGGTATATATTATAACCTATTCGGTTCACAAAAATGCAGGTTCCTGTTCTACGTGAATTGTCGATCAGCTATTAACTGAATCAAGAGCTAATTATCAGGGTGACCTTCCTTAGCTATTGAAAATTTCGGCTCTTCGCCAGAATCTGTGGGTTAATAAAACAAAACTACCGCCTCACTGTCAAGCTCTGATTCGGCATAAACCGTTCGTCGTACCTCCTCACTATTTATTGCCTTTCATTTCATTCAGGCTCAGAATTCCTAGTCCGATTCAGCTTGACATTCAGTTGGTTTCCTTGCGGAATGCTACGCCAGCGGGCATAATTTCCAAAATAAATTTTGGTAAATTATTCAACAAAAAAGCAACCCGTTATTTTGATCCCAATAACGGTTATTTGTAGTTCATCTTTTGATACTCACATTGCGTTGAGGCTAAATGAGCTCAACGCCACCCATAGATTTGGGACAGGAAGCGAAAAATATAACTTTGGGAATACTTTTTGCAAAGTGACAACCCGCTAAATAAAACGGGACTAGCTCATGTTATCTACATTTAAGGCGGGAGCTCAGCACCTAAATAAAGTATTACGGTGAGCTCTATTTAGGTGCGGGGCGAATAAAGGTGTCAATTTCTAATAATAAAAAGCGCATAAGGTTCATTCCCAACCTGATACGGGCGCGCCCAGACCCTAAAATTATATACCTTGCCATCAGTAGAAGTGATACAGCATTCGCAGGAGCTGTTTTGGCTGTGAAGACTATCGTTTATAGCACGTGCCGCACCACACTGAGTACAGAATTCAGACCCGCCGCAACAATTTTCGCTGGCATGAATGCAGTTAAAAATTTCACCGGGACGCAAACCGATGAAATCGATATCAGCCTGGAGCTAATCAGTTTAAAGAATACGTTTTTTAATGAATGAATAACCAGAATCGGTTGTTAAAAATACTGGCCTGCCATACGTAGCTTTAGCGTAGTATGGCGGAGAGGGAGGGATTTGAACCCTCGGTAGAGTTTCCCCTACACAGCATTTCCAATGCTGCGCCTTAAGCCGCTCGGCCACCTCTCCTAGAAAGTGTCTAGAATATAAGAAAGAATATTATAGTGCCTATTTCAGGTTTCGCAAGTGTGGTAAAGCTAAAACTCAAAAATCTTATTGAGTTATCGACTGTATTGATTTCCCCGGCTATAATTTTATATGTAAGTATTGATAATTAACATTTATGCTCCGACAAATAACCGACGGATATGGTCAAATGGACTGAGTGAGACAGATGGCATAACAGGATCAGGAACTTTGCCGTCAATAATCAACCGGCTGTTGTCATGAAACAGAGTCTGAACGATCTCATCCCCATAATTTGACCTGAAATAATTCATGGCTTCATTGACAAAAAGTTTCCGATTCGTCTTGCCATGAGCATCCGAAGCAACCACATGACACAATCCGCAACGCAACATCGATTCAGCCATTTTTTTCACCTCATCGCCATGAATACCAATAAAACTTCCGGTATTCATCTGCATCACAACCCCGCGTCTTGCAAGCTGTTTAAGTGCTGGAATATCCTGCAAATCAAAAAGGCGTTCAGGGTGAGCAGCAAGCACTCGATACCCCTTACGCTTCAGTTCCAGTACATGGTTTTCAACATTCCGCAAATCAATGGCCGGAGCGACAAAATCGACCAGCAGATATGAACTGCCACCTAAAGTTACAAATTCATCAAGATTGAGTAAATCAGAATATTTATACTCCATGCCACGCAATAACCTTATCGGTTGTAATAAAGTTTGTTTTACCAGTATACGAAATCTCCGGTCATACTCCAAGCAGGTCATTTCATCATTGTAGTGAGGGGTAACACAGACTGCAGAAATATTCGAGGCAGCAGCTTCTTCAAGCATTTGTAGAGAAACATCCAATGATGCCGCACCGTCATCAATTCCGGGCATCAGGTGACAATGCAAATCAATCATAGGTCATAGATTCTTTATTTTAAATTTGAAGTTATAGACGATATTTAAAAAGGTTTTTCAGTTCTGCGGAAGCAGCCAAACAACGTCAAACATGGTCTATTTAAAGCAATATATCTGTCTATAGTAATTTTTCAATCCGACTTGCGATATTATTATATAGGATGTAAATTATTCATATCTATCAACTGGAACAGAAACCATTAATATTTCAGAGGAGTTT
This sequence comes from Victivallaceae bacterium, assembly GCA_021647315.1. Lineage (GTDB taxonomy): Bacteria > Verrucomicrobiota > Lentisphaeria > Victivallales > Victivallaceae > JAKIUY01. The sequence continues at coordinate 73,670 of JAKIUY010000002.1, forward strand.
ATGAGTAACGGATTAAAAAAAATTATTGAAATAAAAACTCCTGAAGGAGTTTCATTCCCCCTTTATCCAGCATCTCCCATGCTACGTGCCGCAGCCTTGATGATAGATTTTTTATGTATTCTAGTAGCAATAAACACAGTAGTAATTCCTATACGTTTAATTTCGACGATAAGTAAAGATACAGCAGACGGCCTGATTATCATAGTCACTTTTCTGGTAGCTTTCGGTTATTATATCGCCATAGAATGGTTTTGGGACGGCAGGTCGGTTGGGAAAAAAATTTTTCATCTACGGGTAATCGATCAGAATGGTTTAAAACTCTCACTCCCGCAGGTACTGTTACGCAATCTGTTACGATTTGTGGATACTCTGCCGATATTCTATATTGCTGGCGGACTTTCGGCAATACTTTCGCAGCGTTGGCAACGTCTGGGCGATATTGCTGCTGGAACGATGGTTATCCGTGAACGAAAAATGATTGAACCTGATTTGAGTAAGATACTGGCTGATAAATATAACTCTTTCCGCGACTACCCATATTTTGCGGCAAAAGCAAGATCTTCAATAACCCCGGATGAGGCCACACTTATCTTCGATTTTCTACAACGTCGCGATAAATTCAATGATGAAGTCAGGATTAAACTCTGTTCACGACTTGCGGATTACTTCAGAAGTTTAGTTGAGTTCCCACCTGAAGCCATGGAAAATATTTCCGATGAACGGTATCTGCGTAACTTAGTTGATATTGTCTACCAGCGCGAAGCTATTTAAACTTAGCCAACAGTTTTAATGCAATCACGAACCGTTTCAATATTTTTTCTTAACCCATAGACGGTAATGCTATCATTGCCCATAAATTTAAAATCATCGTCAGGAAAACCAGTATAGGTGCCATTGCTCCGTCTAATCCCCAATACCATGACGCCTTGCTTTTTAATTAAATTGTTCTTGAAGGTCTGACCGATAAGCGGACTGTCAGCATTCAATGCAAGTTCAACAATCTTATAATCATCATAATGATGTAACAGATGATTTAAATTACCGATTTTCAATTCCGTATATCGATCAAGAAAGAATGAAATCACTATAGCAAGTTTTACCTCAACCCATTTATTAGCCGACAGTCCCCATAAAAACAGTAGTCCACCAAACAATATTGACATTTTCATATAGCCCGGTATCGAATCCGCCCCAAAATGAATAAAGGTCATAATAAGTGAAGAGAGTACCGTTATCATGCCGACATTCCCCAGCAACATCAAAGTCATAATAATTTTTCTTCTGATAGGGTGATTCATTATCCGTTCAGCCTCAGTTGTGGTAAACCCACAGGTTGAAAGTGCAGAACGTGCCTGAAAACGTGCCACCTGTTTTGATACACCGGTATGCATTAAAGCCAACGTCGCAATTCGAGTGGTGAGCAGTGATAAAAACAGCACTACCAGTAATGTTATAATTGGAATCATCTACTATTTCTCCTAACTTAAGGCAATCGCCTCTTATTATCTGTTTTTGTAACCAAATCGATCACCATAATTTCCGGTGGACAATTTAATCGCCATGGAAAGGCCGAGGTGCCGATGCCTGCCGAAATAAACATATTTACATCAGTAAAACGCCGATGCATAAAGTGTCCGCAATCAAATTTTCTACCATAGCGTGAAGAGGAAGCCAATGCACCAAATAACGGTATTCTAAGCTGTCCGGCATGAGTATGACCACAAAGTGCCACATCAAAATGTGCCAAATTAGTATCATCTGCGATATGAATCACGGTATCAGGATTATGACTTAACAAAATATTATAACCCTGCCCGGTGCTGGATGAAAAAACCAGCATCCCGGTTTTTATATCATCAATGCCATAGAAATTAAGCTTATTCCGACTCATTGACTGATTACGCAGCAAAGTAAAACCGCATTGCTGATAAAATTCACGCCAAGCGTCCGCGTCCAGTTTGGATTTGTCATAACACTCCCAGTTACCGAGAACAGCAATTTTAGAGCTCTTCGCCCGACAAGCACTTAAAATATCTTTAGTCAGCTGTTGATCAAATGATCTGGCAAGCAGATCCCCGCCGCAAATAACAATATCAGCCTCAGCCTGATTAATACTCTGAATTAAAGCTTTAGATAACAATCGGCTGAAATGGATTCCACAATGCAGGTCGGCAAAAAACAGCAATCTAATCCCGTCAAGCTCAATATCTTCAACATCGATCTGATACCTAACCGTATGCAACTGTCCGACAGTAGCGATAATCTGCCGCTCGTTGAACCCGGCAAACTGTTGCCACTCCCTGAAACGCTCAGGATATTTAAGCTTACGGCTTATACGGTTATTGTTTGAATCGGCCAATACATTCTCCTTGCGGATGTTCATTTAGACTATTAATATTCATTATAAACTTTAGCCAGTTTTCGAAATCCAAACATAAATTGGCAGAAAAACGGGTTTATACCTGCATAATAAACTAGCGTAAAACTTAATAAAATCAACAGATATTGCGACATCGGGCACGCTTTAATGTTATTTAAACATTTTAAAAATATTTCACTTTCAAAGTTGAAATACAATAGACCGTTTAGGATGAAAAAATGAGCAAAGACAGCAGACCTATGGTAACTATTTAAAATTATTCATATATAAATAATGCTATAGGTAAATTTTTTAAAATGCGTGTACATGGCCGCTTAGTACATAACCGTTTTGTTAAAAAGAAAAAAATAGATACGACGTTGTACGTGAAAGCAGTCAAAGCTAAAATTTCTCTAAAACGTTTTATCTTAGATTTTTCCTATGAACATCTTCTTCAGCTAAGGGAAGCAACTAAAAACATCGACAATCCTGCTTTCCGTGATTTACTTGAAAAAATAATCAAACTCAGAACAAAAAAAGGAAATAAATTTAAGGCGACCTTTAGTCAACTTGGTGAAAATAAAAAAGATATAAGTTCATTTTCAAAAGCCACAGGACTTAAAACAACCTCGTATAATAATTATTCATCAATAAAATTTAAAATTAAACGCTCAGGAAAATTTTCGTATATCAGGAATGCAACATTAGAGAATAATACCGTTTTGCGATCTAAAAGCTATTAAAGAGCTGCGCAGTTGAACTTAAACAGGCGCAGTAAACTAGCTAAAAGAATGCACTTGTGTATAACTTTCTTTTTTCTGGATGGAGCAGTGTTGCCATACTTAAATCACGTACATACATAACACCTAATGCGAGAATATTAACCTTTTCTATTTTTTCAGGAAAGCAACATCTATTTTTTATAAAATATAATAAAGCTAAAAAGTTCAATTACGACTTTTGGGTTTACACCCTTAAACCTAATCCACCACGTGGTGCTCTATTTAAAATAATAAATGTTGCGAATTAAAAGCACAGTAAAAAACACTGATAGCCGTTTGTTTGCATTTTTTCAATCAAACAGTGAAGGTTGAAATGGGACTTCAGGTTCAATTGCGGGGTTATCATTCTTTGATTTTTTGGCGGATGTCTTCACTGAACGCTTCGAGCTAGGCTCTGCCATAGGGGCATAACCTCCACTCAATTCTCCGATCTCATGGTGAATAGTCAACGCTGGCTGCCCGCCTTCACCCATCGAGTTATTCTCCAGATTATCAAGAATGATATTGGCACGTTTAACCACTGCCTCCGGTAATCCAGCCAATTTAGCAACATGAATTCCATAACTTTTATCAGTACCGCCTTTAATTATCTGTCGAAGAAAAATAATCTGATCTCCATACTCTTTCACCGCTACATTATAGTTTTTCACCCCTTTACGGGTAATTGACAATTCAGTCAGTTCATGGTAGTGAGTCGCAAACTGCGTTCTGGTCCGAGTTTCATCATGCAGAAATTCAGCAACCGCCCAGGCGATACTGAGGCCGTCAAATGTGCTGGTACCACGCCCGATTTCATCAAGAATAACCAGACTTTTACCCGTGGCATGATTCAAAATATTAGCAGTTTCAACCATTTCCACCATAAAAGTACTCTGACCACGTGAAATATCATCTGCCGCTCCGACCCGAGTGAATATACGGTCAACCAAGCCGACAATCATACTTTCAGCCGGCACAAACGACCCCATTTGCGCCATAATGGTCAGCAAGGCAGTTTGTCGAATATAGGTCGATTTACCCGCCATATTAGGTCCGGTAATAATCATCATCCGGTTATCATCACTATCAAGACAGCTGTCATTAGGGACAAAACGCTCCTCAATCATGGTTGCATCCAGCACCGGATGCCGTCCGCTTTTAATAATCAAAGTCTCATCATCAACGATTCTGGGACGTACATAGTTGTATTTCCTGGCAGACTCAGTCAGTGAAGTAATAACATCAATACTCGCCAAGGCAGCGGCGGTGGTCTGAATATCTTCAGTAAACCCCAGTGAAAACTCCCGTAACTGCATAAAAAGCTGATGTTCCAACGCCTTGGACTTATCTTCAGCCCCAAGGATTTTACTTTCAATTTCCTTGAGTTCCGGAGTAATAAAACGTTCAGCGTTAACCAATGTCTGTTTACGAATATAATCTTCCGGCGCCAGATTTAAATTGCTTTTACTTATTTCAATATAATAGCCGAAAACTCGATTGTATTTAACTTTCAGCGTTTTAATTCCGGTTCGCTCCTGTTCCTTCTTCTGCAGTGCGCCAAGCCAGCTCTTGCCTTCAGTGGAGGCACTGCGCAACTCATCCAGTCCGGCATGAAAACCTTCACGGATTATGCCGCCATCATTCAAATTCACCGGCGGCTCATCCGCCAGTGTAGTATTAATACGTTCAACCAATTCAGGCAGTTCATGCAACTGACTCCGAAGTTGTTCAAGTAACGGTGCTCCAAAATTTTCCAGCAATAGTTTTACCGGTGCAATCATTTCCAGACTTTCGGCCAGGGCAATCAAATCACGCGCATTAGCACTGCCGATATTAATCCTGGCAACAATACGTTCAAGGTCACGAATAGCGCCGGTAATCTCCCGTATTTCAGCCAGACTCAACGGATCATCACGAAAAGCTTCTACCGATTCAAGTCTGGCATTTATGGCACTTATATCGTATAAAGGCCGCAATATCCAATCACGCAACATCCTGCCACCCATCGGTGTCGCGCAGCTGTCAAGCACTGACAACAAAGTGCCGTCACGGCCCGAATTAAACATTGATTCAGTCAACTCAAGATTACGTTGGGAAATAGCATCCAGTTCCATATAGCTGTCGGAAGAATAGGTATAAAGCCGTTTTAAATGGCCGATTGGCTGACGCAGGTTCTCTGCGGCATAATGCATTACCGCTCCAGCAGCACAAACTGCGAGATTGTGATCACGGCAACCAAATCCATCCAGCGATGCAACCTGGAATTGCCGTTTCAAGGCCTCTTCGGCACAGTCAAATGAAAATATCCAGTCCTCAACCGCAGTCCACAACAGTTTACGCCCGCAGTCAGGCAGATCACCACTCTTCTCCCATTCTTTCAGCAACGACTCTGACACCAGACACTCCATTGTTCCCAGACGATGCAGTTCAGGTTCAAGTTTTTCCAATGAACTTATCTCGGTAGCCTTGAATTCTCCGGTACTGATATCAAGGCAGGCCAGCCCCAAACCATTCTTACCAGTAGCCAACGCAACCAGAAAATTGTTTTTATCCGGTGCCAGCACCGAACTGTCCATAACTGTCCCCGGAGTAATCACCCGGGTTATTTCACGCTTGACAATGCCCTTGGCCTGAGCTGGATCTTCCATCTGTTCAGCAATCGCGACCTTCACTCCGGCATGCAACAGGCGTGGCAGATGTATTTCAAGTGCATGATATGGAAATCCGCACATCGGCACCCCGCCTCTTTTAGTCAGGGTGATATCCATAATAGCACTGGCTCTGGCGGCATCGTCAAAGAACATCTCATAAAAATCTCCCAATCTGAACAACAGAATCGCATCTGTCGGGATTTCCGCTTTAGCCTGACGATACTGCCGCATCATCGGAGTAAGTTTCACTTCTGGCATTATATCTCATCTCTATTTTTCTTAAAGGGTTATAAACACTGCTAAGTATGACGTCAATGAAGCCAAATGCAAACTGATTTCCGTCAAAAGAAAGCTTTTCTGAATATTTTCTCCATAAATCACCGTTTACAGTTTGAAAAAAAGTCGGAATAGTGTTAAGTTCATAACCGTTGGAAGCATATGGCGTCACCTCGCCTCTTGTGAAATCAACATGGTATTTTTAGTTTTTTATATATATGGTTTGTTTCTGTTAATTTTTGGGAGAACAAAATGAAGATTGTTAATATTCTGCTTAGTGTACTTGTCCTTATTTTAGCCGCTGTATCAGCTATAAGCTCATTTGTCCTTTATGACAAACGCAACATATTGGTTGACGGCTGGAATGAAATGGCAAAAACGATAAATGAAACATCCACTATTCTGGATCGTGAAAGCGGCACAGATGTGGCAAAAGCACTTTCGCCGAAAACCCTCGCTCATGAAAATTATTCTGAGCTTGATGTCAACCTGACAAAATTTGCCTCACAGGCACAAAAAATCCAGACACAACGCAATGAACTCGGTGCTACTATTGCCAAAATGTCTGATATTCTGTCAATCAGCAATGCACCAAGCCAATCTGATCTCAATAAACTCAGTAACTACAAATCCAGCAGCAACGATGCAATTGAGGGGATTACTAAGGTAAAAGACAGAAACAATAGTACTGCCAATGAAATCAGTCGAGTTGCAGACAAACTCGGAGTAACTGTTTCAGCTCGTGCTTTGAAAAGTGCCAGCTACAAAAGCGAACTGAATAAAATTTCATCACGGGTAGATTTTGTCAAACGCCGCATCAATACATTTAACAGTTCAGTTAAAAAGATTGCCAGTTCCAGTGGCGCTGGTAGCATCAACCTGAGCGATTCTTCATATACCAGTTCACTGACAAAAACTGTCAGCTCTGTAAAAAAACTTAAATTAGACTACGATTCAACCAGTCGTAAATTGCGTCAGGCCAAAGGTCAACTGGCGGACTTCAGCAAAGATGCCAGAGTAAAAGATCAAACTATTGCTGAGCGTGATAAAATAATAGCTGACCAGAAACGAACCATTGCTGCTTTTCGAGACCCAGAAGGTGGTGGAAAAGTTGAACCACTTATTCCGCCATGGAAAGATGGTAGCCAAGAGGCTCTAAGTGCGGTAAAAGGGCAGGTTATCGATGTTAATAACAAATATGGCTTCGTAGTTGTCAGTTTAGGTTCAAGCACCCTGATTGAACAGAAAATTGGTAGAAAAGGCTTTCACCGGGTAAATCCGCAAATTCAGAAAGATTCTGATATGGTTGTAGCCCGTAACCTTGATTCCAATAACGGAAAATTCATCGGCAAAATCAAGCTGGTAAAAATCAACGAAAACTGTTCGATTGCCAACGTCATTCCAGATTCTTTAAACGGCAGACGGATCAGCATCGGCGATTCAGTATATTTCTCCAATGAAACCATTGCTAAACTCAGCAAATAAATTAAGGAGACAGGCAAGTGTTTTCATCTAAACTTTTTTTGGGCATTGCGGTTTTTACACTGTTGCTGATATGCGCGACTTTAACCTTTCAAATCATGGAAGCTCAGACATACAACCTTTTTGAGACACTACAGGAACGCTTTATCGGCGGTGGTGGTGAACAACAAGCAACAAGCACAAGCAGTGAAGAAGCTCAATAAAGAACGTATAACTTTCATCATCAGTCTACTTGTTATACTGACGCTACCTTTATTCTGCAATGGTTGCATTTTACTTTCTCCGGCTGAAAAGCGTGGTTACTCAAGCTTACCGCAAAATCGTCCAGCATCCTGGGAAGCATCACCTCAAGGACCAATAGGTAGATAATACATCCCCCGTGACCACGTTCGGCAACGTGGCCTTCACGCGGTGGAACGTGACTCACAGTGGCACCCCAAAACATGACAGAATGATTTTTTATAAATATTCTACTGTTGAAAAATAAAACGCAATCTTTATCAGGTAAAAAACTCCCTATTACAACCATAACCTGAACTATCTTACAAAAAAACCATATTTAAATCATTTTGTACTTGATAAAACTGAAAAACAATATATTTTACACACTTCACCAAAGTCGGGGTATAGCGCAGTCTGGCTAGCGCATTTGGTTTGGGACCAAAGGGTCGCAGGTTCGAATCCTGCTACCCCGACCATTTTCTTTTTCTATAAAACTCTATTACTGCAGGATGAGAACCGATCAGAGGTTCGAGCAGCGTAAGCGTAAGGCCTAACTTAAACCTCTATCCGGCTTTGCTACATTCAATAGACGTTAAAATTATTTTAGTAAATTCTTGATTTTAGTTCATTTTGCGTTAGTTCTAAGCTACTTAACTTTAAAATTAAAGCTATTGATAATATTACGCCAAAACAGTGGATTCTCAACTGAAACACTTGATTTTATAAGATGATACTCTTAAACAACACTTGATTTTAGTTCATTTCGCATTAATTTTAAGCTACTAATTAAAATTTAACCTTAATGGATATAATAATGGATAAAAAGATTAAAAAACTGCCTCAACATGCTGAGTTACCGGTAGCGATGACTTGGGATCTGAGCCCAATGTACAAAACAATAACTGAATGGGAAACTGATTTTGCAGCTCTAGATAAACTTGAAAAAGATTTTATTACCTACAAAGGACGTTTAGCTGAATCGGCTCAGGTATTGTGCGATGCAATAGCATCAAGCGACCGGCTGGAACGGCTGGCGGAAAAAATCTATGTTTATGCTCACTTGAAGTCGGATGAAAATACCGCCGACTCAACTAACCGCTCTTATGTCGACCGTGCAACCGGCAGATTTGCCCAGATCAGCGGTTCAACCGCTTGGTTCGATCCGGAAATAATGACGATTGACGAAAAAACAATGTCCGACATGCTCGCCTCACCAGAACTCTCATTCTATCGTAACAGCCTGGAAAAATTGTTAAAAGAGCGTCCCCATACCCTATCTGCGCAAGAGGAACGGCTACTTGGCTTAAGTTCAGATGTGATGGGCAGTGCGTCAAAGACATTTTCCATGCTGAACAATGCGGATATGAAATTTCCAGTATTAACCGATGAAAATGGCGAACAGGTAACCTTAAGTCACGGCAACTATATCAATTTCCTTGAAAGCGGAGATCGTGAAGTACGAAGTAATGCTTTTAATGCAATGTTTACCGAATACAAAAAACTGCGCAACACCATGGCATCAACGCTGGATGCAACTGTTAAACGTCATACCTTGATGGCTCAACTGCGCAACCATCCTTCAGCGTTGGCGGCTTCACTGTTCAGTGATGATATTCCATTAGCGGTCTATAATAATCTGATTGATACCGTACATGCTAAATTGCCGGTACTGCATGAATATTTTGCTCTACGAGCTGAAGTTCTCGGGTTAGATAAACTTGATATGTATGACATCTATACGCCGTTGGTACAGGAATGTAAAGTCAAAGTAAGTTGGGAAGATGCCTGCAAATGGGTTAAAGCGGCTCTTAAACCGTTAGGCGAAGAGTATTGCGCCCACCTCGACAAAGCCTTTGAGCAGCGCTGGATTGATGTCAAAGAATGCGAAGGGAAACGTTCAGGTGCCTACTCTAGTGGCTGTTACGACTCTTATCCCTATATTCTGCATAATTTCACCGGCACTTTGTCCGATGTCTTCACCTTAGCCCACGAACTGGGCCATTCGATGCACTCATACTACTCGCGTCAGGCACAGGAGTACCATTACGCTGACTATACAATTTTTGTCGCAGAAGTGGCATCAACGACTAATGAGCTGTTACTGCATGAATATCTGATGAAACAGAACGGGAATGATAAATTCAAAGCCTACCTGCTATGTCACCAGGCGGATCAGATTCGGGGCACGGTTATTCGCCAGACAATGTTCGCTGAATTTGAAAAATTTATTCATGATCAGGCTGAACAACATATTCCACTGACCGCGGATCTATTAAGTGAAGCCTATTTAAAACTGAATCAGCAGTATCATGGTTCAATGGTCGAGCCAAATCAGTTGATTGAGATGGAATGGGCCAGAATCCCGCATTTTTATTATAATTTCTATGTCTATAAATATGCAACTGGACTTGCGGCGGCCGGACAACTGGCACAGAATATTCTAAGTGGTGATTCAGCCAAACTTGAAGCATATCTTGGTTTCCTCAAAGCGGGTGATTCAAAGGATCCATTAGATATCATGCTTGATGCCGGTGTCGATCTGAACACCCCTGCCCCGGTTGAAGCAATTCTTGATACCATGCAGGTCGCAGTAGATGAATTGCGGGAGAAGATGGGAGTTAGGAGTTAGGATAAAAGACGGAGAATGGGAGAACGTCCAATCTGCCGGTAAAATTATTTTGGAGTACGGTGATCTTTCACCGCTTTTAACTCTGATGATTGTATCACTAAAATTATTATGCTTCTTATTGAGACGTTAATATTACTAGTTCCTGCAAAGCTGGTTCTGTTCACATGAAAATTACCATTTGATCCTAATTTTTAGAACTAAATGACCTGTTTTGATTCTAAAATTTAGCAAAAAAAATATTAATAACGGCTTAATATTAATAAAAAGTATATTGTTATTGACTAAATTTCAAAGAAATTTGCTTTGAAATTAATACAAACGGAGCGAAGAACAGTCTCTGTTTTCCGCGATGCAGAAAACAAAGGCTTTTCGAGTACCGTCTAGTTAGGTTTATATATGAAAAAATTTATAGTTAATGGCGGAAAAACACTCTCTGGTGAAATCACGGTCAGCGGTAATAAAAATGCTGTACTGCCGATGATTGCGGCGGCGGTGTTGACCGATGAAGAAGTTATCCTGCATAATGTCCCGGATATTGTCGATGTCAGGGTGATGCTCGAAATAGCCGTTAAACTGGGCATTGAGGTTTCATTATCAGCCAGTACCCTGCGCCTGAAAGCCTCAAAAATCGTTAATCCGGAAATTCCACGCGAACTGTGTTCTAAAGTCAGAACATCTATTCTGTTTGCCGGTCCGCTGTGCGCACGTTGCGGTAAAGCGACCCTGTGGCCGCCGGGTGGTGATGTCATCGGTCGTCGCCGGCTTGACAGCCATTTTTACGGTTTAAGCTCACTTGGAGTAGAACTTGAAGTCGAAGGCAATTCGTATAAATTCCGTTTACCACAGAAAATGGAGGGGCGTGATCTGTTCCTTGATGAAGCGAGTGTCACGGGGACCGAACAGATTATTATGGCCGCAGTAATCGCTGAAGGTCAGACCATCATTCGCAACGCCGCCTCCGAGCCCCATGTTACCGACCTCGCTGAACTGCTGATTGCAATGGGGGCAAAAATTTCAGGGCTCGGCAGTAACACTTTAACTATTAATGGCGTGGACAAGCTGCACGGGGCTGAACATACCATTGTTGGTGATCATATTGAAGCTGGGAGTTTCATGGCACTGGCTGCCGCAACCGGTGGTGGCATTACCATTAACGGGATTACTCCGCGCCACTACTGGATGACCCGCCGGATCTTTGAACGTTTCGGTATTCAGTTTGAGATGGAACAGAACCGCATCGTCATGCCAGCGGGGCAGAAAATGCGCACTGAACTTGATTTCGGCGGACATACCCCGGTTATTTCTGACGGACCGTGGCCACAATTCCCCAGCGATATGATGAGTTGTATGATTGTCGCCGCGACCCAGGCCGAAGGCTCGGTACTGTTTTTTGAAAAAATGTTTGAAAGCAGGATATATTTTGTCGACCGCCTGATTGGCATGGGGGCAAACGTGATTGTCTGCGACCCACATCGGGTTGTAGTCAACGGTCCAGCAAAACTACATGCCAGCAGCATGGCAAGCCCTGATATCCGCGCCGGCATGGCAATGTTGATTGCCGCTCTTTGCGCCAATGGAACAAGTGAAATAAACAATGCGGATATTATCGAACGCGGTTATGATAAGCTGGTAGAAAAAATCAGAGCAATCGGTGGCGAGATAAGGGTTGATACTTGATACTTGGTGCTCCGCCTTCGTTTAAAAACTATGGCGCGATAAATTGGGGCTTGGGCTGTGGACTTTAAAAGTCACGCTATCCGTTTTATCCATACTCTAATAATACTAAAACTTAAGGAATCTTATGCAGAAAAGAATGCTTGGTAATACTGAAATGGAACTGTCTCTGATTGGTTTCGGCGGGTTTCATCTGGTTGAAACACCGCAGTCACAGGTCAATGAACTGTTAAACAAATATCTTGACCGCGGCGGTAACTATATCGAAACCGCGGCTCAATACGGTAATACGATGTCCGAGTCTAAAATTGGCCGTGCAGTAAGTTCACGTCGTGATGAGTTTTTTCTCGCCACAAAATGTCTTGAACGAACTCGTGACAAAGCTGCCGAATCAATCGACCACAGCCTGAAAAACCTGAACACCGATCACCTTGACATTATCTTTATGCATGGCGTACAGAGTATTGACATCTCTGAAACAATTCTGGCACCGGGCGGGGCAATGGAAGCGGCACTGGAAGCCCAGCGCCAAGGCAAAGTCAAATATATTGGATTAACCGGACACGGTCAGCCTACGGGTCTGATTCATGCAATTAAAAACTATCCCTATGATGTGCTGATGACCGGAATCAACTATTATGACCGATTTAATTTCCCGGATGTCGAAACAATATTATTACCGGAATGCCAAAAACGCGGCATTAGTCTGCTGGGCATGAAAGCCATTGGCGACGGTTATCTATATCGTTCAGTGAAAACCGCAATCAGATACACTTTGAGTCAACCGATCAGCTCTTTAGTGCTTGGTATCAATCGGAACGAATATCTGGAAGAGGATTTAGCCATCGTGGATAAATTTGAACCGATGAGCCAAAGCGAACAGGAAAAACTGTTTTCCGATGCCCTGGAACTGGGTCGTTATGTCTGCCGGCAATGCGGTAAATGCAGCAATGTTGCCGAGTTTGATCCAGCAGAAATATTTTTACTGGAAGGACTATACGACCGGCAAATGGTAGATGGATATATTTCTGATCCCGCTCACTATGCCTTGACCGAACGACTCAAGCACTGGTTTGGACATAAAGATCAGGCACTGGCAAAATATCGAAAAAGTTCAGTCAAAATCAACCCTGAAAAAGATTATCGACACTTGAATTCATACTGTCCTTATGGCATTGATATTGACCGGAAACTGAAACTTGTACACCACAAGCTGTGCGATGATGATTTTATTTTTTAGCAGTAAGATTGAAATTATTGAATGAAACCGGTTGACTAAAACGTTTATCGCTGTAAAATATACCTGTTAAAGTATTTTTCATTAACCTAAACAAAGCGGAGATAGAATAATGAGTAAAAAATTAATAGTTGGACTTATGGCTGTCGGCACCCTTTGCGGTTCAGTTTTTGCCGGGGAAAATTTATTAACCAACAGCAGTGCAGCTGATGGAGTAAAGAACTGGCAAGGCGGTGTAAAAATTGCCGATGGCGGTAAAGACCAAGCCTGCTTTTTAGTTGATGGCTCAAAAAAAATAGTCTCAAAACAACTAATTGAAATCGATCCGACCGCAACCTATAAACTCACCGGTTCATTCAAATCCGGCAGCGACAAACCAAACCAGATTTATTTTGGACTGGCGCTATATGATAAAAACAAACATTTTATTAATGCGACCAGTGTAACGCCTGTTGCCGATAGCGCAACTGTTCTAGTTGCTCCTGCCAACAAAGGCGATAAAATCATAAAGGTCAAATCAGTCAAAAACTGGGAATCGGTTTTAAAGAAAAAACGCCTGTTAATTGCCTTTGACATTGATGACAGCGGAGCATATAGCGACCTCCCAAATCATAAATTCAGTAATTCTGTGACCAAACTGGAAGAAAAAAATGGAACCTGGGAAGCAACCTTAAAAACTCCACTGAATTTTTCTTTTCCTGCGAACACAAAGGTAAGAGCACAGTTAAAATGCGGACATTTAATGTATGCTGTAACATTAAAAAAACATCTGGATAAATGGACAGCATTAAGCAACACAATTGCTCCAGCCAAAAAATCAGGTTCACAGAGTGCCACCATGTGGCACGGTACCAGTTTTGTTAAAATACTGCTCCTTGCCAACTGGGGACAGAAAGACGGTGAAGTATTGCTGATTAAAGATATTAAACTGGAAAAAGTTGAGAAATAATTAATGAGAGAACGTATTGTAATTACCGGAATAGGGTTAACCGCGCCGAATGGTAATGACCTGCAGGAATTCCGGCATAATCTGATGCATGGGATTTCAGGCATTGCGCACCATGATATTCGCTATATCGGCAAAGCACCGGCTGGCATGTGTAATTTTGATGCGACAAAATATCAGAACCGCCGGGATATCCGTAACGGCACCCGCGCCGGATCTATCTCAATCTACTGTTCAAGTGAAGCCCTAAACGATGCTGGCATCGACCTGAACAGCAGTAATCCGGCTCGAATGGGCGTTTTTATCGGCACTACCGAGCACGGTAATGTTGAAACTGAAAATGAAATATATAATGTCAGCCAGTTTGACTATGACCTGAAATATTGGAGTCATCACCACAACCCACGCACTGTAGCCAATAATCCTGCTGGCGAAACAACCATAAATCTCGGCATCACTGGTCCGCACTGCTGTATCGGTGCCGCCTGTGCCGCTGGCAATTGCGGTGTTATCTATGGAGTTCAACAGCTCTTGCTAGGTGAAGTGGATCTTGCCATCGCCGGTGGAGTTTCAGAAAGCACCGGCACCTTCGGTATTTTTGCCGGTTTCCAAAGCCAGGGAGCACTCGCGACGAACGAAGATCCTACCAAAGCCAGCCGACCTATGGATGTTGACCGTAACGGCATTGTCATCGCTGAAGGTGGAGCTATTTTTATCCTTGAACGTCTCAGTGATGCCCAAAAACGCGGAGCTAAAATCTATGCTGAAATTGCTGGCTATGCCATGAATTCAGATGCGACAAATCCGGTACTGCCGAATGCGGAACGTCAGCAGGAATGTTTTATCAAAGGGATTAGCCATGCCGGTATAACTCTGGAAGACATCGACATTGTCAACACCCATGCCACCGGCACAAAAATGGGGGATGAACAGGAGTGTCTAGCACTGCGCAACACCTTTGCTAATGCGACATCAGTTCCGACATTCAATAACACCAAAGGTTTCATTGGTCACACCATGGGAGCCGCCGGTGTCCTTGAATTAGCGGGCAACCTACCTGCATTTGAAGACAACATAGTTCATCCATGCCTAAATCTCGACAAACTGGATTCAGCCTGTGAACTACCGGGTGAAATCGCCACGCAGCCGCTGCAACGCGACAAAGTCGAATATATCGCCAATAGTTCATTCGGTATGCTCGGCAATAACTCCATGCTGGTCGTTAAGAAATATTAATCTTGAAATTTCAGAGCCTGTATCATAATAAAGGGATTCAGTCACAGATGATATGTTGAAACAAAATATCATGTGAAATAGAATTTAGATTTAAACCTTGACAAGTCATTGAACGTAATGCCTCACTTTAACTTTATGGTGCTAGTAATAATGCACCTTTAACTCATATTTCAACATATGACTATAATAGTCCTCATTTGTAAGCACTCGGTGGATACAACATTCAAAGAGAACAAATAAGGATTGAAACGATTCCGTGAAATGGGTCGTTTCAATTCTTTTCGTTCGTATAAGCTGCGGTGGAGTCGGTGAGGAAGGTTATTATGGGTATTGATTGGTCTGGTCTATACTGTTCAATGCCGTCTTTGCTTTATTTTGCCGGACAGCGTGTTTAATACACAAGTGCATTCTTTTAGCTAGTTTTCTGTGCGTTATTAAACTCAACTGCGCAGCTCTTTAATAGCTTTTAGATCGCAAAACGGTTTAAAAATATAATTCTCTCAAAAAATCATCGTAAAATATCTCATTGAACCTCTGTTTTGAACCATGGAAAAGTCTTTTTTTAGTAATTTGGTAATAGGGAGCCATACCTCATTCCGAGGCCGGAATGAGGATTTGTAAAATTTATGCTGATTTTATTCAATGCATAAATGATATAGTATCATGTTGAAGTACAGACTTTAGTCTGCTTTTTGAGCTAGAATCTGGCAGGCTAAAGCCTGTACTCCAACAAAAGATGCCATTTGCAAAGAATTTTCCTTGAAATTAATACAAACGGAGCGAAGAAAAGCCTTTAATTTCCGCGATGCGGAAAATAAAGGCTTTTCGAGTACCGTCTAACTACTTTTTGGGGCGCATCTGCGGAAACAAGACTACATCACGGATTGATTCGGCTCCGGTCAGCATCATCACCAGACGGTCAATACCGATTCCCATACCACCGGCTGGTGGCATACCGTGTTCCATAGCAATCAGGAAATCTTCATCGACTTTATCTGCAACTTCGTCACCTTCCTCTTTTTCCCGTTCAAACTGCTCCATAAAACGACGACGCTGTTCAATCGGATCATTAAGTTCAGAATATCCCGGGGCAATTTCCTGACCGTTAATTTCCAGTTCGAAAACATCGACCAATGATGGATCATCGTCACAGGCTTTTGCCAACGGCACCAGTTCAGCCGGCATCCGGGTAACAAAAGTCGGCTGAATAAGTGTCGTCTCAATCAGTTTTTCGTAAACTTCGTTGGTAACTTCAAATTCAGGCATTGACTCATCAACCTTAAGACCTAATTCTTTAGCGCGCGCAACGCGATCAGCAAATGGAATGTCAAACCAGTCACTGCCGGCTTTTTCTTTGACTAAGTCACGATACGGGGTCTGTTTCCATGGCCGGGTTAGATCAATAACTTTGCCATTGCCATGCTCGATCTGCAAAGTACCGAAAACATTCATTGCCACCGTTGTCACCATCTCTTCAATCAGTTCCATCATACTCCGGCAATCACCGTAGGCCTGATAAATTTCAATCATGGTAAATTCAGGATTATGGCGGCGTGACATACCTTCATTACGGAAATTGCGGTTTAGCTCATAAACCTTTTCAAATCCACCAACCAATAGACGTTTAAGATAAAGTTCAGGTGCTATCCGCATATACATCGGACAGTTCAGGGCTTCATAAAATGTTTTAAACGGATTAGCGGCGGCACCACCGGCCATCGGCTGAATCATTGGAGTTTCAACTTCAAGAAAATCTTTATTTTCGAGATAACGGCGCATTTCGCGAATAATCTGAAAGCGTTTCAGGAAAACATTACGGCTATCATCGCTCATAATCAGATCAAGATAACGTTGACGGTAACGTTGTTCAATATTAGTCAAGCCATGGAATTTTTCCGGCAATGAGCGCATAGATTTACTTAATAATTTATATTCTTTAGCTTTGATGGTTAATTCACCCATTTTGGTGATAAACAAGATGCCATTAATGCCGATAATATCACCGATATCAAGTTTTTTAAAACTCTTAAATTCATCGACACCAATGATCTTTTTACTGACAAAAAGCTGCATTCTACCGGAACTGTCTTTCAGGTCAGCAAAGATGGCATTGCCCATTACCCGCATTGCCATCAATCTGCCTGCGGCAATCGCCGGCTGTTCAGCCTCATCATCTTTGCGATACGCATTACGGAGTGTCTCTACCATTACTGCATTATCAAAACGTTCACCGAAAGGAGCAACGCCAGTTTCCTGAAGTTCTTCAACTTTACGCATCCGCTGCGAAAAAATATCTTCCGGTGTCACCTGTTGCGGTTTATTATTATCTGAACCCATTATATATTCTCCAAAATTATAGTATATTTTACAAATCAAAACAGACATTAGTCTGAACTAAACCGCTTCAAACTCCGCAACTATCGTTGCTACGGAAGCGGATATGTAAATAAAATGTTATTTCGTCTTTCGTTATACTAAAGTATCAAAAATAACAAAATATTATTAGTAACCTAAACAATAATCCATATCATGATGATTGGCAAGGCTTAAACCGAATTATCCTAATGAAAAACTGATATTAAAAATCATGCAAACTTGCGGTAACTATTTGAAAAAGCATGTTTTACAGTATATCATAAGGCACTATGATATAATTAATCTATTTCTATGGAATCATCAGCATGCTAGAAAAAGCGGTTACAATTAAAAATTCAGCTGGCATTCACTGTCGACCATCCAGCGAAATACTTAATGCAGTCAACGATTTCCCGGACTGTGAGTTCTTTGTTATTACCGACGACGGGGAAGAGACAGAATTGAACAGCATTCTCGCCCTGATTTCTCTCGGCCTTCATCGAGGCGACCAGGCAACGGTCAAAGTTGAAGGTGACGATGACAGCGAAGAAAGTGAAGCCCTCGAAATAATTGCTGAGCTATTTGAAAAACATTTTGATTTCCCGCAGAAATAAAGTTTCAAGCCGCATCTACGAGTTGATTTGATAAAGCGGACCTTATGGACCGAGTGTACACTATAGACAAAAAAATATAGTAACCCACAGACAGCAAGCAAAAACTTGCCCTAATCTTATAATTCCAAGTTGTAGAATCATTCATCTCCAGTATATTATCTGACATTGTTAAATTACTTAACAAAGTCAATTTAAATATAACCGGCTTTGCCGGAATTAATAAAAACAAAAAACGTTAGTCACGAATAAAAAAAACAGAACTTTCAGCCGCAAATGCGCAAATTTATAAATTAGTGCATTAGTGGCTAAAATACAATTTCCATTAGGCTAAAATAATTTTATCTCAAGCAGATACTTGTTTAATGTAAAACATTAACTTTTATTTTTATATGTGAGCATAAACGGTCAGACAGACTAATTAAAAAACTACCCATAATGGGTATATATGAGGTACAGTATGAATTCATTCCCCGGATTTATTGATTTACAGGTCAACGGTTTTCTAACGATTGATTTTTCATCTCCAGAATTAACCCTGGAAGAGATTATAAGGGTCGCTAATGGTCTGCGTAAACGCGGTACAATTGGTTTTCTGGCAACAATTATCACCAGCGCGCCTGAAACTTACGAACGTAATCTGCCGTTATTAGTAACAGCAATGAAAGCAGAAGCAACGCAAGGCGTAATTTTGGGAATTCACGCAGAAGGACCTTTTCTCAGCAGTAAACCCGGTGCGGTCGGGGCTCATAATCCTGTTTGGGTAAAACAACCTGATATTGAGTTTTTCAAACAGATGCAGGCATGGGCTGAAGGAAATATTAAAATATTAACCATTGCGGCCGAAACTGAAAGCGCAGTCGAACTGACAAAATACGCGACAGACAACGGAGTAGCGGTTTCGCTCGGCCATCAACTGGCAACAAAAGATGACCTAAAGCGTTGCGCTGATGCCGGAGCAAAATTAATTACTCATCTCGGGAATGGCATGCCGAATGAAGTAAACCGTCACACCAATCCTCTGATCGATGGCTTAGCTGAAGACGCACTGACAGGAATGATTATTACCGACGGACACCATCTCCCCCCTTCCCTGATAAAAATCATTCTCAGAACCAAAGGGACAGATAAAGTTATTATTACCAGTGATGCTTCATCGCTGGCTGGAATGCCTCCAGGAAAATATTATGCGATGGGCAATGACGTAGTGATCGAAGAATCCGGGTTACTGCATAATCCATCAAAACAGTGCCTGGTCGGCTCTTCCGCGACAATGTTACAATGCGTAAATCATCTAGCCTCTCTCGATTTAGTTGCACCGGAAGATATTATTAAAATGGGTTTTACGAATCCCTTGAAAATGATTAATATTGACCAGAGTGCACTGAATGCAGGCAATGGCTACAGATTTGATGAGCAAAGCAAACAGTTTGTCAGCTGTTAATCATAACTAAAGCACTGGGCTACGATTTAGTCATCACTCCGTGATTATTTCGAGAACAAAACACTACTTATCAGCTGTCACAAACTTTATGCAACAGTCAGCGGCAGTGGCACTGGCATTTTCACTGCCAGCTTGCAATAACTCTTTTACATGATTAATATCGGCAATAACTTTACTGCGTCCTGCGCCATCCGGTAAAATATTTTCCATTGCCGGCACCATAGCTTCTGTGGTCACCTGAAACTGCATGAATTCTTTGAATACCTCTTTATCTGCGATAATATTAGCCATAGTAAAATAGCCGCGGTAGAGCGTCACCAGCATTCTGGCGATCATGAATGTCAGTGGATTCATTCGATAACAGACCACCAATGGCAGTCCGGCAATAGCACATTCAACCGTCACTGTTCCGGAAGCCGCTAATCCAGCCGTTGCGGCCTGCTGCCATTTAACGGTATCTCCACAAGTAAGTTCAATATTTGGCAGGTCAGGATATTTGCTACGATAATCCGATAGCAATAGATCAACTTTATGGTAGATACGCTCACGAGGTGTAGAAAGGACAAATTTCAGTTGCGGATGTTTTTTATACAGTTCACTAACTGTATCCAGCATCGGCGGCAGAAGTGATTCAATTTCATGCGTTCTACTGCCGGGCAGCAACAATACTGTATCATCTGAACGTTTAATCGAGCTATCAGTACGTTCGTTAATAATATCCACCAGTGGATGACCGACAAACTCAACATCAAGCACCGTCTCCTGGTAAGTCTCAGTCTCGAATGGAAATATAACCATCATTTTGCTACAATATTCAGCAAGTTTTGGTATGCGGTGTTTTCCCCATGACCAGACTTGAGGACTGACATACCAAATAACCGGAATACTATTTTTATAAAGTCGTTTGGCAAACCGCAGATTAAATCCGGGATAATCAATCAGCACCACAGCATCCGGGCGCTCTTTTTTTGCCTGTTTAAGTAATTTTAAAAATATCCCGATAAAGGTAAAAATCTGTTTAAAAACTTCAATAAAGCCGACCACCCCAAGTTCAGTCGAGTCAACCATGATATCCATGTCAGTTTCCTGCATCTGCGGCCCACCCATACCGGCAAGTCGGACAGTCTTATTCTGAGCGGCAAACTTCTGCTTGAGCTCCCGCGCCAGTCTGGCACCATACATATCTCCGGATGCTTCGCCGGAAATGATCCAAATATTATAATCAGTTTTATTCATAAAAAATATACCGTGACAAGTAGGTTTCAGTTTAAAATTCGGCTCAAATTAAATCATGCTTATTATAAACCGGCAAGCTTACTTAGGAGTGACAATTACACTAATTCGTTTTCGAATCCGGCCAGCCTTATTATCAAACACAGGATTACCTTCAACAAGAGAAAGAAATTTGCGATAAAACTTCACCGCCCGTGCCGGTTGATTGTTATAATAATCCATAAAGAGAGCTAAGTTCAAGACAACAGTCGGATTTTCTTTAGCACGGTTATAGGCGGTAACCAGACAACGAGCCGCGTCTCTGGAATTATTCTGTTCCGCATAGATAATGCCCATTTCATTCCACGGCTCAGGTTTATCACCATAACGCTTAGTAACAGTCAGCTGTTCGAAATATTTAACCGTATCCAGCAAGCCTAGTTTTCTCCCTCCCCGCGCAAGCAACACCAAAGTATCAACATCCCCGGGTTTCAGTTGTAAAGCACGTTTCAAAGGTTCAATACTGTCCTGGATTTTTGCCGGATCCTTAAGGCAGAGACGCCCCAGTGTATATTGTGCCTGAAAATATTTAGCGTCAGCTTTGACCGCCAGTCTGGCTGCCTGGAGAGCCTGTTCAAGGTTATCGTTATTTTCATAAGCCAATGCAGCCAGTATCAGTGCACCGGAATTGTTCGGTTCACGTTTAACCGCGGCTTCGGCATATTTCATGGCTTTAGCCCATGCTCCGTTGCGAGCCAGGTCACAACCACTATTCAGCAATTCATCAACACTTTTATCAGCAAGATTCTCACTGCATGACTGCAAAGTCACTAATGCCAGCAGCAATGCTGGTAAAATAATTATTTTTCTAAATTTCATAAATTGTTCCATTACCCATGTAACACTATTGGTGCGGGGTTTAGGGCTCACTCAAAAATAAATTGAAGAGTTTCGCGTAGGATGCAGACAGCTGATTAAGGCACGAAAGTGTTTGCATAGTAGAACTATATAAATATTTTCGTAACGTAGAGCAGTTGTTTGCAATCAAGCGAAAAATCCAACCTATTTTTTTGTGAGTCCTTAGTCCGGCCAACATGATAAATTTCTTATTATCAGCTGCCAATGCCGCCAAGTATTGCACCAAGTATCATAATCGCAGCCCCGGCCAGATTTATCAAAAATGGCTTTTTAGCAACATCCCAGTGCAGAAAGACAAAAACCAAACCCAGGACATTGATAAACAGACATCCAATGCCCCAAAGCATACTTTCTTTAAAATGCTTCAATCAAAATTCAAATCCCGCCTACAGATGCGACAATAACTCCAATTACCATCAAAATACTTCCAAGAACTTCCATGACATTCTCCTGTTTTTTATTAATCCTACTCGCACTGAACCCTGAACCAACCTCGGCGCAGCAAATGATCATTTAGACTTTAAAGTATAATGTCCCAAACGTCAAAATACAATGACTAAATATATATTAAAATCTAAAAACTTATTTGCGATTTGTAACATGTTTTCTACAATATCAGCTTTGCAATCACTGAAAAAGGGTTATCTTTAACCAACGACCCTGATGCAAAAAACATATGAGTTATAAAACGAAAACAAATTATTATACGATACAAGCATCGGAGAATTAAACCCACTGGTGGAATTAAATAATGTCTGAATAGATAGATGATTTTTAGGTAGTGTCAAAAGCGGCATGAAAAAAGATGAAAGTTTTTCTGGTGTCTTTTAAATGATGTTGAGTATCATTTCGCAGTCATAATTCAAGCGGAAAATCAGCATAAACCGCTCGCAGGCTCGCTATTTATATGATTTTACCGTTCGAGTTATGCCTTTAGCCGAAATAATGGCAGGGGTTTGTTGAAAAAAAGAAAAAATTCTTTTTTTCGTGTTAATTGAAAATTGAATAAAATGGTTTTTATATAACCTGTTTAAGCAATGTAGTCCACA
>JAKIUY010000069.1 GCA_021647315.1 Victivallaceae bacterium
GCCTACCTCGAAGATACCTTGAGAAAGATCAATAATACTCCAAAGGAAAATTTACATACCCTGCTTCCGCATAAATGGGAAAAAACATAATAAAAAATTTCACAATTTCTGCTTAATTGACGCTTACTGAGTAATGCTTATGCATGAATATGGGCGATCAATCAGACGCTAATCGAAAAGGTATTTCATATCTGACTAGTATGATTTTTCTAACAGGGCGGTGGTTTCAAAAATCTGCCGTGAAGAGTTTTGTAATTGCCTCAGGGGGTAATTACCCAGAGTGCGTATGCTGGCGGTCAGGTTTTTCTGATTCGCATATAGTGGTGCAAATAGAGATTATTTTTCCATGTTGCCAGGGGTATGGCGGTGATCCAGACTACGTTGCATATAATCATCCAGAGTTTCTATGCCGACTTCTGCGATCATCTCGTCGATAGTGACCTCAGCTGTTTCACTGGCAATCAATACCGCGCCAAGATGTCCGGTATCATCCATGCTGAATCCGGAACTATAGGTTGTTTTTAATTGTTCTATTTTTTGCCAATTATGGCTTAAATGAATCAGTTTACTATCCAAATTGATAGTCGTTGTTACATGATCAAAATAGTTGGTGGTTTCGGCCAGAGTTCTGCCGTTAGGCGCAATTACAGCACCGGGCAAGTTGCACAGCGCACCGACAAAAAATGAACGACAGCTATAGGCCCAGTATTGCTGCATTAATCCTCCATGATACATGGAACTGAAAAGAATAATATCCGTTTGCTTTGCGGCATATTTGAGGCGCAGTTCATCAAAATTGAGATCAAAACAGATCACACAGGCAACAGTGCCGAAATCACATTCAAATACTGGCGCGTCTTTACCGTATAAAATTCCCGATTCAGTATTTTCTTCAATAACTAGATGATTTTTATTATAAATTCCGGCAATTTCACCATTGCGGTCAATTAACTGAGTTGAATTGCGCCATGAGCCATCTTCGACTTGGCGAGTTGCTGAATAGGCAATATAGCACTTATGTTCCCGGGCGGTTTTCATCATCATATCTCTGACCTGGGTGCCACGTACGGCATAAAAATCGCGTCTATCATCACCGGTAAGATCGCTATAACGGTCACAAGCCTCGGGCAATACAATCAGATCCGGCTTTTCAACCAGCACCCGCTGTAATTTTGCCGTCCAGTGTTCAACCATTCTATCAACGGCCTCTTGCCCCGTTAAGCTGTTCGAACCTATTGTTGCCGCACAAACTGTACTCACTTTTACATATTTTGCCATAATACTGTTCCTGTTTTTAGCTTTTAATTATTAATGGCTATAAAATGGTGTTCAGTTATACACACACTCGATGATCCTGATTTGACTTATAATTTATAAGTAACTTTTGTCCCGTTTGGAACAACAACGTTTCGTTTAATAAGTTCGTCAACCAAACCTGACAATTCAGCCTCTTCCAAGATTCTTGCAAACAATGAATTTATGGAGTTAGATAGAGTTTTAAAGTTCTGGGCTTTGCATTACCACGTGCTTTTAAAAACTCGATAATTGCATCAACCCTCTCAGATTTTGAGGATGAATTTGCAATTTTCAACAACGGTATTTCAGCAATGTTTTTTTCCCTTTGTGCATATATATATTTTGTTTTAAGGTGTTTTATTAATGGGTCGAATCCCGTGTCTTTTGAGATTATATGAAAATAGCACTCATTATATTTTACCGCAATTTGCCCGATATAAAAAGCTATGTGAAAATCTAGAGCATTTGGGCCATTACCGCTGATTTTGACATAATCAGCATTATCCCCAAGAGCTTGCATTGCTTGAGCCAGTTCAAAAGGGATTTTTGACTGCTTTTCTCCAATGATAACAATGAAGCAAAACAAATTCACATTGATGCTTTAAAAGTTACAGAATAACAATGTGAACATATTAGCGATAATGAAAATATCTCACCATATCCGCCACCAACTTCAACTGTTCGCGACCGGAAGGTCGCTCCTTCTATGAGCCCGTTTGTCAAGACCCAAAGCCCAAGTCCCCTGCACCCAGCCCTACTTTATTTCGCGAAGCCGTACATCGTCAAACCATACGGTGCCGGTACATTTTATCATAAACAGCCGAATGTATGAGCGATGGGTTCTGCCTTTGCTTGGGCCCGACCTGCTGAGTGAATTAGTATCAGGACCGGTAGTCAGCTCAAACCCCTGCTTGCTCCACGGCATGGTGCCTCTATACCAGTTTTTCGGAAACCAGCGATTTTTATCATCCCAGATATTGACTACCGCACCGCCATTTTTGCCGGTCGGAACAATATCCTTGGTTTTGACGAAAAAGGTCAACAGATATTTTGTATTAGGTTTTAGCACAGGCAACATCTGGGTAAGACTGATTTTTGCTTCCCCCTTGGTATCCGATAAAGTTATGCTTTGTCCACCAAGCCGAAAGGTTGTTTTATCCAGCCTCCATGACTGACCCGGTTTCATATATTTTTTCTGCGGTCCACCCCATTTACCAAGAAAACGGCCACGTGGCTTGACACTGAAATCACCATTGTTGATAATTGAATTGTCTTTGATTTCGCCAAAAACAATTGAGCCGAAATTCTGCAGATCGTGAAAACCGTTACGCAGGAAAGGACTCCAGGTGAAAAGTTTAACATATTTCTTTTGGGAATCAATCATTCGGTTGCGGTTGAAATTAGCCGGAAAGCCCTTACTGTTAAAGCCCTCCAAATCACTGATTGGAATAGCGATTTCAGCGAACCAGCGATCTTTGCCTTTAGAAACAGCAAATTCCGCATTGCTATCCCATTTAACGTCACCGGAATTGCCGGAGCCGATTTTTTGGCATTTGATATCGGTCATTGAGCCGGCGGCATTAATCATCCATTGATAATAATTTTTGCGGTCGCCTGACGGGTTCAGGAATATTTCAACTTCTGAATCACGCCAGATACTGGAATCATTGTGTTGCCGTTTGCTTGCGATTAGCTTGCTCATTTCTGGCTCTTCGCAGTCAAAAGCCAGATAAAGATATTTGTCATCTCTAAGTGCTGACACGGTGGTACGAAGCTTTGATTTTTCACCTTTGTATGGAGAAAGATAGATTTGTCCACTCTGTTTCCACGCGGAGTCATCGAGTTTGCCATCAATGATGATCTGCTTACCGGCTGGAACTTTTTTTATCGAGTATTTCAGATCATCAATCTCATTTTTATTTTTATTGTATTTATGTGCCGCAGCCAGTACCGGGCCGAAAAATTCCCGACGCATAAACTTGACTCTGGCTAAAGCATTTTTGTCTTTTTGGGCTAACTGCTCAGCCTGGTCGAACTGCTTATTAATGGCTGCCAGCTCTTCAGGAGAATAAATCTCTTCCCATATCTGGTAATCAGCCGGCGGAATAGACTGGGGACCCAGTGGTGTATCAATTGGATTTCCGGCTATTTTATAGAGCCAGAGATATGAAAAACGTTTAAAAATCTTTTCCATTACTGAAGCCGCGGGACCGTACATCTTCTGGTAATACTCTTTTAGCAGAGCATCAACATCTGTCTTAGTGTCCCAGCAAATTTTGCTGAATACATATAAATTCATGTGATCAAAGATATAGTAATCAGTTCCCGACTGCATGTAGGCACCGAAAATATAGGGTGCCTGACGCTTGTAGTAACTGCCAACTGCTTCTGGAGTAGAGTCCGGCAGTCCGGGGATATCCAGTTTACCATATTTATTGGTGTAATTCCACAACCAGGTCTTCTTGCCATGACACTTCTTGACCCAGTCTTTGATTAATTTGTCGCCACGATCACGAAATTTTGGTAGGTGTTCGTTCCATGGCCCGCGTACCGCGGTCATAACCATAACATTATCGGGTATTTCGACAGTTTTCGGAATATTTCTGTAAGAACTATAAGCCATCATAGTTAGTTTACCTGCCACCCCCTGCTGTTTGACCCGTTTGGCGATATCAGCCGTGAATCCCCAGATAAATTCACTCATTGCCTGATCGCCGCCGTCAAAATATTTTTTGCATTTCGGGCAACGGCAGGGGTAGAGAGAGTCCTGTGGCATCACATTGAAATAACCGGGCTGAAAACCGCTCAGATCCCATGATACGCCGTATTTATGACGGATTTTACGTGATGCTGCCGATTTGCCACTGAGAAAGGCAACTGCATCTTTGGCGATTTCATCGCGCACTTTGCTGTTATAACAGAGTTGGCCGGGATGCGGCAAGCCTGGATTATTATGCCGTTTCCCAGTTGTCATAAGCGCAAAGTATTCAGGGTGGGTTTTGCCAAAACGATTCAGGAAGCCGAGTCGTGACAGACCATGACAGTTTGGAATATATTTAGTCTCCATGCGCAGACGATAGAAGTTAAGGGTTTTCCCCGGATGAATCTTCTTATTCCGCTCGTTACCTTCGTACCATTTGCCACTGTACATGGAAAATTTACGAGTCGTAAAATCAGGATAATAGACTATATCAAGCTTGCCTATTTTTAAATTGTTATATTTTGGAACCACAGTACCCATTTCCCCGGGGAAGTAGAATCTTACGCCAACGATACGGTCAAGAAAATCATAAACCCCAAATACCGTACCACGTTCAAAATAATGAGCCCAGATTCCTCTTGACATCGACTTGGCAGGATTCCCTTTAGGCGAATCTTTACCGAGAATATAGATTTTTTTACCAACGGATTTAATAATGTAACCATCACGTGGAATCCCTTTCAAACTTATGCCGGCTTTTTTGGCTAAAGCGTTTTCGCCGAGAATAATTGAAACTTTGCCATTGCTGACTGTTTTTACTATCGGTATTGAGCCGCCTAAAGCTTGCCCAAGCAACGTTTGCAACTCAGCGGCGGC
Source organism: Victivallaceae bacterium (assembly GCA_021647315.1). Lineage (GTDB taxonomy): Bacteria > Verrucomicrobiota > Lentisphaeria > Victivallales > Victivallaceae > JAKIUY01. The sequence continues at coordinate 4,874 of JAKIUY010000069.1, forward strand.
AAAACCAGCTACTTTAGTTGAACCAGCCGGAAGCACGATCTCAACAGCATTTTCATTCAGCGTTAATACTGGAGTCTTACCAATCTCAATTTTCCGCGCAAGTCGTTTTTCTTCCTGCAACGCTGCCGTTGATACATTTACTGCACCGAAAACTACCGCCACTATTAACACTAAAATTCTGTTCATTTGCTTTTCCCTGCTTTGTACGCACAGCCGCGCGTCTACGTCTACGTTTTGTTTTTTGATCAGGCCTATAGTACCTATCAGACTCATGGGTCTTCTAGACCCAATGCGATGGTTCGTCACCGAATATAATGCCAGCAGTTTCAGCTAACCTGGGAGTGCTAGTCAGCAGCACCGCCGTTGACAGTAAAATAACTCGGTCATGCAACTTTACAAGTTTCACCAACTACCAAGCCTTTACTTTACTTCCCTAATTCTGACATCATCGAACCATACGGTACCTTTGGCATTTATCCAGAGGCGCATGTATGAACGGTTCATTCTGCCCTTCTGACGACCGGACTTACTGACCGTATTGGTGTAAGGACCGGAAATGAATTCAAAACCCTGTTTACTCCATGGCATGACGCCATTGTATTTGTTCTTCGGGAACCAGAGATTTTTATCATCCCAAATATTGATAAACGCCCCTTTTTTGCCAACTTCAGTATCGGTCTTAATATAGAATGTCAGCAAATATTTGGTATTCGGTTTCATTTGCGGCAGTCGCTGAGTTATTAACACTCGGCCACCATCCTTATTGACCAGTTTAAGACTTTGCCCATTGACCATGAAATCTTTTCTGTCGAATGAGACTAGCTCTTTGGTTTTATTAGCAGTAATCCAGCTACCGAAGTTTCTGCCAATTTGTTTGCCACTCATATCACCACCGGCAACAATTGATGGTTCACCTTGTTGCTTCCCGAAAGCAATCGAACCGAAGTTTCCGATGTCATGGAATCCTTTGGTCAAAAACGGGCTCCAGGTAAAAAGCTTGACATAACCTTTACCGGAAGTCAAAACGCGGTTACGATTAAAGTTGATGGGAAACCCATCAACCTTCAACCTTGCAAGTTTTGCCAGCGGAATAGCGATTTCAAGCAACCAGCCATCTTTATTAATCGCAGTTTTAACCTTGGCATTACTGTTCCAACTCCAATCAGCTTGCTGCGTAGAGCCGTTCTTTACCGCATGATTGTCACTGACACTGCCGACGGCATTAACCAGTATCTGATAATAATCTTTGCGATCTCCTGAAGGATTAAGGAAGAGTTCGACTGAACTGTCACGCCAGATAAAACCGTCATCCGCCTTGCGTTTAGAAAATGACATCTTATTGATTGCAGGCTCTTTGCAGTCAAAAGCGAAATAGAGATATTTACCATCTTTTACACTGTAAACCATGGTGCTGATGGATGATTTTTTATCTTTACGATAAGGGCGCAGATAAATTTTGCTGCTTGTCTGCCAGGCTTTGTCATCAAGTTTGCCATCCAGCTTAATCTGTTCCCCTGCTTTCAGCGTTTTAACCTGAAATTTCAGGTCGGCAATCTCATTTTTATTAGCCCGGTATTTTTTTGCCGCCGCAATGATGGCTCCGAGCAGTTTGCGCCGCATAAAAATAACCCGTTTCAGAGCAGCTTTATCTTTAGCCACCGCCATTTCCGCCTCGTTAAATAGCGTACCCAAGTCGGAAATTTGCTGCGGTGAATAGATTTTCTTCCATAAATCATACTCAGACGGCACAATATTGACCGGCCCCAGTGCCGTATCAAGCGATTTGCCGGCAATTTTATTGATCCATAAATATTCAAAGGTGTCATAGATTTTTCGCATCGGCTCCGCTGCCGCACCGAACATCTTCTGATAGTGATCACTCAACAGCGCATCAAGGTTAAGTTTATTATCCCAGGCAACCTTGCTGAATACATAATAGTTCAGGTAACCTAAAATATACTCATCAGCACCGGATTGCAGGTAAGCACCTGAAATATTCGGTGCTTCGCGTTGGTAATAACGACCAATAGCTTCCGGAGTTAAAATCGGAATGCCCGGAATATTTAAACTGCCGTATTTACTGACATAGTTCCACAGCCAGGTTTTGCGGTTCATCTTCTTTGTCCAGTCGGCAACAACGGCAGCACTCCTGTCGCGCAGTACAGGCTGGTGCTCCTGCCATGGTCCGCGTACCGCTGTCATTACCAGAACGTTATCCGGTATTTTCCGCGCCGGAATATAATTATACGGTGGATATGACATCATGGTCACATAACCTGGAATACCATTCTTTTTCAAACGGTTGGCAACATTAATAACAATGTTCCAGATAAAATCGGACGTCGCCTTTTTGCCTTTGGAATAATGTTTCTGACATTTTGCGCCACGGCAGAGATAGAGTCCATCTTGTGGCATAATATTGAAATAACCGGGCTGAAATGCACTGGGATCCCAGGTATAGCCGAAACGCTCTGTCAAAATCCCGGCCTCTTTAGCAGATTTACCAGATAAAAATGCCGCGGCATCCTGATAGATCTGTTCCACTACTCCGCTACTGAAACAAAGCTGTCCCGCGTGTTGCAATGCAGGATTATTATGGCGTTTACCATTAGCCATCAAGGCAAAATATTCAGGATTGGTTTTGCCGTAACGCTTAAGATAACCAATTCTGGACAGGCCGTGACAATTAGGCACATAACGGGTTTCACTGCGTAGGCGATAGTAATTAAGATTTTTACCATACCAATGTTTATCTTTCGGACTGCCTTCGTACCATTTGCCGGAATAGATGGAATATTTGCGATGGATAAAGTCCGGACGTTCGATAATATTGATTCTGGCAGGAAGCAGCAGTGTTTTATGTTTCGGCACTACGGTACCGATTTTGCCGGGGAAAAAAAATCTAACTCCGACAAAACGTTCAAGAAAATCATAAACTCCGAACAGGGTACCACGCTGGTAATACTGAGCCCAGATACCAGTTTTCAACACTCTGTCCAGATTTTTTTTACCATCATCAATACCGGCAATATAGATATTCTTCCCGACAGTTTTAATGATAAAACCATCGCGTGGTAGTTTAGCAACGTTAATTCCGGCGGTACTGGACAATTTATTATTACCGAGAATAATTGCGAGTTTACCGGGAGTCGGCCTGCTGACAATTGCAACTTTGCTTCCGAACGATTCAGAGAGTATTTTTTGTAATTCGTCTGCAGCAAAAACCGCAACTTTGTTTGACTTGTCAGGCAGGACAATTTCGGTGTTTGATTTACCATTTTTAACCAATGGCAGAGTCGCCTGTTTACTGATCTCAATTTTTCGCGCAATGCGTTTATCTTCCTTAAGTGCCGCTGTTGACACATTAACTACAACGACAACGATTGTCAATATTACGACCAATATTCTTTTCATTTTACCAATTTCCTTATTAGTTTTACCAGAGCTCTGGACACCTGTCCAATTACATTTAAGCCCTGCTTACTGTTTCTTATATAACAAGCCTGCTCTTAGACATGTATCAATAAACGCCGCTGCAGTCCATAGTTGCCTGCTAGAGCCTTTCACCTGCTGACTGCGAAAATCAACAAACTCACGAAAGCTACCATTATCAATACAGGTTCGTGCCAGCAAGGCTGCATTCATAGCGGTGTAATCATGACCGTCACGTTTTTCCATGGCTTTAATGAATAAGGTATCCACAAACGGCCATGAGCTGTTATTATGATAGCAGCTATTTTCATTAAAAAACGGTTTAAAAAGTGGAATACCGGCAGTAGTAACTAAATATCCTGTCAGCACCTGACTAAAATCTTCAGCGGGCACAACATCTGTCAGTATAACTAATGCGGAACCCAGTGCATCTCTTCGGGGTTGCTGCCTGCCATGAACATCGAGCAAGTAGCTGAATGTTCCGTCTTGAGCACTCAAATGTTCCCTGACTGCCTGTTTCAAGTTCTCACTTCGCCTCAACCAGCCGTTGGCTTCATCTTTCTTCCCTATTTTTAATGCCGCCATCGCCATGACCTGTAATCCCTGAATATAGAGGCAGTTTGTTGATAAACTTTTACTCAATACGCAGTCAGCAATTGTCCAGTCCTGCGGATAGCCGGATGTTTTATAATCGGCAAAATGAATATCCACGAAACTTGCCTGACCACAATAAAGCCCTGAGTTTTCATCATAAAAAGGGGCATATAAAAATTCAAAACATTTTTCCCCAGTTTGATAGAGCCATTCCCACTCATTGAAATTATTGCTATCAAGTAGATCCCCACAAGCCCACAGCCAGATAACATCATCGGTGCGGCGAGTATAACTGTTGGTGTGATATTTTTCAATATACTGTTTTTCACTGATTTGTTCTTCGTGCCACGGCGCGCTGATCTCATTGATAACATAACCCTGAGCAACGTTAAACCCCTGCTTCAACCGTATCTCGCGGCTTATCTTCAGACTGTTTAACATCAATTCGGGATATATACGGTTCAGTCCCAACAAGCCGGAATAACTTATATCACGCGTGTAGACTATTAAACCAAAATTTTTCCCTGCGCCAAAATAACGTTTATCTTCAAGCTCAACAATATTGGATTCAATATCAGCAAGAGCAATACGCCAGAGACGTTCGATAACGGGTGAAACGTTTACCAATCGCAAAGAATTTTCCGGTTGCAGGTCGGGTAAATCATCCAGCGCAATGCTCCCATTAGCATCAACAACAGCCGTATCCGTCAATTCCAAGGGTAAATCTTGATATGTCATAAATTTTTATACTCACTTTATGAGACTGAACTTTACAAAATTAATTTCTCATAGATATTGGATAATTCTTTGCCATAATCCATAGCCAAATATTTAATATTTTCTAAAGTTCATTTTTTTTTAATTTATCATCCCAATCGCCAAGCAGATCTTTTATTTTAACCGGCAAACCTGTCTGTGAAGAACGCCACATAGCCTCGCCAATAGCCACAGCGTAGGTACCCGCCTTAAGCCCGGCACGGGCAATGTGAGGTTTATCAGTATTACAAAGAATATCTTGCATTAAAGCCGGGTCTCCGCCTGCGTGCCCACCGGTGCTATTTTTAATGCTGATGCTTTTAGCCTGTTTTTCAAAGAGCGGATAGTAGGCAAGGGCGGCGGCGGTATAGAGGTTATTATCAGCAAACGTATAGCCATCTTCGATGCGTCCGTGGGTGCCATTGATGACCACACGATGTTGTTCAAAGGGACTTGAGAAATTTACAGAGAAACTCAATACTGCGCCACCATCGTATTTGATAACGGCAGCGTAGGTATCTTCGATGTCAATTTCAGAATCAAATATACATTGGTCAGCGGCATAATTTGTGTAGTAATCGGTATTGGCTGCTCGCGATCCGATGCGTCCCTGCAAACCTTTGATGTGATCATCGCCGGTCTCTTTTTCTTGACGAATTCGGTTATAAGCACAGGCATCAGATTCACTACAGGTAGAACAGTGACGGCCCTCTTTTTTTGAAGGGTTGAGTATACCTTCAGGTCCGTAGTAGTTAAGGGTGCCGAAGCAATAAACTTCAACGGGATTTTGATCAATCCACCAGTTAATCATATCAAGGTAGTGTCCCTCTTTGTGAATTGATAATCCACCGGAATTTTTACGCAAGCGGTTCCATCTCATAAAAAAACTTGATCCATGAATTTCATCAAGATAGACGTTCAGTTCAATCGCTGTTACCCGGCCAACTTTGTTTGTATCCAGCATCTCTTTAACAGCCACGGCGGTGTTTTGATAGCGGTAGTTAAATGTAACATATACTTGACCTTTACTTTTTTCCGCAGCCTCTAAAAGCGTGATCGACTCTGCAACGGTGGTGACCATGGGTTTTTCAATCATAATGTCAATATCATAGGCGAGGGTACGAACCGCATAGTCAGCATGATAATTATCTCTGGTGCAAATTAGCACCATATCAGGCGAACAGGTTTGTAACATAGTTTCGTAATTTTCATCCCCTAAAAAGGTCTGGGGTTTGATCTCTGGAAACATATTTTTAAAAGCATCAAACCGCTTAGGGTCTATATCCCATAGAGCAACAATTTCCCACTGAGTTTTCACCTCAGCATTAGCTTCAACCCATAAACGAATGGCACGATGGCTGGTGCCGCAAATAGCAAGTTTTTTCATTTTTATCCTTCTAGACTCTTAGTTATAATATTTTGCCATTTTTGGGCAAGAATAGTTATTTACCCACCCGCTGCCATAGCGACCTGTCCGCGAGGGTACTCGCTCAGGCAGACGCAGTAAAGTGGCATCTGTCTTCAGATGCCACCTGATTAGGGTACATATAGTTTAGTGTTTTAAAGTTGTTTTAATGCAAAAAATCTTCCGCTAAAATCAAAAATATACTGGAAGAATTTTTGCATTACCTCTATAATACTACTTCACCGCCTTCAGACTGACATTATCAAACCAAACGGTGCCTGACGCATTGATAATCCACAGGCGCATATATGATCTGTTTTTATCAAGATTAGTTTTCGCCCCCGTCGTGAATTCAAAACTCTGTTTAGTCCACGGCATAGTACCGCTATACCAGCTGCGCGGAGGGAACCAACGATTTTTATCATCCCAGATATTGACTACCGCACCACCTAACTTACTATTGACTTTCAGATCCTGGGTTTTGATATAAAAGGCCAGTCGATATTTGCTATTTGCCTTCAATTCCGGCAGATACAGGGTAATACCAAATTTTTTACCTGTTCCACTATTGGTCAATTTCAAACTCTGTTCGCCTTTGACAAAAGTCGATTGATCCAGACTCCATGATTGCCCCGGCTTGATATGCTTTGGCAATGGCGCATACCATTTACCCAATTGCCTGCCCCGTGGTTTAGCTGTAAAATTACCGTTGTTAATAATCGAGGTCTCTTTGATAGTCCCCAGAGCGACTTTGCCGAAATTTTCAATATCATGAAAGCCATACTTTAAAAATGGACTCCAAGTATACAACTTAACATACCCTTTGCTATCTTCAAGTACCCGGTTGCGATTAAAATTTGCCGGCAAAATATCGGAATGAAACCCTGACATCTCACTGAACGGGATTGCAATTTCAACCGTCCAGCGTTTGTTGCCACGAAAAACTTTCACCTTGGCATTGCTGTTCCACTTCGAGTCAACTTTACTCTTGCTGCCTGAACGAATGCAGCGAAAATCAGTAAGCGAACCGGCAGGATTCACCAGCAATTGGTAATAATTTTTCTTGTCACCGCTTGGGTTCAGGAACAGTTCAACTGAACTGTCCTGCCAGATTTCACTATCATCCGGTTGACGTTTACTGAACAGCATTTTATCCAGTTGCGGCTCTTCACAATCAAACGCGATATAGATATTACGGTCATCTTTCAAACCGCGCACGACAGTATTAACCGTTATTTTGCCCTTATCGCCGGCATAACGCTGCAGCAGGATACTGTCACTCTGCTGCCATGCGGCATCATTTAGCTTGCCATCAACAGTTATCTTTATTCCGGCAGGCATATCCTTGATATTAAAGATCAATTCATCCAGTTTATTGCTGTTAGCATGATAAGTTGCGGCGGCATTCAATAACGGTTTCAAAAGATTTTTACGCATGAATTTGACCCGTTTCAATGCTTTACGGTCGTCTTTCGCCAACTTTTCCGCCTGATCAAATTTCCCCCTCAAAGCTTTTAACGTAGCAGTTGAGTAAATCTTTTCCCAGAGCACATATTGAGATGGCGGAATACAGGTCGGCCCCATTGGCGTATCAACCGGCTTACCGAAAGTGCCATTCAGCCACAATGATTCCAGTTTTTCATAAATATTTTTCATTGCCGGTGCTGCCGCTCCGAACATCTCCCGGTAATGTTCGTCCAGTAAAGCATCAAGGTCGAGATTATTATCCCAGGCAACTTTACTGAACACATAGTAATTAAGATAATTAAAAATATACCGATCAGTATTTGATTGCATATAGGCGCCAATTATATCAGGTTGCATTTTCTTATAATAGCTGCCAATTGCTCTGGGTGTAAGTGCTGGAATATCGGGAATATTAAGCCCTCCATATTTATTAGTATAGTTCCATAACCAGGTTTTGCGGCCAGTTTTTTTAACCCATTTTCTGACTAATGTATCTTCTTTTTGCTGAACATTTTTATAACTCTCCACCCATGGCCCACGCACTGCGGTCATCACCAGAACATTGTCCGGCAGCTTCACTTCCGGCACAATCTGATTAAATCCATAAGCCATGGCGGTTATATACCCCTTAATGCCATTCGCTTTCAGACGTTTAGCTACTTTAACTACCTGTTGCCAGAAAAATTCTGATTTTGCCTTTAAACCTTTTGAATAATGTGCCTGGCATTTATCACCCCGACACAGATACTCTCCGTCCTGCAGCATCAAATTGAAATAACCGGGCTGAAAGCCACTCGGATCCCAGGTATAACCAAAACGTTTAGTTAAAATACCGGCCTCTTTGGCTGTTTTGCCGGACAGAAATGCCGCCGCGTCTTTATAAATCTGGTTAGTAACGCCACTGCTGAAACAAAACTGCCCTGCCAGTGCTCGCGAGGCACTGTTATCACGACGACCATTTTTCATCAAGGCAAAATACTCAGGATGAGTTTTACCGAAACGTTCAAGATAGCCCAAACGTGCCATGCCATGATTATTGGGAATATATCTGGTTTCCATCCGCAACCGATAATAATTCAAGTTCTTACCGGGAAAATTTCTACTCTTTAAATTGCCTTCATACCACTTACCGCTATAGGTAGAGAATTTTCGAATCGTATAATCAGGGCGATCGGTAATATCTATCCGGTCAGCAATTTTTAAAGTTCTATGTTCGGGAATAATCGTCCCAATTTTACCTGGGAAGTAGAATTTAACCCCAATAAAACGTTCAAGAAAATCATAAACCCCAAACAGCGTAGCGCGTTGATAATAAAGACTCCAGATACTACCTTTCATCGCTTTCATCGGATTTACTTTGCGATCATCAATACCGACAATATAGATATTCTTACCGACAGTTCTGATGATAAAACTATCACGCGACAGCTGTTTAATCTCAATTCCTGCCGCACGCGAAAGTTTATTATCGCCGAGTATAATCGCAATTTTACCCGAAGTCGACTTGCTGACAATTGCAACCTTTCCGCCAAATGATTCAGTCAATATCTGCTGTAATTCGACTGCGGCAAAGCGTGCTAATTTGGTTGCATCGTTGGGAACAACAATTTCAGTATTAATTCTGCCGTTTTCAGTCAGCGTGATGCTTGTTTTTGTACTGATTTTAATTTTTCGCGTTACCTGTTTTTCGCCGGGAATAGCCGCAGTTGTCACATTTGCCATACCTGCTACTGCGACCAATATTAATACTAAAAGTGTGTTCATTGTTAATAATTATCCTTATATTTTTATTGTTCTACTTCATAGAGACAGGCATTGTCGAACCAAACTGTCCCGGATGCACTCCATAACCGCAACCGCACATACCAGGTAGTATTTGGTGTGGCTGAAGTAGTAAACTCATGTTCAACCAGAGTCCAGTCATTGGTACCAACAAGCCCGTCTGTCGGAAAAAACATATTGCTCCCACCAGCATAAAGCTGGACAATTGCTCCGCTGACCCCTGGTCCCGGCGTGTCCTTGACCACATTTTCCGTTTTCATCCATACAGAAAAATTATAGGTGGTATTCGGTTTTAACGCCGGATAAGACTGTTGCAACGTAGTAATATCAGTAGCGTTGCTGTTGACCATTTTGCAGGTCAAACCACCTTTATAACCTGTTGGTGTAGCTGCAGTGATTGCTCCATCACCAGAATCTGACCAATCAGCAATCGGACTGCCGGCTGATTCCATCGTGCCGTTCAATAGAATATTATCATGCAGTTCCTGCATACTCACATTATCAAACCAGACCGTACCTGAAGCACTCCATAACCGCAACCGAACATACCAGGTAGCATTTGGCGCTGACGAAGTAGTAAATATTTTTTCGACCAGCTGCCAGTCACTTGTTCCGATAATTCCTCCTGTCGGGAAAAACATGTTGCTACCGCCGGCATAAAGCTGGACAATTGCACCACTGCTAGTACCGGCACCTGAGTCCTTTATAACGTTATCGGTCTTCACCATCGCGGTAAACCGATAAGTGGTATTTGGCTTCAACGCTGAATAAAACTGGAGAAGCATTGTGTCATCTGTTGTGGCGGAATTTACTATTTTACCGGATGCTGTACCGGAGAATTTTATTGCAGTATCCCTTGTTGTTGTTCCAGATCCTGATGTAATCCAAGTGCCTAATGGAGATCCAGCTGTTTCCATGTCTCCATTAAACAACGTTTCCGGATAATTAACATCCACCAGTCGGTAAACTGCTGTCGAATTGGCAGGCAGCAATACAGTAAATTGGTCAGCGGTAACTGAAGTGACAAAAAAGTCATCAAAATAATCCCAGATTTCAGTTGTATCAAGCCCGGTAATGGTGAACGTCACCAATGATGGACTATCTTCGGCATTCAGTACAATCATATAACCGTCCCCGTTATAATCACGGGTGTTGAAATATATTTTGCTATCAGTACTGGTTACTGCCCATGTTGTCCAATGCGGTTGCTTAATAATCGGCAATAATGCATTAATTTCGCCGCGCAGTGTAGTGATAGAGCTCCACCATGCACGATCTTCTGCCATCATTGTACTGTCGGGATTGCCGTTGTTATCATATCCGTCACCCCACCAGCAGATACCTTTTGCCCCCATTATTAATGCATAATAGAGCCGTAATCTAAATCCGTAGGATTCCTCTTCGGCATAGTTGATCTGCGCAATAGAGACCGGAGTGTCCTGTTTTTCAAGATACTGCAGAACCTGCATTTTTCCAAAACCTGATTCATAGTTTACCATATCAAATCCGGTATAGGTACCGCTGATATCACTCAGGCGTTTACTGAAGAGGCGTTGTACCCCGGGAGAACCGTTTAGAACATAAATAGGGTGGTCGGTGTCATTTGTCCGGATCGTACTAACCATATCAAACCAGTAGCTCCAGGTCGTCCAGTTATTTTCGTTGTCCCAGTCATAACAAACCAGAGTTTCGCTTAAAGTACTGTTGATGTCACTAATAATAGTTGCTAATAGTGTGTGTGTCCAGTAAGAGTCACCCGGGGTTGCATATTTCTGCAATCTCAATCCTGCACGCATACCGTTGGGATTTAAAGTTGACGTCGCGTCTTTGGCTTTCTGCACCTGACTCTTAAACTGCTGACTCATTACCAGATTGAATCCCTGATCCGACAGACTTTGGTAGTCGGCCCGACCCAAATCAGGATAGAGTGCGAACGGGAAGAAATCTTTCCAGGCACCGGATTCATAAACCTGCCAATTGCCCAGTTCATCAATTTTAACTTTCGCACCACTAAACGTCTGCCGTGAGGTTACCGGCGGCTGATCAAATGAGATCCCTTCGCCAAAATAAACATCGTCAATATAGTAATCTGCGGTATATGCCGGTCCTTCTCTTTTTTCAATCACAACCTTTATTTTAACAATTGCCGGGTCGGAAACATTAATCACGCAGACAATTTCCTGCCATTCACCGGTGGTTGAAACTGCCGATTGTCCCGTGCCGCCGGTAGCAAATGTCCGAACATTGTTGGCATCGTACAGATGCAAAGTAGCACTGACATAAACCGGCTCATGCTGAGTTTTCACATAAAAGGATATTGTATACAGTGTATTCAGTTTGAAATTTGTAAAATAAGCCGATTGTATCTGGGCATAATTGGAACTGTTAACCGGGATTCTGATAGACCCGGATCCGTCCGCAGTCCGACTGACATTAGCATCATACTGTGGAATCGGGGTCAATGCCCAGCCGGTTGTGCCGTTAAAATTACTGTTACTGAACAGATTAGGCGATGTACGGGGGTATTTGTGCGGCAGATTAATGGTTCCGGCCTGTCCCAAGCTTAAAACAAAAAATAACAGTACTACGATACCGGCGACCATTTTTTTACCATGTTTTGTTTTATTCATTTTATACTCCTTAGTTTTTTCCGCTTATTTAATAAATCCCGAAATTCCATCGGAAATTATGCAATAAGTGAAATTAATAAACTTACTCGAATATTACAACCCTGAAAATACACTTGTCGATATTTTGATAGTCTGTTGTCTTTCCCTCCTTTTTTGTTATAATTTAGGCTCATGCGAAATGCATGAGAAGCATATTTTTTAACTAAAATATTTCTATAAAAAACCGCCGCAAAATTTTAATTTTGAGACCACCGACGATGTTTGAAAAGGTTTCGGTACTCCGAAAACCTTTTCAAGCAGCGTCTAACTACACCTTACTCGAAAAGGGTGCTAAACCAGTAGGTTCACTTCGTGGTTTTCAACAGGCGATCTCCGAGCGCAAAAAGCAAACGCTAATCAACCTCGAACGATCAAGTTGTTTGCCAGTGTTAAGCGAACCAGAAAACCTTTTCAAACAGCGTCTACTATACCAGATAACCTGGTTTATTGGTATTCAATAGTATGATCATTTCCTGTGCCGGTGATTTCATTGCGGGTAAATGTTCTGGCATGCATATCACCCATCAGAGAATTCATTCTTTCGCCATGACGGATTAAATCAGCACCAACTTCGACATTAGCAGACGCTTTGAAAGGGTAAGTATTCATTGAAAATATTAGCGGCCAACCACGATCAAGATATTCATATTGTGAATCTATCAGATAGCACATTTTACTTGGCTTGCGGATAGTCGATGAGCGCCACATATAACCCTTTGTGCCACCTTCAAGAATTCGATCCCAGCGCATATAATAATTCTGTCCATAACTTGAGGAAAAATTTCCTTTCATAATACGGAATTTATCAGACGGACAGGTATAAATGCTAGGTTTTTTGTTTCTTGTAATCCTTGGAATTCCAGTATATGTTTCCATATTGGAATAAAATGTTGTTCCGGAATTACATCTACCCGGGAAATAAGCTTGGTAATCATTACCATACATCGCCACCGCTGTGCCGAGCTGCTTCAAATTGCTCATACAGCTGATTGCTTTGGCTTTCTCACGCGCCTGATTCAGTGCCGGCAACAGCATACTGGCGAGGATCGCGATAATAGCTATGACTACGAGAAGCTCTATGAGGGTGAATTTCACTTTCCGAGTATAATTGCATAAGGCAATTCCGACATTTCTTGAAGTTGATGTTGTCATCATTCTTCTCCTGCTTTTTTACTGCAATCCATTGTTACAGTGTGGGTTTATTTGTTGCTGACACCTGCCAGCAACGACAAAAATATATAATCGGCTTTCACCGGAATGTTTTGCATCATGGACTCATGGACTCATGGACTCATGGACTCATGGACTCATGGACTCATCATTCTAAAATCTTTATTTCTCTTTTCCTGCATTAATCGTTAAACATTAATAATTAACCATTATCTATAGCGTTTCTCCGAAGGTAAATGCCGGTTCCGGCGTGATATTGCGTGGTTTGTTATAATTATCCGGGCTCAACCTGCTGATTAAAGCTTTTACCGCTAACTTACCCATTTCAAAAGGTTGCGACTGCAAAGCCGCAATTTCCGGTTTAAAACGCTTTGAATACCCAAACCCGTCACCACTCAAGAGTCCTATACCTTTACCCGGTATTAGATTATCTTCAATCAACATATTACAACAGTTTCTGGCAAAAGTATCGCCGCAGCAGAACAATAAAAGTTGCCCCTGAGTTTTCAGCTCATTTATAGCTGTTATAACCCGTTTAATAGTTATCTCACCCGGCAGAATACTGCAATCATCAACTATCCGGAAACTGTTTTCAGAAATTCCGGAATCTTTCAGGAATTGAATAAAAGTATCATAGCGATCAATATTATTTGATACGCGATTGCCGGGACGGGTAAAAATAAATTGGCTGTACCCCATGCGCAATGCGACATCCAATGCCTGCCTTACCCCCAGGCAGTTCGGAGGAGTCACCGAGTCAATTGCCAAATCAGTTAATCGGTTTATTATCACCATCGGTTTACCTGTCTGCCTCTGCATTGAAGCAATAATTTCATCAGAAATACGTTCATCAACCAAATAACCATCAACTTCATCCGCACAGTCCAGCATTGCCTTGGCAATATGCTCCAGTGCCACTTTGTTTACCGGGGGATGATTAAGTGGCAAAGTTGAATGTGATGACAGCAGATTAAGTCGTTGTTCACAGCTTGCCGCCTGAATGCCACTATTAATATCATTGAAATAGTTATCTTCTAAACAGTACTCACGCAATGGTCGGATGAAATTGCCGATATTTCCAGTGCGTTTTACCTGTTTAAAACTTTCAGCATCACGGACAAAATAGCCTCTACCACGTTTTTGCGTCACATAGTTATCCTTGGACAGCTCTTGATAAACCTTCATCGCCGTAATGTGACTGACCCCATATTTACCTTTGAGAATATTAACCGAAGGAATTTTAGCTCCAGGCGACAACGAACCACCATCAATCAACTCTTTGATGTCTCCAGTAATTCGTTTGTATAAAACTGCACTGCTCATTATTGCTATTCCTTAAGTCGTCTCATGATAACATTACTAGTAACATTACTAATTATACCAGATAAAATATAAAAAACAATAGCATTGTGAAAAAAAATAGGGAAATATATTTCTGTAGGTAGTGCCTGAACGGAAACTCCCGATTTAGTTTATTTCGAGATCAACTTGTGCAATAATGGTTTTAAATATAACCGGCTACGCCGGAACTAAAACAGTACTTTGCGACTTCCAGGCGCATCGGCATAATCTCCCTTTTGGGAGATTAGAATTATGCGGCAGGATGTCGCAAAGTACTGGGCTGAAATACAATTTTCTCTTGGATAAATCATAAGTTGCATACCCTTGCGACCTGTGGCTTTATGACTTGAAGCCGTTAGTGTGCGGTTTGAGCCGAAATGAAATAACAAAGCCGGCTGCGCCGGAACTAGTTGTATCACGTCGCATTGAGAAGCAAAATAAATTTAATTATCTAGTCGTTAGTGTTAAAAGCGGTGAAGAATCACCGCTTTGGACACGCAAAATACAAATTCAGAGATCCTTACCCATAAGAAATAGAAATGAGACCAAATCTTTTCAATGTAGAGGTGATTACCACATTTTTAAGGTGGGAGCCGACCACCCGGTCGCGAATAAAGGTTCATTTTCTATTTCCGCTACCTATCGTCCAGTTGAGCTTAAATCTCGCAACCGAGTAAGGTATTCTGAAATTATTTAATAAATTTCAGAGCGTTTAACTTGCGATTGTTTTTAGATATTTCATGAGTTATGGAAGATATTACCGTTGATAAATGTTATGCCACAACTGGGTACACCCACCAAGACCTGTAGGAGTCTTGTTGGTATAAATGAATTCGCCTGTGAGCAGCTTTCTATCCAACAATAAAATCTATTCTCACATTTGAACAGGTTTAGGGAGTCTGAAAAGTATACCTGTTGTTAAGATGAGGTCCTATAATTTCGCTATAACTGAATGTTCTGGCATGCATATCCGCCATCAGGGCATTCAACCTGCCACCATGACGAATTAAATCACCACCTATTTCTATATTAGCACTCTCTTTAAACGGATAGGTATTCATTGAAAAAAGAACCGGCCAGTTGCGATTCAAATAGACATACCGACCATCAATCAGATAGCATAATACACTTGGTTTACGGATGGTCGAAGAACGCCACATCCAGCCATTAGAGCCCCCCTCAAGAGCACGATCCCAACGCATATAATAATTCTGCGCATAACTGGCAAAAAACCATTTATTTGTCGCTATCCTGACTTTATCAGATGGACAAGTATAAACAGTTGGCTTTTTAGTTTTCAGAGATGATTTTACCCCAGTATAGGTTTCCATGTTTTCATAGAACGTTGTACTCATATTACACTTTCCAGGAAAAAAACCTTGAAAATCGTTGCCATACATTGCAGTAGAAGTACCAAGCTGTTTTAAATTACTCATACAACTGATCAACTTAGCCTTCTCTCTCGCCTGATTCAACGCCGGCAACAACATACTGGCGAGGATCGCGATAATAGCTATCACCACGAGGAGTTCGATAAGGGTGAAATCTGTTTTTCGAGTCCAGTTACATGGAACTGATTTGCCGGTGTTTTTGTCTAATGATGTCATACTAAGCCTCGCTCTGTTTTGAATTTACACTAACATTACTAGTAACATTATTAATTATAACCAAGAAAGAGTAAAAAGTCAACAGTATTAGCAAAAAAAATAGAAAAATAAATATAAAGCAAGCAGAAGCAAACCTCGATGATATTCAAGTATCTCATGATAAGCAGGAGCATCAATCAAAGTATGGGTCTCTCCAGAATCCTCAACCAGATCATACAATAATTAACCTTCAACTGTTACGGGATATAATAACCTTCCATAAATAGTGCACGAACGTCTCCAGATTAGCCCAAATTAGATATTCCCAAGCATTAATCATCAATAATTCGTAATTGACGCTTCGCTCTGGCGTTCCGCCAGCCTCTACGGCTTTGCCGCCGTCATAATTCATAATTCGTAATTTATAAGGTTTCGCCAAAGGTAAATAACGGTGCCGGCGTGAGATTACGCGGGCTGTTGAAATTATCCGGGTCAAGTCGGCTCAGCAGAATTTTGACTGCCAACTTGCCCATTTCAAACGGCTGTGACTGAACTGCGGCAATCTCCGGTTTATTCAACCGGGAAAACCCGAACCCCTCGCAACACAGTACCCCAATATCCTTCCCGGGCAGCAAATTGAGTTCCGGCAGAATATTGCACGTTTGCCGGGCATAGGAATCACAACAGCTGATAAACAGCGTTCGACCGCTGGATTGAAGTTTCTTAATCGCCGCAATGACCAGCGGAATAGTCTCATTCCACGGTGCAATACTACAATTATCAACAATCTGATAGCTGGCAGCGTCAATCGCTGAAGCTTTGATAAACTCCATAAACGATTCATAACGTTCGACATTATTCGAAGTGCGATTGCCGGGACGAGCCAAGATAAATTTGCTATATCCCATGCGTAACGCAACATCAAGCACTTGACGTACCCCTTGACGGTTAGCCGGAGTTATACTGTCGGTCGTCAATTCAGTAGAGCGATTAACAATAACCACCGGCTTACCGCTCTGCTGCATAACTTTGGCAACAATATCGTCGGGAATACGTTCATCAACCAGATAACCGTCAACATGATTGATGCAATCAAGCATGGATTGTTCAATATGCCCCAGCGCGGCCCGATTTATCGGCATGTGGTTTAACGGCAACGTAGAGTGTGATGATAACAGATTAACTCGTTGCGCACAGCAACTTTCCTGAATACCGCAGTTAATATCATTGAAATAGTTATCATCCTGGCAATATCCCCGTAATGGACGAATAAAATTGCCAATATTCCCAGTCCGCTTCACCTGTTTGAAACTTTCAGCATCACGGACAAAATACCCCCGCCCCCGTTTCTGGGTCACATAATTATCCTTGGAAAGTTCCTGATAAACCTTCATCGCCGTAATATGACTGACCCCATACTGTTCCTTAAGCATATTGACCGAAGGAATCTTATCACCCGGTTGCAGCTCACCTGCATCAATCAAACCTTTAATATCATTAGTTATCCGTTTATATAAAATTGCACTACTCATTGCACTCTATTCCCTCTTATTAATATTACAAATTTTACCGATTACGACAAAACAATATCCCCAAGTCAACAACATTACAAAAAATTAGCTTAATAAAACCTTACTAAAGCTATTCCTATATTTATTTTGAAGTTTCTGAAGCCCGCAAACACTACACCTACTCTTATGCCAGCAACGGCAGCGAACTGACCACTGTGATCGAATCAGGCACCGCAGGCGACGGCACCCGCACTGTCACTATCACTGACGCAACCGGCACTGGCGAGAACTTTTCCGCCACTGTACCCGGATCTGGAGAAACTGTCACGCTGGACATCTATGCGATCAAAGGTTCGGCCCCTGCAACAAAAACCTACAGAAAAACCACCAAAACTGTCACCGCACAGTCGGCCTCTGTCACCAGTAATCTTTCCTATGACGATGACGGTAATCTGTTAAGCGACGGCAAATACAATTACACTTGGAATGCCGAAAACCGTTTAACTTCTCTCCAATCCGCTGCGTCTGTTCCATCCGTTTCGTCCGGCAAATTAGAATTCGCTTACGACTACATGGGACGTCGTATCTCCAAAAAAGTCTACACTCACAACGGCACCGACTGGGTACTGGACAAACACCAAAAATTCGTCTATGACAATTACGTCCAGATCGCGGAATATAACGCCATGACCACCGATACGCTGGCTAAATCATATCTGCGCAGCCTGAATGAAACACTCTTGAGCATGATCGACTCTACCGATCTGCCTGCGGGTGCTACCCGTCGTTATTACTACAACATCGACGGCAACAAAAATGTCCGTTCGATGATAGATGCCGCCGGAACCATAGTCGCCGAATACAAATACGCCCCATTCGGACAGATCACCTCACAGAGCGGAATCATGGCAACCGCCAATCCGTTCCGGTTCAGTTCAGAGTACCATGATGATGAAACCGGACTTGTATATTACAACTTCAGGTATTATAGTCCTGAATTAGGCAGATGGCTCAACCGTGATCCGATAAAAGAAAAAGGTGGATTTAACCTTTATGGCATGGTCGGCAACAACCCGGTGGATTACTGGGATTGGCTGGGTTTAAATGGTTTTGGTTATGATGGGTCTGATTCTGATAAGCAATTTGACAATGGCGGGCAAGTTCCTACTGATTTTAACAGACGCCCGTCTACAGAAGAAACGCAATGCTCGAATCAATTTGATTTAGATGATGCGATTGAGCGGGTTATGGTTCTTCCTAATCTTTATTTAAGTTATTTGAGCTATCAATTGGATACGGCAAATCTTATCAATAATACTATGCTGGATATATCAAATGCTATACCTCCATTCTTGACAGATGTTGTTGTAACAGGATTGAGAGTTGTAGGGAAAACCACAGGAGTGCTGGCGGATATTGGCTACAATTCGCCGTCGCTTAATGGACGGGTTAATGTGATACTAGCTTCTTCAGCTGCGATTTCAGCAGCATTGGAGGCAGCAGCAGATTATCTTGAACACTTCAACGATATCGACGATAACAATGGCGACAATAATTCAGAATGTGATAATTAAAAAATATTAAATTAACTCTAACAATGGAATGAGAAATGAACATATTATCTTCAAAGCAGTTTGAAAACAGTTTAGCGGAAAATTCTTTTTCTGAAACAAACAAATATCGGGTTTTATTGGCTTCACAGTTGTTGTTTTGGTTTTCTAGTCTTCTCGGAACCTCTATTACTTTAGGTGTAAATTACATTTTTTTTTCGATAATACATAAAATAGCCTGCCTCATAATAGTATTTATTGGAATCAAAGCCTGTTATTCTATTAATAAACGAATTGATAACACTGGCTTTATCGAAAGATTCACCTTGCTAATTTTCCCAATAGGTTTAAATTTTGTTTTATTTTTTGTTATTATCTTTGCATTAATTATAGGAATAATTCAAATAGTATTTGTTTCTCTTGGAGGTTCTCCTACGATTATTAAGGAATTCTATAAAATTTTACCTTATTTTATAGCGGAATTTATAATTAGTGCATTATTCTTTATGCTTTATCGTTCATTTCTAAGGCTAGAGCAAAAAATCAAGAAAGGTAGTGTCAAGAGTTAAAGGCTATTATAGGGACTGTCCCGAATGGCACTAAGTTAAGGCGAAAAAAGCTCCTTTCGCAACGCGGGATAAGCTAATTAATTTAAAATGAATAAGTTATAAATTTAATTAAAATCAATCACTTTCGCTTTCGCAACGCGGGATAATCTAATTAATTTAAAATTCGCTTTCGCAACGCGGTCGCTTTCGCAACGCGGGATTTCGCTTTCGCAACGCGGGATAATCTAATTAATTTAAAATGAATAAGTTATAGATTTAATTTAAATATTTTATGTAAGAAAATAATCTTAAAGCCTAATAATCCTATCGATATTTGATTTTAATAAAAAATGGTCTATATCACTCTTATGACTTCAGTGCTAAGCAAGGATTTTCATTATGAGCAAAAAACGCAAGTTTCAAACTGGCCGGACTTATCACATAACCCACCGTTGTCATCACCGCAGTTATTTTCTGAAGTTTGAGATAGACCGGGATAAATACATTCGGTTACTCTGGGAAGGCAGCAGGAAGTTCAATGTTGATATTTTTAATTTTATCATTACAAGCAACCATGTCCATCTATTGTTAGCTTCGGATTTAGAAGAAAAATTACGCAACGCGGGATAAGCTAATAAAGTTTAGTTTAGAGTTTAGTTTAGGGACGTTCGTCATAAGTACGTTTATAGTCAATGACTTAATTTCTCAATAATGCTTATTTTTATCTTAAATTCAATAAAATAGCCTTTTTATTTGATTTAATAAAATCAGATGATATATTCAGGTAAAACAAAGTAATTGTTTCATGACTACTAGACAGAGGATATTTTAATGTCAAGAATGCAAAGAAAAATATTACCGGGTCGTTCTTATCATATAACGCATCGTTGCTATAATCGTGAGTTTCGTTTCCAACGTGCAATTGAACGCAATAACTATCGAATGCGTTTGTTTGAAATGAGCCGCAAATACAATATCAAAGTTCTTGATTATATGATTACCTCTAATCATGTTCATTTGTTACTCTGGGCTGATATTGCTTCCGAAATATCGGAGGCAATGCGTTTTCTTCAAGGAACGACAGCACAGGATTTTAATCGACGCAAAAAACGTACAGGTGCATACTGGTCAGGTCGTTATAATACTACTCTTATTCAGGATGGCAATCACTTAAGTCGCTGTCTTTTTTATATCGGCTTGAATATGGTGCGTGCAAAAGCAGTTGAACATCCGTCAGAATGGCAATGGTGCGGGTTTAATGAGTTTATGGGGCAGAGGAAACGTTACCGGATAATTGATATTGATTTTTTATTAAACCGGCTCCGTCACTCTCCGGATATTGTTCGTTTCCGAGAATGGTATACACGTACCATTGATGATAAAATAAATCGGGAAGAAGTCAAACATGAATCAATATGGTCGGAAGCAATGGCGGTTGGTTCTCAAAACTGGTTACAAGAGATAACTGCCGCACTTCCTATTAAGGAACGTACGATTGAGCCGGTGCAGACTATTTATAATGCAGATAGAGACTATAGCTTGATGTCTGTAGAAGAACTAGAGCTGTCTTATAGTTTAAAAGGGACTAAAAAAGAGCAAGCCTATCTGACAAGATCTTAAAAGTTTAAAACAGGCCTATTTTTTTTGATGTAAGAATATTTTAAGCAATAGATAGCTCTAAACTATCTAATGATGAAAAAGCTTTATTTTCAGCACAATTGTTGACGTCAGGAATTTGGTTCGACCCAATAAACCCAGCAAGACTTATGAGAGAGGTTATTCTGCCAACACTTGGACCCAGAAAGTTTTGAATGATGTTAATACTTAGCAAAAATATAGCTAGTAAGAGTTATAATATTTTCACGAACGATTTTTAATTTAAAATATAAAATATGAAGGTATATCCAAATGAATTTGCGAAAAACTATTTTCTATGTATGTTTATTGTTCGTGGGTCAAAATACATATGTTTATGCAGAAGATATTTCAGAGAATGGGGGAAAACATGTTGTTGATTGTTAGCGGTCACCCAAAGTGTACCACCCATGGTCACTTGAAAGTGTACCACCTGTAAGTAAAAATGTAATATATTATATCTCACTTAAACCCCATAAACATTGGAGAGATATAATGTCTAACTATT
>JAKIUY010000070.1 GCA_021647315.1 Victivallaceae bacterium
TCTGTTTACAGTAGCCTTTGAAATTCCACACTCTTCAGCCATGCTGCGGCAGCTCCAATGTGTCTCACCTGCGGGCTTTGTTTCAATCGTTTTTTTCAGTAGTTTTGTTATATGCTCTTCTGTATATGTTCGTGGTTTCCCCGAACGATATTCATCATGAAGTCCCTGTATGCCATCTTCAATAAAACGGCGGCGCCATTTTGCCACCGTTGATGGATTCAAGTCTAATTTCTGCGCAATAGATGCATTATTGACTTCAGCAGCAGCTAATAATATTATCTTTGAACGAATTACTAAACTATGTGACAGGCTCCTTGACCTTGGCCACGTTTTTAACTCTTCTTCCTGTTGCTGAGTTAATATAACTTTCTTTTTAGGGCGTCCAGTACGACTCATGCTATACTCTCTCGTTTGTATTCTATTTTAAATGTATTTTCGACAATACTATTACCATCGCACTAAAAATAAATCAGTCAAGCAAATACTTCGATTTTAGCTGTGAATTTATGAGACAGCACACTAGTACAGGGCCAGGGCGTAAGCACGCTCATTTGTAGTTCCCACTTCAGTGGGTGCTTTTAAGCATCTTTAGATGCGTTCCTAATCCCCAGGGATTAGCATGTTCGCTGCCTCGAGCGCAACGACAGGTGAGCAAGGCGAACAACCGAAACAAAAACACCGGCCTAAAGGCGGAATTACAAACACGATTCACTTGCTTCGTAACTTTAGCATTGAACAGCCCTGGGTAAAGGGTGCCTTGCACTGCGCCAGACTAGTACTTTGCGACATCCTGGCACAAAAGCTCTGATCTCCAAGGGAGCTCATCCTTGCACTGCGCCAGCAGTCGGGTACATAAAAAATAACGGCTGCAATTACCTATTGGTATTGCAGCCGTTTTGCTATGCTTGATAAATAACCTTAGAAATAGCCGTTCCGTTTAATCGCTAACGAATATGCGGTGTTATATTTCCCTTTGCCACCGTCCGCTGACTCAATAACCGCAAAGTATTGCTTCCCACTGTATAGGATAGTGTTATTAGTCGTCATCTCACCAGTTTTTTTATCTAGTTTGAGGGTTACGATGCGTTTGTATTTGTTTTTAACCGCATCATACATATAGATGGAGCATTTGACCTTGGTTGTCATATCATTCATGCTGATATCAAACATGCCGTTATATTTAGGAGAAAATTTGTAATAATCAGCGGCATCGCCAAACCCTACCCAGCTGGGTAATATAGTTTCATCTTCGTCTAATACGATATTAGTTGCTTTCTCAAAACTATTATTGTCGGTTGCTGGTGGGAAATAGTTACCCATAATATCAAGTTGATAGGTTGTATTTTCTTTGCCCTTGCCTTTGTCGGCAGATTCAATAACAACGTAATAACTCTTGTCACCTTGCAGTAGAATATCATTTACTGCCGTTATTCCAGTTTTTGTATCAGTCTTAATATCAACAATACGTTTGTATTTCTGCTTAATTTCATCATAGCTGTAAATAGATGCTTTGATTTTAGCTGACAAGTTAGTCAGGCTGATGTCAAAGGTGCCACTGGCTGCGGGAATGATTTTGAAGTAATCGCTCGGATCCTCAGTGCCGACCCAGCCATTGGTAGAGGCATTGCCAGTTGCGTCAAGTGGTAGCAATGTGGCACGGTCAAATGAGTTGCCGGCTCTATCGAGCATGAAAGAATTAACCTGACTCCAGCCACTGTAATTACCTGCAACATCTATGGCACGTACGCGCCAGAAATATGGACTATCAGGCAGGTTATTACTGGTCGTTGTGTGACTGACGACAGGATCATCACTGAATTTTGGATTTAAGAAATTAGCGTTATCATCAACCTGCACTTCATATTTTAGTACCCCTGACCCCGCATCGGTTGAATCTTGCCAGTCGAGGTAAACTGAAAAATCATTATTGATCGTAGAAGCCAGTCCGATTGGAATCGTTGGTGCGATGGCATCCCCAAAGGTATAGGTTATCGCATCCTTGAACTCATCTTTACGAGTATTAAGCAGTGGCGCTCCTTTGATGTTCTTGATCCCGTCGCTACCACATTTTAACGTGACATAATAGGACTGCCCCGGGAACGTGCCGGTGATAATAATTGCCTGCGTTGCTGAATCATAACTGATGTCAGTCGGGGCGACCGGCTGCATGTTTTGATCAAAAACTTTCACCGTAGTACTGTTGATCGTTGAGGCGAAAAAGCCGTCCATGCTGGCGATTAAACCGGGGCTGTGTAATTTGATGGTGATGGTGCTTTTATTAGCAACTTCAAACTCGGTATTATCCACATCCACTCGTGGTGCAAATGGGGCACATTTAGGTGGCATCGTCAACATGTGGGAGTTGTGACCACCACCACCATGTTGTAGGTAGGTTTCAAAAATGCCAAACCGGGCATCGGCGATGCTGTAGCCATCGAGAATCATAAACATCATCGCCTCGACTTGCGTCTGAGCTGTACGGCCTTCGCCCTGGTTGCCGGAATAGGCTCCTCGGGCAACTACCGGTGGACGGACAAAATTTGAATGGTCATTTTCGTCATAGTACATTGCATCATGCACCATTCCGCCGCCGACCGCAACGGCACCGTCCATGATAAAGTCACCGATAATCTGTTGAGCCAAATACGAACCGCGGGTTACATAAACTTTACCATTTTCGCCGACGGTCATGCCCAGCAGGTAATTGAGTGAAGCTTTGGCTGGTTTGAATACGGTCCATGCCGCTCCGCGGCCATCAGTTGATTTAAAGGCAAATCCACCGCCGCGCCGCCCGCCAAGTCCCAGATAGAAGGTATTGGGCGATGCTGGATCTTTGACTAAAGCCTGAACCCATTGATACGAGTTCTTGCCGAATTCCCATTCAATTTCATGAACTAGAGTTTGAACTGCGGTGGAGACGCCAGTTTCCAGCACATTCAGGATATAACCTTTCTGTGGATTAGCATCATCACCTCTAGAAGATGTGAAGGCGACACAGACAATTTTTTCACCCCGTGAATTGACGGTTGATACCAGCCCGCGCGGATAGAGGATTGGGACTGGGAAGGTTTCGTACTGGGTTGCATCCACTAAATCAATTTCCTGCAGAATAGATTCCGTCTTGAGGTCATATTTAATCAGGTTTTTACCCCAGGTCAGCCAGAGCGTATCGGCAGCAGTTTTGGTGAGCAGCGGGATGACGCCTGCGGTCTCTTTAATCTTATACTGCTTGACTGTCTGACTGCTTTTACTGTATTCAAAAATATGGGTTGCTGCATCGGGGATTTGTGACTGTACTACCGCTCTGCTGCCGCCTTCATAGTAAAATGAAAAGTAGACCTTGTCGGTGTCATAAGGATCGACATAGATTGTCGGCGCAGAGGCAAAATCATTAGTTAATTCCGGAATTGAGTGCCAGGTATTATCTTTCAAATCATAATACTGAATTCCCTCATAATGGGCAATCCACATCACTTTTGCATATTTATCATAAACAATATTCTGCACCCGGGCATTGGTTAAACCACTGGGGTCAGGGGTATAAAATGCCGTGCTATCAGGAGAAAAATGTTTGACAATTTTCCCAGTTGCCACATCAAAAATGCCGATACCGCCGCCACGGTGTTTGGCATAGCCCTGTTTTGCTTCGTCTGATACCCTGGAGTCACCATAATTAGTTCCTTCATCGAATGGGCTATCTCCAGTGGCATTCCAAACCCAGTTATTGATTGGATCGTATGCAGGGTTGGTGAGATGTCTGAAACGCAAGTCATTGCCGGTGTAATATTTTTTGAAATCTCTGAAAGTGTTATTGGCTGGATTGAGCTCGATTACTCCACCGGTGTAGCGGTTCATGTAAAGAGCGGGATGTGAACGGAACGCTTCGGCAACTCCGCCGGGCAGGAATTCAATACCGCGGTAAGGGGAAGGATAATAGGCGGACGCTTCACTATTTGAGTACAGGGTTGTGAATTCATCTTCCCAGCCGACCCAGTCAAAATAGGCAAAGCTGATGCCGGTGGCGACGTCACGTTGGAGTAGACCACTGCTACCTGGTAATGGGAGTAGTGGCGGAGGCATAACAAAGCTATTGTTATCATAGGCACTTGGATAGACAATTTTGATATTGGTACGTTTGTCAATTTCCGGTTTTTTTATGCCAAACCCAGTTGTTCTGAATTTCGGTGGGATCGGCATATATTTAATATTGTCCTTATCGTAGGCATGGTAGGCTGGATAGCCGGAGCTGTCAATTTGCTGTTTAACGCCACTGACCCCCGGACCATCTAGGCGGGTAACAATGTAGTAGCCATATTTAGCTTTGGTGAATTTATAGTCAACTAAGTTTTCGAAGTTTTCAGTGATATAGTAGTAAAACGGGTTAAATTTAAAGATACTGCCACTGCCGTATTTAAGGTCAGCCAGTGAGGTTAACAGTTGCAGGTCAAACAGATGGCGAGTGCCGCTCTGCTCTATATGGGTAGCCCAGTATGGGATACCGCGGGTCAGGACGATATAGTTAATCTTATCTTCCAGATTGTTATTAACCAGATAGTTTCTGATTGCATTGATCGCACTGGCCTCGGCTTCTGGGGTCATTTGAGTGACATCAGTGCTGAGCTGAGCATCTTTGGTTCTGATATGACAAACGTTAATCAGTGGAAGCTTGCGTTGCTGCTGGAAGTAGTTGCCGATTTCGATTGACTGCGGTGAATTATCGTTGATTACTAACAATACATCGTCATAAGCGGGTAGGGCGTAGGTCAATGTAGTGACGGTGGCTATTAATAAGGTAACAGTCATTTTAAGGATATTACTGGCTGATTTTTTCATTATTTTTCCTTTATTTTTATATGCTGGACTGAACAAAGCTACTGAAGCTAAGGACAGCTAGAGCAGGCAATTGTTCCATCGTTTAATTTTTAGTAACTATCTTTAGACTAAAATAGCAGATTTTCACTGTTTTTCAAGGAATAAATAGGTGATTTGTTTAAGCCTGATTCTCAAGGCGCTACGTTTTTCCCAAGACTACGCTTGGTAAAAGGGCATCCTTTGGATGCAACAAAAAGTAGGACGCGTGTTTCACCGCGTCAAAAAGACAGCCTAAAAGGACAGTCCTACTTGCGACACCGCATCAATTATGTCGAAAGTTTTGTACATGTTAGACGCCAAGCGACTATATGTTTTTAAATCTAATAGGAAATTCAGAATACTTTACTCGGTTGCGAGATTTAAGCTCAACTGGACGATAGGTAGCGGAAATAGAAAATGAACCTTTATTCGCGACCGGGAGGTCGGCTCCCACCTTAAAAATGTGGTAATCACCTCTACATTGAAAAGATTTGGTCTCATTTCTATTTCTTATGGGTAAGGATCTCTGAAATTACTTCGTCCGTCACTACGTTCGGGTAGGTATTTTCCCGTGTAAAAGCGCAAAAGAATTTGCGCACTCCAAGGCATTATATGCTGATGAAAATTATTTTGGAGTGCGGTGATTCTTCATCGCTTTTAACACTAACTAAATTTATTTTGCTTCTCACGGAGACGTGATACAACTATACTCGTTTAGGTTGAATTTTAAACTTTTATTCTGGGCAATTGAGCTTAGTTTGCCAGATAAACTAACTAAAAACTACCCATAATGGGTATAGTTCCGGCAAAGCCGGCTATATTGATTCCTTTTTGGGTACATCTATGCCCTTCGCGCCGGGACGTCGCTGGGTACTTGGTTGTCCCTTGCGGGACTATGCCCTTCGCGCCGGGACGTCGCTGGGTACTTGGTTTGTCCCTTGCGGGACTATGCCCTTCGCGCCGGGACGTCGCTGGGTACTTGGCAAATAGTACTATCGTTCAATGCTTAGGAAATATGTTGTGTTATATTTGCCTTGTCCGCGGTCGCCAGTTTCTACGACAGCATAGTAGTTAGCACCGGCAAGCAATCGGATATTTAGTCCTTCAGTTAAGCCTGTTTTTTTATTGGTGTCTATTATGGCGAGTTTGCGATAACGTTTTTTTGCTGCATCGTATTGGTAGATTGTGAGTTTTATTCTGGTAGACAGCTTCGTCAGTTTAAAGTCAAATGCACCATCAATATCAGGGGTGAAGCTGTAGTAATCATAACCATCGCCGCGTCCGATCCAGCCCTCAACTTCAGCTTGACCCGCATTCATGGTGAGCGGGGTCGCTTTATTGAAACTGTTATTATCTGTAGGAGCAGGGAAATAGCTGCCGACAATATTAAGTTTATAGTCGGTTGCTTGCGCTTTGTTGCCTTTGATTATCAGGTAATATGTTGAGCCACCACGCAACATGAGATCAGCTGATTTTACCTGTCTGGTTTTTTTATTGGGCTTGATTTTTGCTACTTGTTTATATTTTTTCCGACCTGTATCGTACTGATGGATGGACACGTTAACCATGGCTGACAGGTTGGTCAGTTCGATGTTGAACTGACCATTGCTGGTCGGAGTGAATTTATAATAATCATTTATTTCGTTATTTTTAATCCAGCCGGTGGTTGAGCCGTTGCCGTTATTGTCGAGGTTTATCGTTGTAGCGTTGCCTATCTTATTGACCGGTGGAGCTGTAATAATGCTCTTTACTGCACTCCAGTCACTTAAGTTTCCGGCAGCATCCCGGGCTCTGACACGCCATTGAGTATAGCCACGCAGGCTGGTTGCCGAGAGTTCCATACTGTTTCTGGCACCATTGGTGTCCATTGCTGGCTGAAAGCTGTTATCACGTCCCAGAGCTACGGCATAATTTGCAATTCCGGAAGCATCATTTGAAACACTCCAGATAAAATTAACCATATCGTCATTGGTCCGTTGACGGAGATTGAGCGGGATTGTTGGCGGAGTTGATTCTGCTGATCCCATAAAAGTTTGAACTTCGCTCCAGTCCCCGACATTGCCTACTGAATCCCGGGCTCTTACCTTCCAGTAGTTGGTGGCACCGCGACGCCAGGCGTCGGTCGATGCACTAGTGCCGGTTGGGGAACTGCTGAATAGTATTGTTGAAAAACTGCTGAATGCAGACATTACTATTTCGTACCCTGCGACACCGGAGCTGTCGCTTGAACTGTTCCAGGTGAAATCTATAGTTGTCGGATTTATCACTTGCGCAAGACCAAGTGGAGCTGGTGGGGCGGTTAAATCGGCAGGGGTGGTGAAGGTTTTAATTTCACTCCAGTCACTGGCATTGGCCACTTTATCTATTGCCCGAACTTTCCAGTAAATTATCCTGTTATGTTTTAACCCCGTTACTGCTTGGTTGCTAATGGCTGTAGTTGCGCTGAATAGTACTGTTGAAAAATCGCTTGATTCTGAAAGGATTATTTCGTAACCAGTAATACCGGCTTTGTCGGTGGAATCACTCCAGTCAAAGTCAACTTTAGTCTGGGTTATAACCTGTTTAAGTCTGGTTGGTGTAGCAGGTGGGATTATGTCCGTTGGACTGGTGAAACTTGCAACTTCACTCCAGTCACTGATATTACCTCTTGTGTCTGTTGCCCGGACTTTCCAGTAAAGGGTGGTGTTATATTTGGGAACCATTATTAGAAGATTGCTGTAAGTCGGGGAACGGCTTATTAATAGGGGGGCAAAACTGCTCGTTTCAGCTAGTGCTAGCTCATAGCGGGCAATCCCGGAGGCATCCGTTGAGTCATCCCAGTTGAAATTGATGCTTTTAGAATTCATGGTCTGTGTAAGACCGGTTGGAATTGATGGCGGGTCTGATTCATTCGGTATGGTGAAAAAACTAATTGAACTCCAATTACTCCAGTTACCTGCAGAATCCTGTGCCCGTACATTCCAAATGTGGTTGAACCCGCCATGATCCCAGATTGCTGTCGATATATTACTCTCAGTCGGCGTACCGGTAAAGACAGGAACTGTCCAATTTGCCATACTAACCACTTTTATTTCATAGCCTGCAATCCCGGAAGCATCGGTTGAATCACTCCAGTCAAAATTAATATTTCCTGAACTTATATCATATTCCATGTCGGTCGGTACTGACGGCGGAGTTGTATCCGCCGGACCAGTAAAGGTTTTGACTTCACTCCAGCCGCTGACGTTGCCCGCCGCGTCCAGTGCCCGCACGCGCCAGTAGTTGGTCGCATCATAAGTCCAGACATCAGCAGATATGTTACTGTCAACCGAAGAGCCGGTGAAAGCCACCGTTAAGAAGTCAACGTCATCGGACACTGCTATTTCATAACCTGTAACCCCGAACCCATCGGTTGAATCTTCCCAGGAAAAATCAATACTCTGCGGATTTACAACCAGAGCAAGACCGATCGGTATCGACGGCGGAGTTGTATCATCCAGACCGAAAAAGGTTTTAACTTCACTCCAGCCGCTTATATTGCCTTCAGTATCCTGCGCCCGGACACGCCAGTAGTTGGTGACACCGACGGCCCAGACTGCTGCCGATACATTGCTGCTGACCGGATTACTGATGAAGACCGGCGTTGAGAAATCACTGCTGTCAGATATAACAATTTTATAATGGTCAATACCGGAATCATCGGTTGAATCATTCCAGCTGAATACAATAGCTTCCGGATTTACAATTTGACTTAACCCAGTCGGTACGGATGGCGGATTTGTTTCCGACTGCTCCCTGTTAGAGAAAGAATAGCTTATCTCATCCTTGAACTCATTCTCACGGGTATTGACCATCGGGGCACCTTTAATGTTCTTGATGCCGTCATTGCCGCATTTCAGCGTGATGTTGTATGAAAGTTCTGTGAAATTCCCCGTGAGGGTAATTCTATTGCCGATTGGATTGTAGACCATGGTATAAGTTGACGGATCTACCAGATCATGATTATTGTCAAACAGCTTCACGGTGGTACTGTTGATCGTTGACGGGAAAAAACCGTCCATACTGTCTATCAGTCCGGGACTGTCAAGAATTATTTCTATAACGTTGTAGTTCATGACGTTAAAGTCGGTATTGACTTCATCAACGCGCGGCGCGAATGGAGCAGATTTTGGTGGCATGGTAAGCATGTGGGAGTTGTGCCCACCGCTGCCATGCTGCGGGTATCTGTCAAATATGCCAAACCTAGCATCGGCAATGCTGTACCCGTCCAGAATCATGAACATCATCGATTCAACTTGTTTTTGTGCGGTGCGTGCTTCACCCGCATTGCCGTTATATGCACCGTCGTTGGGGCTTATTGGCGGTCTGACAAAGCCGGAATGATCTTTTTCGTCATAATACATTGAGTCATGCACCATTCCGCCACCGACCGCTACCGCACCGTCCAGCATGAAATCGGCAATAGTCTGCTGGGCAACGTAGGAGCCCCCCACACGGTAGAGTTTATTGTTTTCGCCTATTGTCATGCCCAGCATGTTCCCAAGTGAATTGGGTTCGTAGCGATTCCAGGTTGCACCGCTGTCAGTGGATTCTGAAATAAGCGTGCCGTAACGATATGAGCCGAACGCAATATATATATCATCGGGACTGTTGGGGTTGACTACCATGGCCTGAACCCATTGATCCCTGTTGAGAGCAAATTCCCAATCGGGGCTGTGAATCAGGGTATTGGTTGACGTGGATTC
The DNA here is from genome assembly GCA_021647315.1 of Victivallaceae bacterium. Classification (GTDB taxonomy): domain Bacteria; phylum Verrucomicrobiota; class Lentisphaeria; order Victivallales; family Victivallaceae; genus JAKIUY01. The sequence continues at coordinate 9,576 of JAKIUY010000070.1, forward strand.
ACCGGTTTCTTTAATCCGCAGGACGTAGGCGGTTTGCGGAGTGCCATCGTCAGCAGTTACAGCCTTTTTAGTCGTAAATGCGACACCGACGATCTTTTCACCGGTGGTATTGTTGGTTGAAACCAGTCCGCGCGGATAGAGTATTGATGACAGGATCGGACGGTCTTCATCGTCGACCTTGACTGTTTCATCTTTAACTGCATCTTGCAGGTCGATGTCCTGGAGAATTTTCTCTTCACTGAGTTTATATTTGATCAGATTTTTATCCCATGTCAGCCAGACAATATCAGCTGATGTTTTAGTAATCAGCGGCAACACGCCCGGCGTATCTTTTATTTTATATGTTTTTACGGTGCGAGCACTTTTACTGTATTCAAAAATACTGGTGTCAGCGTCAGTAATCTGTGATGCAATGATTGCTCTTGAGCCGTTTTCAGCGAGAAACGCGAAGTAGACTTTGTCGGTGTCAAACGGATCAACGTAAATCGTCGGAGCTGATGCGAAATTATTGGTTAATTCAGGAATATTGTGCCAGGTGTCGTTTTGCAGATCATAATACTGAATGCCTTCATAATGGGCAATCCACATTAATTTATCGTATTTATCATAAACCAGACTGACGACCCGGGCGTTATTCAGTTCGCTGGTATCCGGGGTATAGAAAGCGGTACTGTCAGGTGAAAAATGTTTCACCAAATCGCCAGTGCCACTCTGAAAGATGCCAATACCACCACCACGGTGCTTGGCATATCCCTGTTTTGCCTCGTCGCTGACCCGGCCGTCACCCCAGTTCTGCCCCCCGTCAAACGGGCTGTCGCCGGTTCCGCACCAGACCCAGTTATTTATCGGGTCGTAGGCAACGTTGGTCAAATGGCGAACCCGATAATCTTCACCGGTCGTATAACGTACTGATTTGACATAATCACTTGCACCGATGCTTGACCCCACCATCCCCCCGGTATGCCGGTTCATGGTGAGTGCCGGGTGTGAACGGAATGCTTCACCAATACCGCCGGGCAGAAATTCGATACCGCGGTAAATTGATGGGTAATAGGCAGATGCTTCACTATTTGAGTACCATTTGGTGAATTCAGCTTCCCAACCGACCCAGTCGAAATATGCAAAGCTGATTTCTTTGGCAACATCACGTTGAAGCAGACCGCTGCCACCGGGGATTGGCACAGTGTAGGTATTATTATCATACATATCCGGGTAAATAATCTTGATATTTGTTCGTCTGTCAATTTCGTCTTTTTTAGTATTAACCCCTATAATGAACTTTGGAGGAATAACCAGATATTTAATATTATTCTTATCGTAGGCATGGTAGGCTGGATAGCCAGAGTTGTCAATCTGCTTTTTTGCGCCGAGAATTCCGCCCGGGCCGTCCAGACGGGTGACAATATAATAACCGTATTTGGCTTTAGTGAATTTATAGTCAACTAAATTTTCGAAATTCTCAGTGATATAGTAATAAAACGGGTTGAATCTGAACAGGCTGCCGCTGCCGTATTTAAGGTCAGCCAGTGAGGTTAACAGTTGCAGATCAAACAGGTGGCGGGTGCCGTTTACTGTATACGTAGCCCAATAGCCGATGCCGCGGGTCAGCACAATATAGTTGATTTTATCTTCAAGGTTGTTATTGACCAGATAGTTTTTTATATCCTGAATAGCTTTAGTTTCTTCTTCTTCAGTCATTCGGGGACTGTCACTGCCAGCTTGCGTGTCCCTCATACTGATGTGACAGACATTAATGCTCGGAACTTGGCGCTGGGAGACAAAATAGTTGCCAATTTCAATAGATTGCGGAGAGTCATCATTGATGACTACCAGGACATCATCATAAGATGGCAGGGCGTAGGTTAATATTGCAGCAATAACTATTGTGAACATAATAGTTAACTTCAGGAGTCTTGCTGTTTGTTTTTTCATTGCGTTTTCCTTGTTTGGTTATGGCATTATCAAACATACTGATATTTGTAGACTAAGACCGTTGTAGCAGTTAATTGTTCCATATTTCTCTTGACTTGAAAAAATATCATCATATAACACAATTACAATTATAGCAGATTTCTATCATTTTGCAAGGTTTAAATGGTCGATTTTTCGAATAGTGTCACAACTGTTTTTGCTCCGCCAATACTTAAATGTTATATTTTATAAAACGTGCAAAAAAATAAGCAAATGGCGGTTATGTAGTACATAAGCCTGATTTTTCAAAGGGTGGGTGGCGGTTGTCAAGATGCCTGCCTGTAGGTCGCAGGGGAAGTGACCTTTTGGGGACATGCTCTTTGTTGTAGTGATGTTATTGGCTTAGGTTGAGATGTTTACCTTTTGGTAGTTGGAATTCGGGCTCATTTTTGTTGATGTCTTGCCGGTTGCCTGAATTTTTTTAACAATCTCTTCGATATAATCTATTTTTTCATTCTCCTGTTTGCGATAGAGCAACACCTCCTTGTACCAGCGGTCACGTTTGTTTTTCAGGTTGTTGATAGCGGCAATGTTTTTTTTCAGCAGCTCACCGCGTTTTACGGCACGGGCTTTCCATTTATTTCGGCTGGCACGTAACTCTTTCATTCTGCCGGTTTCTGAACGCTCCCCGGCTCGTTTGCGGATGGCATTGTTATACAATTCGTCATAGGTGTGTTGCGCTTGCCTGATCCCTTTTTGACGGCATAGTTCAATCATTTGCTGGGCGATTTCAATGGTTAGTTCGCGATGGTTTTTATAGGATCCGGTCATGGTGGTGACATTGTCGAAGTCCGGGGTTTTGACGAACATGGTAGAACTTTTGCCTTTGAGGCTGAAGCTTAGTTGATTATAGGGACCATGTTTTTGTGGGTTTACTTTGTCTTTGCAACGGCAGTTTGGTTGTCCGCAGGTCGTGTATTGTTTTTTTACGGAGCCGGGCAGGGGGGCGGGGAGATTAAGCTGCTGTTCGATCAAATGCTGTAATGTTTCAATGGGCATTTTAAACCTACTATATTGGAAATATACTATTTTTTACTCAGGACTCACCTCTCTGCATCACGCACAGGGAGTTTCCGTTCAGGCACTATTTATTAAATATAACAGGATTAGTCGATAATTCAAAGTCAGTTAAGTCCTATAGGTCATCAGACGTCAGTTATGCCATAAAGGTGCGCAGAAGCTTTACAGTTATCAATTACCCATCGACTCTCAGTTTATAGCGGTTTAGTGCTACATGATTATTATTGATGATGTCACTGAAGATTATAAAAAAATATTGATGTATGGGTAAAATAGGCTGTTTTGCATAGTGAATCGGCTAAAAAACAAAAAAAATCGCATTTTTTTCTGTAGTTGAGTTGTTTTTAATTTTCATCATGGTACATAGGATATAGCTAATTAAACTTGAATTAGCGATTTATTACCCTAAATAGGGATAATTGAATTAAGTAACTAATTGATAAATGGTTATATTTAGAAAAGGTTTTAACTATCTTACTATCAATGACATTGTGTTAGTTAGTAGCGTGCGACTTCCAGGCGCAGGATTATATGATCTCCTTTGGAGATCAAGGCTTATGCGCCAGGATGTCGCAAAGTACTATATAAAAAATATTAAATTAATATAGTCGCATTTAGCGGCAAAGACTACCGGGCATGGTAGACAACCAAAGGGCAATATTATGTATCAACTCGAAGATCGGATTTTATTTGACGGCGCAGCAGCGATAGATGTAGCAGAAGCAGCAGAACAGGCAGAAGAAATTCAGCAAGAGGTTGAAGCGGCCCAGGAGGCCGAACAGCAGGCGGAACAGGGTAATCCTGAATCGCAAGCGGCACCGCAGAATGCAGCCGATGCCGAACAGTCGGCAGCCGATGAAGTTCCATTAGCGGCAGATTTGCCGGATGGAATGACCGATGCCAGTGATATTAATGTCTTGTTGATCTCCGATGCCCTGGAGAATGCCGACGACCTTTTTGATGCCGCCTCAAGTGATACCATAGTAGTGCGTTACGATGCCCAAGCCACTACTGCTAATGAACTACTTGCCCAGATTAATGATGCCCTGGATGGCGAAAAAGCTGATTCAATCGCCTTTGCCGTTGAAACTAAAGATGGTGGTGAGTTGACCGTCTTTAGTGATGAAACTACCGCCTATGAGACGATTGCTAGTGATGTTCAACAGGATTTCTGGGATGGCATTGATAATGTAATGGCTGAAGATGGTCGGATTGATATTCTATCTTCAAATTTAACCGCAAGTGTCCAAGGTGAAAGTCTAGTTAATGCGATTGCGGAGGCGACGGATCATGAAGTGGCGGCGAGTGATGATCTGACTGGTGCTACCGATCTTGGTGGCGACTGGACACTTGAACATGGTGATGTTGATATATCTGATGTCTATTTTGATGGTGCCGGGCTGGAGAGTTTTGATTCAGTACTGGAAGTTGATGCTCGACATGAGGTGGCCTTCTTTAACTCTTCCGTGATGAATGCGGATGAGATTATTGACGATCTTGATGACAATGTTGAAATTGTGATGCTTGATGGGGTTGGTGACGGGATTGAAGAGATCACTGAATATTTGAACAATGCCAACAGTGAATTTGATGATGTCCATATTTTCACTCACGGGAATGAAGGTTATTTTGTTCTTAACGGTCAAGTGATTGACGGCGATGCGGTCAATGAACATTTTAACGATTTTGCCTCTTGGCGTAGTGCGTTGAGCGATACAGCTGATATTAATATCTTCGGTTGCCGTTTAGCTGGCAATGATGCCGGACGCCAACTGGTGGCGGATATTGCTGCCGCCACCGGTGCTGATATTGCGGCCGCCACCGATGATGTCGGCGGCAATGACTGGACGCTGGATTATCAGTTTGGTCTGGTTGACCCAGTAGCTTTGGGCATTACCGATTATGACTATCAATTGGCTGACCAGTTGGTGACCAGTGCCTTAGACAGCGGAGCCGGTTCTTTGCGTCTGGCGGTAACGAATGTCGGTGATGGTGAATCAATTACTTTTGATGGCAGTTATGATATTGGTTTAACATCTGTTATTAGTGTTGCTGGTAAAGCAATAAGCATTGACGGTGGATCAAATACTATCAATATTAGTGTCTCTTCCGGCGATGCTTTTGATATTGAGGCTACTGGAGGGTTGACACTTAACAAAATTACTAGTGTTGCAGATATCAATAATGATGGTACGCTGAATATAACAGGAAATGTCGGAGCCAGTACGATCAGTGGTACTGGAGATGTAACTGTAACTGGCAATTTGACTAGTGGATCTTTTGCTATGACGGCTGGTATTGTTGATTATCTGGGTGGTGCAGCGCAATCATTGCGTGGTGGAACATATTATGATCTAGATGTTAATGGGACATCAAATGTTACTTTGGTTGGCGATGTTACAGTTGGTAATGATCTAAACACTGCTGCTGGTTCAAAACTGCTGGCTGGCTCAAATACCCTTGATATTGCTGGCGCTTGGAATGATGTCGGTACTACTTTTACTGCCGGAACTGGGAGAGTCGTTTATTCTGGAAATTCACAGACGGTGAATGATGTGGATTATAATGATCTGGAACTGGCCGGAACTAATTTTGTGACACTGAATCTTACCGCTACGGTAAACGATTTAGTTATCAGTGGAACTTATAATTTTGATGATAGTATCGTTATTATAGATAACGATTTGATTATTGATGGTGGAACGTTGAGTGCGACTGATTTGAATGCCACTGTCGCTGGTAATGATTTGTTGTTCACTGCTAATGGCGGAACGTTGGATATATCCGGGGTTTTTACCGCAACGTCTGCAGATGTTGTGGTAGGGCAGGGGACGGTTGATTATTCAGGTGCTGCGGCACAGGTTGTTGCTAATCTGGATTACTATGATTTGATATTGTCAGGTGGTGGGACGAAAACTTCTGCTCAAGATTTGGATATAACCCATAATATGACAGTTGAGACTGGAGTGACTGCAGCTGTTACTACCAATAATATTAATGTTGCTGGCTTGCTGAATATTGCAGGTACTGTTACTGCGACTAACTACAGCACTACTACAGGAGAAGTTGAATATTCTTCTGCGGGAGCTCAGGATATTAATGACTGGAATTTTTATGACTTGACACTGTCTGGTAGCGGTACTAAGACTTCTGCCCAAGACCTGGATGTAACGAATAATATGACAGTTGAGCTTGGGGTAACTGCAGCTGTTACCACCAATAATATTAATGTTGCTGGCTTGCTGGATATTGCCGGTGCTGTTACTGCAACTAACTACAGTACTACTACAGGAGAAGTTGAATATTCTTCTGCTGGTGTTCAGACGATTAATGATTGGACTTTTTATAATCTAACGATTTCCGGTGGTGGTGCGAAGACCCCTGGTCTACTATTGTCAGTAACCCATGACATGGATGTTATCGAAAATTCAACTGCAAATATTACTCTTGGTTTGACCGTTGATAACGATATGTTTATTGAAGTTGGTTCTACGGTTAATTTGGCTGCGCTTGCACCATTGTCAGTAGCTAATGGTAGTTTGGAAGTTGTTGGTACCTTGAATTATAATGGTGGTGGGTTTATTGCTGGCAGTGGAGAGGTAATCTATTCCGGTGCTAACCAGACGATAATGAGTGATGGGGTCACGCCAGTTGATTACTGGAATCTTACTTTGACTGGCACTGGCGATAAAACAGCTCTTAGTGATTTTAATGTGGCTAATTTGCTGACTATTGGGAGTGGGGTTAATCTTATAACCGGCGGCGATGCCACACTTGGTGATATGCAGCTTGACGGCGGTGAGATGACGGTGAAAGATGGAGTTACCATTACGGCACAGGGGCAGTTTTCAATGATCAACAACTCTACCTTGACGATTGATGCCGATGGCGGTAGTGGAGGAGGAGTTTTTATTGTTGAGGCGATTACTGCGCCTGGACTTAGTGTCGAGAGTGGTAGTATAGTTACCGTTAATGGTACGTTGGATATTAATAGTTCTGCTGTTATCACAGATGGCAGTGAACTGATAATCGGTGCAACTGGGATTTTAAATCTGTCCGGTCTGTTAACCGTTGACGGCTCGATGAAACTTGAAGCAGATCTAGCAAATGCCGCAACTTGGAATTACAGTGGAGCGTTTGAATCCAATGGCGATGGTATAGTAGAGTATATAATTAGTGGTCCCACTGGACCTGCAACTGTTATAGATTTGACTTACAATAATTTGACTTTGACTGGATTTGCCAGCCCGGTGACTGACAGTTTTATTTGGAGTAATCAGCGGGTCGATGGGACACTAATGTTGGATAACCTGACTGTTACTGCAGTTAATATGACAAATAATGTTAATAAATTAGAGATGGATGGCGGAGCAATATTGAATATCACCAATTCGCTGAATATTGCTGGTACTTTGGTTCACCACAGTGATAGTACAATTAATTACAGTGGTTTAAATGCCCAGTTTATTGCTGCGCTTGATTATTACAATTTGGCTCTATCAGGTAGCGGCGATAAGACTGCTGCCGGCGATATCGGTATTGCTGGTGCATTTACGCTAACTGGTACTGCTGAATTTGTCTCATCAAACCATACTGTTACCTATAATGGAGCGAATCAAGGTGTTACGTCAGTTAATTATCATAATCTTGTGTTGGCTGGGAATGGGACTAAGACTTTGGATGATCTTGGGGCTGGAGATTTTCAAGTTGCCGGTCAGATGAGGCTTGCTAATGATACTGTAACCTTAGATGTTAAAGATGAATTCAATATTACTGATGCTCATTTTACCAATACTGGATATGGTACAGTACTTTATAGTGAAGGTGCAAATGGACAGATCATTAAATCTCTGCATTATAATAATCTTACAATGACCGGTGGTGATAAGGATGCTGAGGGTGATATTTGGTTAACCGGTGATATTGATAATTCGATAACTACTGGAGTTGGCGGATTTAATCCTGGTTCTCTGATTGATGATTTTACCATTACCTTTGAAGGTGCAACTTCACCGGTTCCTCATACTTTGCAGTTAAGCAAAAATATCATTTTTAATAATTTGAATATTGACGGAGGTTCTCACGTAACGACAGATCCTTTAGGTTCACCAGATTTTAGTATTGCTAATGATCTGACGTTTGAAGCTGGAGCGGGAGGAAAACTCACCTTTGTCGGTAACGATCTTAATACTTTTTCTGTTGGCGGTTCCTTTACTGCCGGTACCGGCACCGTTGAATATTCAACTACTGGAACGCGGGCAATTGATAATTTTGGCAACAATTTTTATAATCTACAGTTAACTGCTGGGATTAAAACCTATGGTGCGGATTTGACAATTGACAATAATCTGCTAATTGATGATGGTGCATTGTTTGATATGGATGGCAGCTCCCTGACAGTAAATAATAATTTAATTTTTGAAGCGAGTCAGGGTGGTGAACTTAAGTTCAGTGGTACTGATTTAGTTATTGGTGGAGTTCTGACTGCCGGTAGTGGTACCGTAACCTATGATGGTGCAGATCAGAATGTCTATACCGGTGGTAACTACTATAATCTAGTAATGGAAAATAGTGGCACTAAAACAGCAAACGGTGATTTAATCGCAACTAATGATTGGATCGTTTCTGCTGGCATCACTGTAGATGTGACTGGGGCTGTAAATGTTGGCAATGATTTTACGATTAATGATACTTCAACTGTAAACATTAACTCTACTCTGAATGTTGGCAATGATTTGACTATGGACAATGCTTCAACGCTGAATATTGGCAGTAGCTTGAGTGTCGGACAGGATTTTACACTTGATAATGGCTCAACTGCAACTATCACAAGCGATACAGATATCGGTCGTGATTTGATACTTAACAATACTACAGCGGCAGTACCTGGGACCGTCGTTACAATTGGTGGTGCTCTAGCTGTTAGCCGTGATATTCAGATTAATGGTGGAAGTACACTGGATGTTGAAAGCAACCTTACTACAGTTAATTTGACCTTTGAAGCAGGTCAGGGCGGAGAGTTGTTCTTTGCCGGAACTGACTTGATAGTTTCAGGAACCTTTACTGCTGGCACTGGCACTGGCACTGTGATTTATGACGGTACGGATCAGAATGTTTATACTGGTGGAACTTATTATAACCTAGTACTTGAAAATGCTGGAACGAAGAGCGCGAACGGTGATCTGGATGTTGGTAATGATTTGACCGTTGCTGATGGAATTACTGTAGATGTGACTGGAGCCGTAGCAGTTAGTAATGATTTTACGATTAATGATGCTTCAACTGTAAACATTAGTTCTACTCTGAATGTTGGCAATAAGCTTGCTATTAATGATACCAGCGTACTGGATGTTGACGGTAATTTAAGTACTGATGATTTGACTTTTACTGGTGCTGGAAAGCTGTTCTTTGCCGGAACTGATTTGACGATTTCAGGAATTTTTACCGCTGCGAGTGGCACCGTGACTTATGATGGTGTAGCGCAGAATGTAGCTGATTTGGCTTATTGGAATCTGGTACTTGACGGTAATGGAACGAAAACTGCCGCTAACGGTTTTGATGTTGATAATGACTTGACCTTCTTGGCACCGGTATTGTTGGATATTCAGAGTGATACTATTACAGTCGTTGGTATTTTTACCCATGGAGAGGGCACTGTTCAATATTCTCAGGTTATCGGTGATCAGACTGTTGCCGCGCTGGATTATTATAATTTGTCCTTGATCGGCTCTAGCACCAAACATTTGGTGGGTGATACTAGGATTGAAGGTGCGTTTACTTTGGTTGGGACTGGAACTTTTGCCCATGACAATCAGCTAGTTGAATACAATGGACACGATCAGGATATTCTCGGGGTGACCTATTATGATCTGATGTTGACCAGCAGTACCGACCCCGTACTGCCGCGTTCCCAGAAGATTTCTGCTGTATTTCTTGATGTTGAGCATGACCTAACGATGAATGCAAATACAGAACTAGTTCTGCAAGGTGCGATTACAATCGGCAATGATACAACTTTTGATCCGGAGACGGCAGTTAATTATGCCGGCGACAATCAGGTGATTGAAAATTTAACCAATGGCGGAACTCCTGTAGCTTATGAAAATCTGATAATCTCTTCAATTGGCACGAAGTACTGGAACAGTAATGCTGAGGTTAATCAGACGCTGTTGATAACAGACAGCAGTGAATTGATTGTCAATGGAGCTTTTAATTTGCCAGCTACGACTATATCAGTAGAAGATACTGCTATTCTCACTTTTAATGGTCAACCGATTAATGTTGATCCGCTGTTGTTTGTGGTTGGCGAAGATACTACAGTTAAATATGCTGCACTAGTTGATCAGGATATTATTGCTGCTAATTACGGTAATCTTGTTTTACAGGGACTAGGAGATCGCAATTTGACTGGTGATATCGGCATTGCGAGAACATTTACTGTTGAGTCAACGGTTAATCTTGTTCACAATGATCATGCGGTAGATTACAATGGCAACAGTGATTTTATTCCTCAGACTATCGCCTCGACTGACTATTATGACATTATTCTTTCGGGAAACAGTGACAAAATCTGGAATAGTGGTATTACTCTGGATAATAATTTGATTTTCAATTCAGATATCACGCTGCAGGTTCCGACAAATTTGAACGCAGTGGTTGCACCAACTAATTTTGTATCAAACAGCCAGGGAACCGTTCAGTATACTGGTATTAATCAGGATATTGCTGGGTTGCCATATCATAACCTACAACTTTCAGGTGCTGTAGGGACTATGCTAGGTAATATAGATATGACTGGTAGTTTGACGATTGATACTGATGCAACACTTGAAACCGCTGATTTTGCAATTAATACTGCCGGTGATGTTGTTATTGATACTGATGGTACTTTTGATGCTGGAGCAAGTCAGATTTCAGTTGCAGGAGATTGGACAAATAATGGCACATTTAATGCTGGCACTTCAACTGTAACTTTCAATGGTGCATCACAGAATATTATCACTGGTGGCGATTCATTCTATACACTTGTTTTTGCTGGAAGTGATAATAAGGCTATGAGTGATGCTGTAACTGTCGATAATGACCTTTATGTTACCGATGGTGTAACTGCAACATTTGATAATAATCTTTCTGTTACCGGTGATACCTATATTAATGATAGTAGCACTCTGGACGTCAACGGTAATTACTCAACCACTGATCTAACGTTTGAGGCTTCAGAAAACGGTGAACTGATTTTTGGTGGCGATACACTTACTATAAGTGGCATTTTTAGTGAAGGTAACGGTATGGTTACCTATGATGGTGATGGCAATAGTCAAACAGTGCTGGATTTAGCCTATTATGACCTTCAAATTGCTGGTATTAACGCTTACAATATAACTCTGTCCAATGCCATTCATGATTTTATTATAACTTCTGGCGCTGTAACGCTTGGAGCTGATCTATCACTGAGCAGAACGGGTGATCCTCTCAATTCATACGGTAGTCTATCAATTTCCTCAGGTGCAAGTCTCGATGCTGCTGGTTTTACGATTGATTTACCAGGGAACTGGACTAATGCTGGCACTTTTACTCATAATAGTAATAACGTAATCTTTAATGGTGCTGCAAATCAGAATATTAATAGTGGTGGTAGTAGTTTTTATGATATAATTCTTGATGGATTTGCTGCAACCCAGCTTGATGCTATTGTTGTCAGTAATGATTTTACGATTAACTCTGGTACTTGGAATGCAGACGGACATTCCATGGGAATTGGTGGAAATTGGAGTAATAACGACACTTTTGAGCATGGAAATAATGAGGTTACTTTTGCCGGAACCTCAAATGTCTTAAGTGGAGGAAGTAATTTTTATGATGTTATTCTTGATGGAACTGCTGTAACCCAGCTTGATGCTATTGTTGTCAGTAATGATTTTACGATTAACAGCGGTACTTGGAATGCAGACGGATATTCCATGGAAATTGGTGGGAATTGGAGTAATAACGACACTTTTGAGCATGGTGGTAATGTGGTGACTTTTGTCGGAACCTCAAATGTCTTAAGTGGAGGAAGTAGTTTTTATGATGTTGTTCTTGATGGTATCAGTGTAAATCAACTCGATGATGTTTATCTAGACAATGATTTGATTTTGACCAGCGGAATATGGAATGTGCTAGGTTGGGGCTTAAATATAAACAATAACTTGAATATTGAGATTGGTGAGACGGTGAATATTACACTCGGCGGTATCCTTGATGTTACTGCAGAAACTACTAATGACGGTTTGATTACGCTGAATGACGGACAAGCGATATTCCGTGGTAATTTTGTCGGCACCAACGGTACTCTGAGTGCACTGAATGCTTCAGTCGATACCGACCTGATCTATCTCCAAGGTCAGACGAATGATCTTGGCACTTTCAATGAAGGACTTTCCACGGTCTTCTATCAATATAATGGTGGTGGCAACCAAGAAATTTATCAGAATGATGGTATTAGTGACTATTATGATCTGGTCATCGGTGGTGATGAGCCATTGAACCCAGGAATTAATCTTACTGGAGTGGATGCGACTATAAATGCAGATATCGTAATTCTTGATACTCTAAATATCACCACAGGTAATACTCTTAATATCACACTTGGTGGTATTTTAGATGTTACCGCTGACACTTTGAATGATGGTTTGATTACGCTGAATGACGGTCAAGCCATCTTCCATGGCGATTTTGTCGGCACCAACGGTAGCGTAACTGCTTTTAACACTACGGATGACACCGACTTGATTTATCTGTTGAATCAAAACAATGACCTTGGTACTTTCAATGCCGGTAACTCTACAGTATTTTATCAATATAACGGCGGAGCATTGATTGTTGATGACGTAACATATTATGACTTGGTTATCGGTGGTGATGCACCGTTGAGCGGAGCGGCGGTAACTGGCGTGAATGCTAATATTACGAATGTCGTCAATGCTGAGACGTTAAATGTAACTCCTGACAACATCCTTAATATTACTGCTGAAACAACAGTTTTTGCAACAACAAGGGTTGGTGGTACAATTAACGTTACTGATACCTTGACCAGCAATGGCACCATTACTGTTCGACCTAGTGGCGTTGTAAATATAGCGGGTGGTAGTGTCAACGCGACGCAAGCAACTGGAACTGGTCTGATTCTTCAAGGTCCAGGAGCGGGTACAATTGATATTACACTCGGCGGTATTCTTGATGTTACTGCCGAAACGATTAATGCAGGATTGATAACGGTTAATGATGGACGAGCCATCTTCCGCGGTGATTTAAATGGTGCAAGCGGGACTTTAACTGCACTGAACACTGCGGCTGATCTTGATTTGATCTATCTGCAAGGCCAGATCAACGATCTTGGCAGTTTCAACGAAGGACTTTCCACAGTATTCTATCAATATAATGGTGGCGGTACACAGGAAATTTACCAGAGCCATGGCACTAGTAACTATTATGACTTGGTCATTGGTGGCAATGCACCACTGCTCGGAACGCCAATTACTGGTGTAATTGCAGTAGCGAATAGTGACTTGGGGATTACCAATACGCTTGATGTTACAGCCGGTAATGAATTGCGAATCAACACCGGTGCAACTATAACCGTTAATAATGCAATCACGGTTCGGACTGACGCACTCTTAAATATAACTGGCGGCACCTTAAACGCAGCTCAAGCGACTGGCACTGGTCTGGTTATTGAAGATGCAACTGGCGGCACCAATCCTGGTACACTTAATATTACAGTTGGTGGTATTTTGGATGTTACAGCTGATACTACTAATGATGGTCTGTTGACCGTTGATGATGGGCAAGCGATCTTCCGTGGTGATTTCACCGGCACGAATGGTACTCTAACTGCATTGAACGTTGCCGCTGATCTTGATCTGATCTATCTACAGGGACAGAGCAACAACCTTGGCACTTTCAATGAAGGACTTTCTACTGTATTCTATCAATATAATGGTGGTGGCACGCAAGAAATTTACCGAACTGATGGTACTAGCGACTATTATGACCTGGTCATCGGTGGCAATGCACCACTACTTGGCACACCGATTACTGGTGTAATTGGAGTAGTTAATAGTGATCTGGTTATTACCAACAGGCTTAACGTTACCGCAGATAATGAACTGCGAATCAATAATGGTGGGACTTTGACTGCCCATAATACGATTACGGTTCGTACTGATGCGGTTCTTAATGTAGTCGGTGGAACTTTAAATGCGGCGAAAGCAACTGGCACTGGTTTGGTAATAGAAGATGCGACCGGCGGCACAAATCCTGGAACACTTAATATTACAGTTGGTGGTATCCTTGATGTTGCTGCTGAAACCACTAATGACGGTCTGTTGACCGTTAATGACGGACAAGCGATCTTCCGTGGTAACTTTACCGGCACTAATGGCACATTAAGTGCTCTCAACGCTGCCGCTGATACCGATTTAATCTATCTCCAAGGTCAGACTAACGATCTTGGCACGTTCAATGAAGGTCTCTCTACCGTCTTCTATCAATACAATGGTGGTGGCACTCAAGAAATTTATCAGAATGATGGCACAACCGACTATTATGATTTAGTTATCGGTGGCAATGCACCACTACTAGGCACGCCGATTACCGGCGTGATTGCAGTGGTTAACAGTGATCTGGGTATTACTAACACACTTGATGTAACGGCTGGCAATGAATTGCGGATCAACACCGGTGCAACTTTGACTAGCAATGAAACCATAACGGTTCATACTGATGCTATTTTAAGTGTAACTGGTGGAACTTTAAATGCAGCTAAAGCGACTGGCACTGGCTTAGTTATTGAAGATGCAACTGGTGGAACAAATGCTGGTACGCTTAATATTACAGCTAGTGGTATTCTTGATGTTACTGCTGAAACTACCAATGATGGTCTGTTGACCGTTAATGATGGACAAGCGATCTTCCGTGGCGATTTCAATGGTGCAAATGGTACGGTAACTGCATTGAACGGCGCAGCTGATACCGACTTGATCTATCTGTTAAGTCAAAACAATGATCTTGGCAGTTTCAACGAAGGTCTCTCTACCGTCTTCTATCAGTATAATGGCGGTGGCACCCAAGAAATTTACCGAACTGATGGCACTAGTGATTATTATGACCTCATCGTCGGTGGCAATGCACCACTACTCGGCACTCCGATTACTGGCGTGATTGCAGTCGCAAATAGTGATTTGGGTATTACCAACACCCTTGAGGTTACCGCAGGCAATGAACTACGGATTAATAACGGTGGAACTTTGACCAGTAATGAGACGATTACGATTCGTACTGATGCGGTTCTTAATGTAGTCGGTGGAACTTTAAATGCTGCTAAAGCTTCTGGTAACGGCTTGGTAATTGAAGATGCCACTGGTGGGACAAATGCTGGAACACTTAATATTACAGTTGGTGGTATTCTTGATGTTACTGCTGAAACCACTAATGATGGTCTGTTGACCGTTAATGACGGTCAAGCGATCTTCCGTGGCAACTTCAACGGCACTAATGGTGTGCTAAGTGCGCTAAATGCTGTCACTGGTACCGATCTAATTTATCTGCAAGGACAGACTAACGACCTTGGTGCTTTCAATGAAGGACTCTCAACCGTTTATTATCAGTTCACTGGAGGAGGAACGCAGGATGTTTATCGTACTGATAGCATTAGTGACTATTATGATTTAGTTATTGGTGGTAATGCACCATTGACTGGAGCTCCAATTACTGGAGTTATTGCTGAGGTTCATGGTGATTTGGACATTAGTAATACACTTGTGGTAACCGATGGCAATCTGTTTAATATCATTTCGGGTACTGTAACGGTTAGTGGTGTAATCCGAGATAGCGGAGTTATTACAGTGAATACCGGAACCGTTTTAAATCGTAGTGATACGATAATTGTTCATGCCGATGGGGTTATTAATATTGCTGGAGGAATCGTGAATGCCTTGGCAAACGGTGTTAGTTTGCTAATTGAAGATGCCACTGGTGGTCTGAATGCAGGACAAGTTAATATTACCCTTGGTGGTCTGCTTAATGTTTCGGCTGATACGGTTAATCACGGGTTTATTATCGTTAATGATGGTCAAGCAATCTTCCGTGGTAACTTAAACGGCACTGATGGTACTGTAACTGCATTGAGCGCAACCGCTGATACCGATTTAATCTATCTGCAAGGTCAGACGAATGACCTTGGCAGTTTCAACGAAGGACTCTCTACTGTCTTCTATCAATATAATGGTGGCGGCACTCAAGAAATTTACCGAACTGATGGCACTAGTGATTATTATGACCTCGTTATCGGTGGCAATGCACCACTACTTGGCACACCGATTACGGGTGTAATTGGAGTGGTTAATAGTGATCTGAGTATTGTTAATACGCTTGCGGTTACTGCAGGCAATGAACTGCGGATTAATAACGGTGGAACTTTGACCAGTAATGAGACAATTACGGTTCGTACTGATGCGGTTCTTAATGTTGTTGGTGGAACGTTAAATGCTGCTAAAGCGACCGGGACTGGTTTGGTGATTGAAGATGCTACTGGTGGCACAAATGCTGGAACACTTAATATTACAGTTGGTGGTATTCTTGATGTAACTGCTGAAACTACAAATGATGGTCTGTTGACCGTTAATGATGGTCAAGCCATCTTCCGTGACAACTTAAACGGCACTGATGGTACTATAACTGCATTGAACGGCGCAGCTGATACCGATTTGATCTACTTGCAAGGTCAGAGCAACGATCTTGGCAGTTTCAACGAAGGACTTTCAACTGTCTTCTATCAATACAATGGTGGTGGCACCCAAGAAATTTACCAGAATGATGGCACTAGTGATTATTATGACCTCGTCATCGGTGGCAATGCACCACTACTCGGCACACCGATTACTGGCGTGATTGCAGTAGTTAATAGTGATTTGGGTATTACCAATACCCTTGAGGTTACCGCAGGCAATGAACTACGGATTAATAACGGTGGAACTTTGACTAGTAATGAGACAATTACGGTTCGTACTGATGCGGTTCTGAATATCGCCAGTGGAACTTTAAATGCTGCTAAAGCTTCTGGTAACGGCTTGGTAATTGAAGATGCCACTGGTGGGACAAATGCTGGAACACTTAATATTACAGTTGGTGGTATTCTTGATGTTACTGCTGAAACCAC
>JAKIUY010000071.1 GCA_021647315.1 Victivallaceae bacterium
GAGGGGCGTTGATGTTCGTTACTCACGATTTAAATAATTAGGTACTTCACAACCGAAAGGGTGAAGCCAACAACAAAAGAAATTAAATCTAAAAGAAAGGAAATATATTATGCCTACTCGACAATTTTTAAAACTTGCGAAACAAAAAAAAGACAAAAGCATTACTACTACTGGTTTGGATTTTAGTATTGACCCCGGCGACCTAAAAAAGTATAGTAACAGCATTATTCAAACAGTGCAGCATAATATTGAAAATGCTAAATTAAAACTAGACGAAGCCGAAGGCGACCTAAAGGATCGACTCAGAGACTACGAACAGCAAATGTTAGTTACAGCAGATGTTAATAGCCTTGCAGTCCAAGAGAATGACATGATAGCAGTTTACAAGAGAACTAATCACTGGTTATCTATTATCAATAGCTCAACTATGAGAATTATCTTTGAAATCCATAAACAAAAACAACTTGAAGTGAATAAAGCTAGAGCTGAACAGGAAAAAATTAAAGCAGAAAAAGAAAAGATCAAAGCAGAAAAAGCATTAATTCAAAAGCTCGCAAAAGAAGAACAGGCAGAGTTTGCAGCAAAAATGGCGATATATGAAGCAAACAAAAAAGCCAGTTAAATAATTTCATTTCCATTAAAGCTCTCTTAGACTACAATCTAGGGGAGCTTTTTTTTGCCTAAATTAATCCATTACAGGCACTACAGGCGCACTTTTAACAGATATTAGATAAACTAGTCAAGCAATAAGCACCGGATGCTGAATGCACTTTAAAAGCTAAAATAGTTAATTTATACCTTATAATGTCTTGTTAAAATAAACTAATCTATAATATCCTAGGGGGGATAGTAAAAAAAAGAGCAGTTAAAAAATAGTCAAAAAATAGTCAAAATTAACCCCATATTAGCGTATATATAGCTCTTTGTAGCAAGTTAGAGCAAAGGATTAAGTTAAGTAAGAATTGAGGGGAGAAAATGGTACCCCGGACAGGATTCGAACCTGTGACAGCTTGATTAGAAGTCAAGTGCTCTATCCTCTGAGCTACCGGGGCATATTTAAGTAATTGCAACATCCGGTTTAATTAAACAAATGTCACAGGCTGAAATATGCCTTAAAAAAGAGAAATTTCAATTTTTTTAGGCGACTTTTCCGCTTTTTTAATTATTGATGTGCTTCATTTGTTGAATATATCGTTAAAGATAATACTTTATGTGATAAAATTAATTTTAAAAATGGAGATTATATTTTATGGAACTTAAAGGTCTATACACAGCATTAGTCACCCCGTTTGCAGACGGGGCTGTCGATTTGGATTGTTTTCGTCAACTGATTGAATTTCAGCTTGCCGGCGGTGTTGACGGTATCTTGCCGATGGGAACAACCGGCGAATCACCGACTGTATCGTTTGAAGAACATTCAAAAATTATTGAAACCGCGATAGAAGCCGCAGACGGGCGCTGTCAGGTCATCGCCGGAACCGGTGCCAATGCGACGGCTGAAGCGGTACATCTGACAAAACTTGCCAAAGTCGCCGGTGCTGATGCTACTTTGCAGGTAACGCCATATTACAACAAACCGACTCAGGAAGGGCTTTATCGCCATTTTGCAACTGTGGCGGATGAAGGTGGGCTACCGGTAATACTTTATAATGTCCCGGGACGTTCAGGTGTACCGATCGCCATTGATACAGTTGCCAGATTAAGCAAAAATGCCAATGTCATTGCAGTAAAAGAGGCCGGTGGCAGTACAGAGCGAGTTTCAGCTATCCTTGATGTCTGTGATATTACGGTGCTCAGTGGTGATGACAGCTTGACCATTCCGATGATGTCGGTCGGGGCGGCTGGAATTATCAGTGTGGCATCCAATCTGATTCCGGCTGAAGTAAAAGCGATGGTTGATGCGTTTGCCGCCGGCAACGCGGCCGAAGCCATGCGTCTGCACCAGAAATATTACTGTTTCTTTCGCGATATTTTCGTTGAGACCAATCCAATTCCGATTAAAACGGCAATGGCCATCAAGGGCATGCTGAAAGAGGATTATCGTTTGCCGCTTTGCGAAATCAGTGACGGTGGTCGTGAAGTGTTGCTGGTTGCGATGCAGAAATGTGGTATTGTTTAATTTGAGAGTTCGCCGCTCGGAGCTCGGCTCCCACATTAAACCATGGAGTTCGCCGCTCGGCTTCCACGTTTAATTTACAACATTATGGGGCGCAAACATGATTTCGCCCGTGCTTACATATATAGGAAAAGTTAATTATGAATTCAAGTAAACCAGTTGTAGCTATTCTGATGGGTAGCAAAAGTGACCTGCCAATTGTGGAAGGCGCATTTAAAATGTTAGACAGGTTCGATGTACCGTTCACTGCCCGAGTGATGTCAGCGCATCGTACACCGGCTATTGCCTGTGAATTCGCGAGCAATGCCGAAGCTGCCGGCATTAAAGTAATTATCTGTGCTGCCGGCATGGCCGCTCATCTAGGTGGTGTAGTCGCTGCCCATACGACATTGCCAGTAATCGGCCTGCCGGTTGCCAGTGAACCGTTTAATGGCTTGGATGCATTGCTGGCAACCGTTCAGATGCCTCCGGGAATTCCGGTTGCAGCTGTTACCACCGGTAAAGCTGGCGGGAAAAACTCCGCCCTTTATGCTATTTCAATTCTTGCTCTGAGCAATGCTGAATTGGCTGAAAAATTAAAAGCTTTCCGTGCAGAACAGACTGAAATAGTAATTGAAGCAGATAAGTCGCTGCAACAGGAACTTGCTGAAGGGTAGAAGACGGAGAAGCGGGGAAGCGGGGAAGCAGAGATGCAGGCGGGACGCCTGCGGTTTCAGGGAAGTCTACAGGATAGTTAACATAGTGTAAAGAGACGCAGTTCTGCGTCTTTTACAGGGATAAATTATGAAAGGAATTTTGCTTATAACTATTATGTTGTTATCCGTAGCGGGGTTCGGTACAGAAATCGAGAAGCCTGCTCAGACACCGACTAACAAGCGAACGGTTATTCAACAGGGTGCTTCGGTAAAAGTTGAACCAGAGGAAGTAAAAGCTGTCTCCAAACAACCTCAGCCAGATTCAGGACTTTTGCCAAAGCATGATGAGCCGATGATCACTGAACTGCAACAGATTGTTATGCTGCTCAACGATAAATTGCCAGGCTGGAACCGGGGGAACAATTTAAACGATAAACGTGAAAAAATTATTGCTGCATTTGTTGCTTCACTTGGGCTGTCATTGCAATACAGTGCAGAGAAACCTCAGCCACCGCAGATAAATGATAAATTCAAACCGTTACCGCTACTCTGGTTGCAATATGACCGGATCGCCTACCTGCGCATTGACAGCTTTACTCCGGAAGTTCTGCTGCAATTCCGGCAAGTCCATGATATTCTGGTGACGAACTACCGTTTGTCAGGCATGATTATCGACTTGCGCAATGGCCGTTCATTCGATTATAAGAATACCATAAAATGTCTGAAGCTGTTGGCAGACGCTTATCAAGCAAAACCTCCGACAAAAGTGCGTATTGCGCTTTTGATCGGGCAACGCACTTTGGGAGCAGCAGAATATTTTATTCATAGTTTACAACCTGCGGTAAAGCCGATAATTATCGGCATGCAAAGTGCTGGACAGCCATTCGAGTACCAAGTCGAAAAACTTACTGACGGGGGGTATCTGTTATTACCGCGTGTTCCTGAAACAGTAGGCGACAAGGCAATTTTTACGGCACAGATGCCAACTATTAAAATTACCAATAATGCTCAAAGTGATTACGGACTCCAGAAAAAGAAGCCTGACGTGACAGTTAAATATGCCAGTAATCTGTTGATTGCCTTGAAGGCGACCGGCGGCAAACCATCCGGCTTCTGATATTGAAATTTTTTAGAAAAATTTTCAGAACAGGTTGACATTTATTATTATTTGAGTTATACTGTCAACAGTCACTGGACTAGTCCAGTGTTTTTGCTTTAAAAGGGATATTGATGATAAAAATAGTAGATAAAACACAACCGACTTCATTGGCGGAGCAGGTTGGACAGGGGCTGATCAACGCGATTCGTAGCGGAACCTTTAAAGCTGGCACCCGCCTGCCTGGAGAGCGGGTATTAGCTAAGCAATTCGGCACCAGCCGCGGTACTGTGATCGAAGCACTTAATCTGCTGGAGCGTCAGAACTATATTGAACGCCTGCCGACCAAGGGAACCTTTGTGGCGGACGATATTGACCATGAACTTAAGATGGTGCGTATTCTGTTTCCGTTCCCCGAACCTGAGATTTCACTTGACGCATTAAGCACCATGGAAATGTGGGGAGCATCGTCCGAAGTTTATCGTGGGATAATTGCCGAGGCCGGACTTCGTAATGGAGAAGTGGTCTTTCAACATTTTGAAGAAACTGATAATAAATTAGCTATTGCCAGACAGATGCGGCGACTGAATAACTTTGACGGAGCTATTTTTCTCGGGGCACAACTGAGACCACTGATGAAAGCTGCCAGTGCGACTGGGAAAACCTGTGTCTCGATTGTCCAACGTCCATTGCTTACCCATAGTATTCCTGCGTTTTCAACTATTGTTAATGACCTCACTCCTGCAATAGACCAGTTATTCGAACATCTTAAACGACGCACCTACAAACGCCTGCGTATTCTGAGAAAAATGGCAGTTCCGCCTAATAAAATAGGTATCGAAAACAATCGGATGAAAACGGATGAAATGATAAAAGCTGCACGCAAAGTTGGAATTAAAGCTTCAGATGATTTTATTTATCAGACAGATAATCCAACCGTAGCCTGGTTTGAACAGCTTATCAATGAGCAAGACCTTAATCTAGAAAATGGTTCGGAAATTTTTTACTGTATGGATACAAGTTTTGTCAGTATTCTTTATCAATATGCGTCTGCTAACAATATAAAGATAGGTGAGGAAATCGGAATCTATGGTCTTGCATCAGGTATTACTTTTCATAATCTCTTCCCTCCGTTGACCTATATCAGAGTACCGCATTATGAAATGGGCCACTGTGCATGCAGGATACTAACTAATGACATAGAACACGGACAGCATAAATTTATTCACGAAACGGTTCAAGCTGAATTAATAATAAAAGAATCAACCTAGTATGCTGTTAAAATAATAAAATTTTATCCCGGAAACTATTGACATTTGAAGTAAAGTATGTTATAATGTAAATAAGAACTGGATTAGTCCAGCTTGCAGATTCTAATTTTAGAAAAGATTTGATTACCTAAAACCAGGAGAAGAAAAAATGAAAAAACATGCAATATCAACAGGCAAAAAAAGTCGTAACTCATTCAACTTCACGCTCATAGAGCTCCTCGTGGTCATCGCAATTATCGCCATTCTGGCGGCAATGCTACTACCAGCGTTGAATCAAGCGAGAGAGAAAGCAAAACAGAGTGACTGTGCCAGTAAGATGAAACAGATCGGCTTGGCTTTTGCCAATTATCAGCTTGATCAGAATGACTATTTCCTGCCGTATACAGGAGCCACCAGTGGAACCGTCAACAAATATAATACCAGTTGGGCTTGGATATTCAGAACAAGTGGCTATATGACCAATCCGGTAATGTATTTCTGTCCAACCTCAAAATATCTGACCAGTCAATATACCTGGGGAGGCAACAATGTATTAGTCCACCCAACTGCGGCTTCTCGCTACCTTTATATTCCTATGGGATATAATCTGATTCTTGGAGCTAATGGTATAAGTACAGCATGGGGGCTTCCTGCCGGATCAGAAATGAACCCAATCAAAGTAACCATGTTGAAGAAACCTTCACAGGTTATATGCATAGCGGACTCACAGACCAAAAGTCGAAAGTGGGGGACATTTGAAATTATTGCCAGATCTTCAGTAGGGCGTGATAACTGGTCTATGATGGATGACCGGCATAACGATGCCGCCAACATTCTTTGGACGGACGGTCATGTTAAAGCAGTCAAAAATGGGTCAAAATTACTGCCAGCCACTACTGCAACTCAGAAAAAATATTATACCCGGAATCTTTAACTAGACGCTGCTCGAAAAGCCTTTCTGGTTCGCTTAACACTGGCAAACAACTTGATCGTTCGAGGTTGATTAGCGTTTGCTTTTTGCGCTCGGAGATCAGGACGCAGTAAACCTACTGGGTTTGGCACCCTTTTCAAGTAAGGTCTATTAATCGTTATACGAAAAAGTTGCTAAAAGTATACCGCAGTCCCGGTGGGTAAAAGTTGGATCTAGATTAACTTCAAACGGGATAGACACCCCAAAGGAAACCATGTATGAAAATTAAGTTAGCTGTTGCATTATTAATCGTTGGATTTATCACAAATATTACGCAGGCGGCAGATGATGGACTGCTGTTTTATGCCAGCTATAAAAAATCGACTGAACCGGAGTTAGCCAAAGGTAGCAGTGCTATGGTTAGCGGTTCAGGTAAGCTTGTCAAAGATAACCACCTCGGCAATGTTTTGGCTTGCAATGGTGAAAAATTCCGTCCATTACGTTATGCCCAGGCGGGTAATATTTCAGACAAAGCCGGTACTGTAGAGTTTATGTATAAACCGCAACTGCCGGATTTTCCCGTCACCGCCAAAGGAACAGTTTTTATTCATACCTTTTTTGCCAGCGCCGGTCCGCCTGCCTATAACGGTTTGCGGCTTGGGATAAATCTCAAACCCGGCAACAAAACCTATATCTGGGCAATTGTTATGCCAAAGCAGGGCAAGCATGTTCAAATCTACAAACCGAAAGTTTTACGTAACGGTCGCTGGTACAAATTTGCCTTTGTCTGGAATCGGGATAAAATGGCTCTATTTGTCGATGACAACATTATTGGTGTCATCAAACGTCCCAAAGATATTATTGGCGGAACCAAATTTTCGATTGGTGGCTCAAATGATAAAAACATTGCTCATGGACTAATTGGAGCGGTTAAAATTTATGACCGCGTTACCGCTACTTACGGGACAAAATTAGCTGAAGTTGTGCTGGGTAAAAAAGCGCAGTCAACGCAAGCCAAGTGGCAACTGACTTCAAATTGGCAGCCCTTCAAAGTCACCGACTTCGGAGCGAAGGGTGATGGAAAAACCGATGATACCGATGCCATTCAACGCTGTATTACCACCGCAGAACAGCAACAGCGGCAATTCTACAAGGCAGAAACCGCTTATCCTGAAATTATCTTCCCTGCCGGTGATTATGTTATCTCGCGACCAATTGTTATTTCTCCAACCCGAACAAGAATGAATCTTGCTATCAGAGGTGAAGGTGCGGTAACGATAAGACAGCTCAACCAGGATCAGGATATCTTCTATATTCACTATGGCTATAGAAACAGTATTGAAAATATCACTTTTATCGGCGGCAAACGTCAAATCAAGTTTTTTTCCCGCAACTATAACCGGGCACAGTTATTGGTTAGGAATTGCAAATTTATCGATTCTTCAAGTTATGCCATTGATGACGAACTCAAAGGAGTACATTATAAAAAAATTATCGAACCCTATACTGTTTCATGGAAGAACGGCCTGCCATATTTGACTGCAAACGCTGTTGATGAACTGCCCGATGTATTTTATACTTCAAGTATGGTGCATATCGATAATTGTGAGTTTGATAACTCAATGAAAGTTCTACGGATTTTTGCCGACTGGGCCGTGCTCAGTAACAGTAAAATAATCACTAATCCAGCGATGAAAGGGGCGGCAATCTACGCTCGCGGCGTACTGAAAATCAGCAACACCAGCTGTTTTGCCAAAGTGAAAACCGCCAACAAACAGCGATTCGTTGATAATATTAATGCCGGCGTAATGTTGGAGAATGTAACCATTGATACTGATGGTGCCGGACTTTGCGCCATCTATAACCGTCGGGCTTATGATAACGGCGGTCAATATAATAGTTATGCAATCGTGTCAAATTGTCAAATCAAAGCCGCCGACTCCCCTGAAAACAGTGTTGTCTACTGCGAAGAGGTGCCTAATCTGATCAGCATTACCAATACAACCGAAACTTCAGGTAAAACCATTCCGGCAATTGGTTTCCGCCCTGAAGTAACTAAAAAATATCTGCAATATGTCTCGTTCCCGGAAAAAGTTAAACGTCTACCGGAATTAGCTCGCATTTATGGCTACTTAGTTAATATCCCACGCATATACAGTATCTCTGAAGTTAAATATAAAAATAATTTTGCTCTATCACTTTATGGGAATAAAAATCTGACTGACAAGGTTCCGGCAGTACTCCAGCAGTTTATTGAACCACCGTTACCGAAAAAAATTCTGGCAGGCTTTAATTTTCCCGAAAACAGGCTTAACCGTGGTATGATGAAAAAATCAAAAAGCATCAATGTTTGCAAATTTGGAGCCAAGGGGGATGGGGTGACTGATGATACCGCGGCACTCCGCAAAGCTATTGCGGCAGTTGACAAAAGCCCGGACAGTGAATTGGTGGTGCCGAGTGGGGTTTATAAAATTTCTCAAACCTTGGACTTGCCGGCTGATATTACCATACGCGGTTTAGGTCTGGCATGTTTCAAAGGCAGTAAAGGCAATGAAACCCTGTTCAAAGCAAATAACGCCAAACAGCTGGCGTTCCTCAATGTTGCATTTTATAATGCCGCATTCGGGGTGGATATTACAACCACCGTCAACGAGCAGGCGGCTGTGTTATTCAACTATTGCACGTTTTCAAAATTAAGTGAAGCCGCGGTTCGTTGTCTGTCCGGCAAAGGACTGGCAGGAGAGAAAAACCGTACGAAGTTGCGCATTACCGATTCAGTTTACGGTATCAACGGTCGAGCTCTGGTAACGAATGCGGCTAATTCCCGGTTTGACTATAACTGGCTTTCGCTCTATGATGCCAATGTTAAGCCAGGAACATTATTAAATAAAGGTACGATGGCGATTGCTGATAATATTGGGGTGCCAAGTATAAAATCTCCACTGACCTGGATCGAAAATCATCATAATCTATTGGTCGATAATATGCGTTTCGGCGGCGAAGGTAAATACAAAAAAAATCTGATTGCCAATAACAGTGCAACCGGCAAGGTCTATATGCGCTATTCATGGTTATACTGCGATAAAGGATCAGTTGTGGTCTGCAATCAGATTCCTGAAATTGTGGTCCTGGTTAATAACCTGGGAGTGCCGGTAACAGATTTTCATACTATGATTAATATAAA
Source organism: Victivallaceae bacterium (assembly GCA_021647315.1). Classification (GTDB taxonomy): domain Bacteria; phylum Verrucomicrobiota; class Lentisphaeria; order Victivallales; family Victivallaceae; genus JAKIUY01. The sequence goes on from JAKIUY010000071.1 coordinate 9,192, forward strand.
AAAATCGGCCAAGGGTAAACTTGACGGTCACTTTTTTGAAAGTGCCAATATTCCACCGGCAAATATTAAAGATGAACGGTAACTAGACGCTACTCGAAAAGGTTTTCCGGTTCGCTTAACACTGGCAAACAACTTGATCGTTCGAGGTTGATTAGCGTTTGCTTTTTGCGCTCGGAGATCGCCTGTTGAAAACCACAAAGTGAACCTGCTGGTTTGGCATCCTTTTCGAGCTATTGCATTCAAACGAGGTGATAAGAACATGATAAAAAAGATATTTTTGTCCACGATGATAGTTATGCTTGCTGTAATTCCACGGGCGCTTGGCACAACTATTAAAGACAATACCACACTACAGGTGAAACCTAATAATCCGAATATTGCTTATATAGGTCGATTTACGCCGGATTCCCGTTATGGCTGGCCTGGCTCGGTGATTAAATTTCGTTTCCAGGGAACTACAGTCGGAGCGACCTTCAAGCTTACCCATCGGCAAAAATCTTCAATACAGGTTATTATCAATGGCAAACCGGGCAAAATTCTGAAAATAACGCCCAAACAGCAGTTTTATCTGATAGCGGATGATTTGTCCGTTGGATCTCATACCGTAGAATTATGGAAACGGGAAGAGGGCTATTTGAGTGAAATCAAGTTTCTCGCCCTTTATCTCAACCGTGGAGCCAAACTGCTGCCGGTTAAACGGCAGACTCGACGCATTTTGATTGTCGGTGATTCGATTACCTGCGGTTTCGGTAATGAAGCCACGACGCCAAAGGAAGGTAATAATGCGGACAATGAAAATAGTTACCTAGCCTATGGACCAGTGGCAGCACGGACATTGAACAGTGAAATCATGCTCATTGCCTGGTCGGGGCGCGGGGTCTACCGTAACAACAGTCTAAAAAACGATACCATCAATACCATGCCGCAGCTGTTTGACCGAACCCTGCCATTACGGTCAAAACCGATATGGGACCACCAGAAATATGTTCCGCAGCTGATTGTTATCAACCTCGGAACTAATGACTTGTCGCGTGGTAAAGGGGGAATAAAGCAGGAGTTAGCTGAAAAAGATTTTGCCGCCGCCTATAATAAGTTTTTGGCTAAACTCAACAAGTTATATCCGCAAGCAAAATTTATTCTGGCTTTTGGTCCGATGCGTCAGCAGCCAGCATCACAATGGCTGCAGAATATCGCAGCCAAACGTGACAATGCCATCTACCTTGAATTCCCGCGTTTGAAAGGCAAAGAGTATTTTGGAGCTTATGGTCATCCCTCGGTAAAAATGGACAGAATAATGGCCAAGCATTTAGTCAAACAGGCAAAGCAACTGATGAACTGGTAATTTCAACTCCCCTGTTTTTGTGGCCAATAGTTACGCTAGATAATGAATCAAATTTTACTGATAAAGGCAACGGTAAGCTGAATGTCAGCTATGAGATAAAAAAAAGGAATTATTATGTTTATTAAGAAAGTTAGTCTGCTGATTGGCGTATTTGCAACATTCATTATGTCGACTGAAGTTATTAGTGCTGAAGCGGTGAAGTTAGTAGCTCTACCAGCAGAGACTAGGGTGCCAGTGCTCAAACAACCGCTGATCTTTCCACGTATTCGCACCAATAATAAAAATATTTTTCAGAACAGTTATCAAAACTTCCATGAACGGCAGTGGATCGACCGACCGCTATTACATGATAGCTCACTAGATAATGGTGATGTTAACAATCGCACATTCCAAAACTACAAAACTCAGCTTGATCTGGCAATGAGTTATGGAGTAAGTGGTCTGTCAATGCTCTATCATTCCGCAAATTTTTATCCTAAATTCATCAGTTTAATCAATACCGCGGATAGACAATTCCCCCGCACTCACAACCGAGTTTTAATTAGTGTCATCGGACATATTTTACGTCTGGGACCGGAAAAGGCAGCAGATATTGTTGAACCGGTGCTAAAACGAATGCTGACATCACCGTCAGCGGCACGCATTAATGGGAAAGTAATTATTGCCTCATATCGCACCGACTATGTTACGCCGGAACAGTTGGCCAAGTTTATTAAAATATTGAAAGAACGTTGTGGCGACAGCTTCTATTTTATTGCGACTATTGCCTCATTGAAAGGCAAGAAATTGTCAGGCTTTGTTCGGTTCCGTTATGCATTTGATAATAATAACGGCAAATTGCCGGAGGATGAAATTGAGGCTGCTAAAGAGTATCTGCGCTCCTATTTGCGGGTCAGTGATGGAATTTTGATGAATGGTTCAAATCACATTGACACGTTGGATAATTTTTTCAATAAAAAGTTTTATAATGAATTTGTGGCACGGCTCTTTGTTAGTGTGCTGAATGAACCCGCCAACAAGGGAAAAATACTTGGGCTGAGTGCTTCGCTGGGATACATAAATCATTTTACCGGCTCAACTCAACGTGAAAATGGCACGCGTGCTTTGCGTGAGAGCCTCAGCATTGTTTACGGCGTTAAGGCTGATTTTATAATTATGCCGGAATGGAATGAACTCAATGAAAATACCAATCTGGAACCGACCGTCAACCGCTCATTCGCCAACAGGCGAATTATCCGTTATTTTACCCAGCAAGCAAAAATTAACGGGCGTTTAACGGCTATTTCTGGAGATGATGTGACAATGCCTAATCTCATTATTTCACTGCGGGCGGCGATAAAATGGGGTGATAAATTTTTTATTGAACTGCTGAATGTACCCGATAGCACAATCAATAAAAAATATTGGGTTCAGGTGATCTTAAAAGATAGTCAAGGCAGGGTAATTAGAAAGTTCCCCCGCCAAGAATTTAACGCCGCCCAACTGCAGGAACAGCGGATAACTATGGCATCAGAAAAGTTAACCCAATACCGCACTTTACGGCCGGAGCTTATTATCACAACCGCAGCTGGCAGAAAATTAACTTATAATGATGGTCTGCCATTTACTACGATTCGTCCAACCTGGAATGATAATTTAACTTGTTTGAAGCAACCGTTGCGTGATTTAGCAAAATTATCAAAATTCAAGGTAAAATTTACCCCGTTGCTAAAAGCAGGTACGGCAACGTTTAAAGTAAGTGCCACGTCAGATGATGACGACCCGGTAAGAGCGCTTGAAATTCTTGAAGATGAGACGGTAGTTTATGGTTATGATGCCGCAGGACAATATGCTACCAAAGACAATGAAATTCTGTTACACCTTTTTTATAATTCAATTCGCCAGGTGAAACCATTCCCAATTGAGTTAAGTGTTACCAATGGTAAAATCCGCTATTTTATTGACCGGCTCCGTTTGGGGAGTAAAAGAGAGTCGAAATGGCAGATAACCTATCCTACGGTTAAGATGCATTGGAAAAGTAACGGCAATCGCCGCGGCGGCATTTTTATTGTTACCAATAAAGCTCAAGCTGTGCTGAATATCAAGACACCAGTCTCGAATGATAAAATAAAACTCAGTGAATTGGCTAAACTCGGTTCATTTGCCTGGAACTACGATAAAACGATATTTATTGAAATTGAAACTCCAACTCGGGCGGTGGATGTGATGGTGCCGGCAAAGCGGAAAAACATCAATTTTACCACAACCGTCAAACATCTGAATCGCGGTGGCGTCTATCGTGTCAGACTGGTAACAATGAGCGGTAAAATCTATATCAAAGGACCATTTATTTTTCCTGAAAAACTATCAGGACGCAGGATTAAAATCCGCGTTCCTTCTGAAACTTCAGGGAAAACGGCGGTTTGTACAGTCGATAAAAATTTACTGCCTGAACTTAATTATCTGCTCAAACCGCAATATGGAGCACTGTTAAAATCCGCCCAGGGCAGTCGCTGGACGGCGACTTTAGCTGGAGGTTCATCTTACGGAGGGACATTCCGCTCCAGCAAAAATTATCCTCAAGGCAGCAACTATGCGGCTCCTCAATGGGTCAAAGATGGCTCATTGAATGTGCTGAAATTTGATGGTAAGGGGAATTATCTGCATTTCCCAACTGAAGTTCTGCCAGGCACAAGTGGGTTTACGCTGGAATTCACCATCAAGCCATTGTCATTAAAAGATTGTTACCTGATAAAAAGTCAGAGTAATTATGGTGGCACGCTGGACATAAACCTAGTTGATGGGAAAGTTGTCTGCCTCTATCGCGGTAAACTGCGTAAAGGCGAACAGCCACACTTTAAAAAGATCAAATTTTCTTCACCGGTAAAACTGAAACAGAACAAATGGAACAGGATAAAATTATCCTATGACATGAAAAACTTTTATCTTTCAGTCAACGGTTCGAGGCCAGTAAAGAGCCCCTCATCACGGGTAAGTTGGTGCCGTTTATCTCCGATGGCGTTTGGCGGCTGGGGCGGTGAGCAAAAATTATATTTTGACGGTTTGTTAAAATCCATCAGCATTAAACATTATAAAGATTAAAAGTGACGCTCCACTCTGAAAAAAACTTAATGCGCGAGAGTGTGCTATTTGGGTAGTCTAGGATCTTAGTCATAATATCCTGTCACATCTGGGACACTTGAGCTTGCGAAAGGCGAAGTAACATATTACGTAAAGCTAGTATGCCTGTTTCGCCGAAACGGGCCCAAAAGACTTTCATCACGAGTAACAGGGTTAAATAATAATATAAGCATAAGTCACGGTTTAAACGTCCGCGACTCTTTTGGCAAAAAAGCCATACTTGATTCCGGCTTTGCTGGTAAGACTCACAAAAATAACTTGGAGTTTTTGCGTGCCTGTAAACAGCTGCTCTGCGTTACAAAAATATTTGAACATAACCGGCTTTGCCGGAACTTATAGTACCCGGCGACTTCCAGGCGCATCGGCATAATCTCCCTTTTGGGAGATTAGAATTATGCGCCAGGATGTCGCAAAGTACTGGGCGAAAATACAATTTCCTATTGGGTATATATACTTCAAACGGTTAAAATCTTAGCTTTTTACGCACCCTGATAACGCTGACTCTGCCCTTTGTAAATTACAGGTTACTTCTAGTAGCCAATAACTTACAAAAAGCAGTCCAGCATTACCATCATCACGAAAAAAGTTAAGTTTCTTCCCGCTCGAAGTATAGTTCTCCAGCACATAAATATTAATATTTATGTGCATATTAAAAATTATAGTAATTTATGTGCTGGACTTAATCAACTGTTAACATCCTACACAAAACTCACCAATTTATTTTTGAGTGAGCCCTTAGTTTGCCGTTACCGTTATTTTTAGAGCTTAAGATCAATTGCTGTAAGTTTTCCGCTATCAATGGATTTTTGGGCGGCTAGACACATTTTAGCACTTATATAACCTTCTTTAGCGGTGTTTTTAACCTTGGTATCCTGTCCGGTCAGCAATGCCAGTTTTGCTTCATAGACGTATTCTGTGCCGTCAAAATGGCTGTGTCCCGCCCAGTCGTAGATTTCGTGAATGCGACTGGCCGGTTTTTGATGATAACGGGTGATTTCGATTGAACTGTTGCCGGCAATCATCTGCCCTTGCGGGGTTTCAACAAATTCATTATAGTATTTCAGGTGCATGATACCTTCGGTGCCAATAAAATAGCCACCGCGTTGTCCGCCTTGCTGGGGTGCATTGAATGATTGCGAATAGGAGACATTGACCCCGTTTTGATATTTGAATATAGCGGTCTGATTATCATCAATATCAATTTCTTTGGCATAGACACATTGGCGCAGGTGCTGGGGTGGTAACGGTTTGGCGGCATCAAATTGCAGCCGGTAGATACTCATCGGGCATGACCATTTTTTGTCACAATCATCGCAGGTCAGATCATTCGGCATATCGCCGCCGTAAATCAATCTTGAGCCGAAGGCGGCGGCACTGAGCGGCTCTAGGCCGATAATGGAGTTTATAATATCAAAATCATGGGTGGCTTTCTGGAGCCAGAGGTCGCCGACCCGTTGTCGGGTTCGCATCCAGTTGCGGAAATAGACATCACCATAGTGAACGTTATTGACATACTGAACAGAGACTATTTTACCGATAGTGCCATTTTGAATGTGTTGTTTTGCCGCCAACGAGACCGGTGCGCCACGCATGGTAAAATTAACGGTCGCAACTTTCGGATAATCTTTGAGCAGTGACCAGACATTTTCTATATCAGATGCGGTAATGGCGATCGGTTTTTCCAGTAAAATATTCAAATTACGTTTAACACATTTTCTGACCATTTCGGCATGGGCATCGCATGAAGTACAGATTAATACAGTATTAATTGCTTCATTGTCCAACATTTCGTCGGCATCGGTATAGAACGGTAAATCTCTAAATGATGCGGCAAGCCCACTGGCATCCTGTTTGAAATCACCGGCAATGTTTTTACCTTTGCCCAGGTAGCCATCAAGCACTTTATCAAAAATTGTTCTATCAAGGTCGCAGAATGCGACGATGCTGTTTGGTATTCTCTGTTCAAACCAGATCATGTGACCAGTTCCAGAGTTACCTGCTCCGATGCAGGCAATTTTTAACTCTTGCTCTTTCATTTGTAAATTTTTCCAATTTTATGTTTTTTATACTTTAGCCCAATAGCAAATTATTACGCTACGCTTCATCTGTCACTGCGTTCGTGTAGGTATTTTAGCCTAGTACTTTGCGACATCCTGGCGCATAATTCTAATCTCCCAAAAGGGAGATTATGCCGATGCGCCTGGAAGTCGCCGGGTACTGTTTTAGTTCCGGCGCAGCCGGCTATGTTCAGCTAATAGGAAATTGTATTTTGCACGGGTAGGGGTAGCTCTCGATGAGAGCACCCTGTCGCTGGTGCGACAACGCCGGCTTTATCAAAGCCTGGCACTACGAGTTCCGGCGCAGCCGGCTATGTTCATAATTCTTAAGGATCCGGTGTAAAATGGAAAGGAAATGCGCCAAAATAAAGCGGCATAGAATAGGTCCCTGTAACATGGGTTGTGGTTTTCGCGTGCAAGTCGGTGACGGTTCCTGAAATACCGAAATTAATAACTGCTGTACTCGGGTCACTGCCCAAGGTTCTGAAGCCGGCAAACCATACCTCCCCGGTCGAACTATTTCTTCTCACCGCAGTAAACAGAGCACCTACGCCTGATAAACCGTTCAAAGTTGATGGTTCACTGTTTATCAATGTCGTTTTCGTACTTTCAAAAAGGCTTGCGGTATAGCACATCCCATATAGGTAGTTTGCATTTGTTATGGCTTTATCGTAGTCAGTTAATCCTGTGACACCCAGATGTCCATCTGACATTGAGGTAAATACAGGAAACCAGCGCACGCCCATTAGAGTGAGCATTGTAATGGCACTATCCCACATATATTCATCCATGCCAGAATAATTGCTATCATTGCCTATCCACATTGAGCACCAACCACTGCCATTCCCGCGTTCTGCCCAAGCAAATTGTGTTGGATATTTTGCCTGCGTTATAATCGCTTGTAAGTTTTTATTGCCTGCATCATTTTTTTGGACGTAAGCAACACCATTCCCATGTGTAAAGCCACTATTTTTCCAGTTAGTGAATCTGTTGTTGACCGTTGACAGCCAATGTTGTGTGATTAGTTTGGGGGTTGGGTCGTTAATGCCTCTATTGGTATATATTGCATTGACAAAATATTGTGTTGCGGCATTTTCAAAATCATTAGTAACGCCTGTTATATTCACTAATTTAAGCGTACCGGTGCCTGTTTTATTAAGGTCGAAGTCATTCCCCGACAAATCGGCAATTTTTGTTACATTAGTGGAATCAGGTGGCGTGGTCATATCTGCCTCAAAGCTGTACTTCGCGGTCAAAATATTGTTTTTGTTATAAACCTGTATATTATCAACGTCATAATATTTGTCACTGCTTACTGAATATATACTGCCGACAGTCAAACCGTTATTCGCATTGTATCCTGAACGGGGAATTGTAATTTCATTACTGAATCCTTTGTTCAGTGCGGCTATTTTCACTTTGACCTGATTCGCGTCAACGCTAGTGACGACAATTGTACCAGTGATATAATTACTTAAGATATCTTTTGTCGATAACGGGAGTGAATAAACCGTAGATGTGCCTGCTGCTGAATACGACTGGAATATGATATAGTGCTCACCATTAGAACCATCTGGTGAGCTGAAAATAGCCCGCCAGCCTTTTTGATAAGCGACCCCGCTATTTAAAAAGCTACATGAGCCGCCAGAAATAAAGTCTTGGACATAGAGCCCGAAAGAGATCGAAAATGATTCGAAATTTTGTCCTGACCTTAGGTCAAAAGATGAATCAGCGGTGGTTTGCAAACCGGTTCCTGCGACATCGCATGGTATTCTTAATCTGTAAGTGCCATCTCCGCCGGGCGTTCCCCAGTCATAAGTTTCTTCATCATGGAAAAAAAATTCCATATTTTTACCAAGGACAGAATTGTAAAGAGAATTGATATTAGATATTTGGGTTGAGGTTTGGGGTAGAACAGAGATACTGCCGCCGTAAGGGATGCCCAGTTCATAGGCAGCTTGTATAGAATCGGCACGTTGAAAATTCTGTCCCCAGTCTGAAAAATCCAGCTGGGAAAAACTGTATCCCGTTAAATGGCCAACATTAGTAAAAACTGATTTCCAATGATCTACTGTCATCGTAGTATTCAAACCTGACCTGAAGCCGTATTGACTGTTATTAGGACCGGCGAGGACAAATATTTGAACAAACGGGTTGGATGGAGCTGTAACTATGGGACGTCTGGCTAGTATTTTATCCACAAAATAAGGATTTTCTGCCACCGCGGAAAAGGTAACAGACAAATTAAGAAGAATAAATAGATTGAGCCATATTTTTTTTACTGTATTTTTCATTTTTCATTTCCTGTTAGAGCGAGTCTTTTTTATTTTGATCAAAAGAACTCGAAGTTTACATTTGGATATAACCGGCTTTGCCGTAACGTCAGAATACCTTACTCGGTTGCGAGGTTTAAGCTCAACTGGACGGTAGGTAGCGGAAATAGCAAATGAAGCTTTATTCGCGACCGGGAGGTCGGCTCCCACCTTAAAAATGTGGCAATCACCTCTACATTGAAAAGATTTGGTCTCATTTCTATTTCTTATGAGTAAGGATCTCTGAACTTAATAGCAGACGACCGTTTCCCAGTGCTATTATCCGGCGGAACTTAGTGTCCCGCCTACGATTAAGGTCTTACAAAAAACCAGTTGGCCTTTTCGCCTAATCGTGAGTAGCTATACCCATCATGGGTAGTTTTCAGTTCGTTTATCTGGCAAATCAAGCTCAATTGCACAGAATAAAAGTTTAAAATTCAACCTAAACGAGTATACTTCGCACCGTGGCTAACTGAATATAATTTACTAGTAAGGGGCGTAACCGTATTGACCATCCCATTTCACCCGGCCTGGGTAGGCAAACCATGATCTGTTCTGCAAACAAGTATTCCAAGGATATGCCAGATGATGCCCCTGCCAGAGCAGATATTGCTTTTCTGAAGCAGCATGTCCGTCAAGGTATAGGGTATTGGCACTCTCTAGATGTCGAAAACATAGATAAGCCTGGTTGTCCGCGATATAGCGACCACGTTTACGGCTGGTTATATTATTATTATTATACCAGGTTTCGACTAGAACCAGTTGTTTGGTAGGTTTGCTTATCTGTGAATTTTTGACCGGTGGTTTCGGTTTAGGAACACCGTTAAATGATGCTGGAACTGCATAGTTTATGCCGCCGAATGTATTGCTGTTATAGCCATAACTGGAGTAGAATCTATTACCATTTAATTTGTCACTCAGTTTAGGGCAGGTGAATGCACTGTTAAGCGGTAGGTTTTTACCGGTGAGGCTACCCCAGTCATTTGCGGTATCTTTTACTCCGACATAAGATCCTATCATATTATTCCATAATAGGTAACTGCCACCGTTATTCCAGCCGGATGGTGGCATCATCCCGTTATTATCAGAATTATAACCCTGCATCGCCAGCCCCAGCTGCTTCATATTACTGAGGCAGCTTATGCGGTGTGCGCTCTCCCGGGCTCTGTTCAGTGCCGGTAAAAGCATACTGGCGAGGATCGCGATAATAGCTATTACAACCAATAGCTCTATGAGGGTAAAGTCCCTCCAAGTTTTTTTACTTTCTTTGTGCGTTTTCATACTCTTTCTCCTTCCTTTGGGGTTGGGTAATCTGCTTTAACCATTAAAACAGATATGATTTACGTTAGCGACAACTGGGTGAACAAAGCCGGTTGCGCCGGAACTAGTACTCGGCGACTTCCAGGTGCATCGGCATAATCTCCCTTTTGGGAGATTAGAATTTTGCGCCAAGATGTCGCAAAGTACTGGGCAGAAATACCTACACGAACGCAGTGACAGATGAAGCGTAGCGTAATAATTTCCTTGTACATTGTTAATATAGTTTATATGTTACTACTTAGGTACGATTCCGTTTGTAGTTCCGCCTTTAGGCAGTGTTTTCGCAAGCTTCAGCGAGCTACCACGCACCTAAACCTAAAGGTGCGGAAAAACACCCACTAAAGTGGGAACTACGAGCAGGCGCAGCTAGGTGAGTAGTAACGTTTATATTATAAATCACCACCTCTAGTTGATTTGCGGTTAAGTTCTTTTGTGTAAACAGGCAGATTTTCTTTAAGCATTTTTAATGCAGCGTTATTTGGCATAGGTTTGTGCCCCTCCCATATTCCGAAATTAAAGTTAATCTGTTGTCCTGAGAAATTGAGTTCAGTTCCTACTGAAAACAGTTGTCCCAGGGTTACAGTTGCTTTGTTTAGCGCCGAGCTTGAACCTAACAATAATAGAGACGGTCCGACGCTTTTCTTGTTTGTTGCCGCATCATATTTTTCATCAGCCATGAAAATGAATATTTCCTCGTTAGTAAGTTTGAAGTGTTCAAATTGTTTATCGGTCTTTAATTCCCGGGTATTAGTTGTTATTTTCCGATGGTATTTATTTTCATATTTAAGAACATGTCCCGGGGCGCTATAAATGGCGATTTTCATCTTGGCTGTTTGTTGAGCATTAAGCGAGAGATTGCACCATAATATTGCGGAGTTGTCCTTCAGATAAAAGTTCAGTTTCACCGCGATGCCGTCAAAATTAAATAACGCAGTTACGCCGGCAGCATTATTTTTTGTCCATGGTTTAAGTGATTCAGGCTCAAGGTCACGCATGGAAATATCATTAACTACCACATCGATAAAGCCGTTTCTGCGAAAGTTTGAATGCGGCACCGGGGCAAACATTCCTATGTAATATTGTGGATCTTTGTTCTGTTGGTTCCGTAGACCGAATTCCAGAGTGTATGATGCGTTGTTGTTGCTGATTTTCACATAGTCAATCTCGCAAACTATTTGGTTATAGGTCCAGGTGGTTGAACGTTTATTTACTTCCGCTCCATTAAGTTTTATCATACTTAAAATAAATATAATTGTGATTATTGAGGCATATTTCATTTTACAGGCTCCTTCCCATGAATTTCATGCGGCCAAAATAGTTTACATTGTGATTATTACCCATAGTGCGTGAAAACGAACTATACTCGCTGGGAGCAGTTAACTTATTTCTGATGATATTAAAATACCATCTGGAATACTTGCGTGGTGCTGATTTATCGATGCCACGGAATGGTAAAAATAGTTCAATGACCCATTTATTTCCAACTACTTTTGTTGCACATTGTGCATTTGCCCAATTCCAATTGCTAACAAACTGGGTTGGTTCAGGCTTGAGACGTTTATGTCCGTCAGCGATTGTGCCGAGTGAATTGATGCAAAGCTGTGCATATTCAGCTTTATCGCTGCCTGGCGAAATAAAAATTTCAACACTGTCGTCGTTATAAGAGGCCTCATCGTATTTAACAGCTTTGCGTTTCATTGCCTGTGGTTTATTTTCCGGCATCTCAAGTGCAAAATAGATACCTTGCTTGTCCCATAGGATACGTCCTGTGGTTGAATATTTTACCGGGGTCCCATTTAAGGCATTGGTTAAAGTAAAAATTTTGGCTTTATTCCAGGCCGCGTCTTTCAGGTTACCGTCAATTTTGATACTGCCGATTAGCTGATTGACTTTATAGTTCTTAATTGAGAACGAAGAGAAGTTTTTGGCTGTTTTAAACTGTGGTTGCCAGGCATCAATAAAGAAATCAAGTCTTTTTTCTTCAAGGCTGCCTTTGCTGACCGCAGTCTTTGCTTGTTTAAAAAGTTTTTCAAATTTAGTGATAATTGCCGGATTGAATGTATCACCGTATAATAGACTGACACTTCCTTTTATCATACTCGGTTGCTTGGGATTAAACTTCGGCAGATTGGTTAAATAATATTTTTGCCAACGCTCAATTACTGTATCATAAAAAACTTTTATATATGGTGCGGCTTCGCCGTAAAGCAGTTCGTAACTTTCGTTTCGCGCCGCTTTGATCTGGAATTTTGGGTTCCATAGCACTCGCATCATCAAATAGTCAGTCATAAAACAGGAGCCCCAAAATGGTCTGCCGTCATAGTAGGTTCGATTGTTAATATATTTATCAGCCTCAAGATAAAATTTTTGAGCGAATTCAGGTGATACAATCTGGGAAAAATCAGCTTTTTCCGAGAGATAAAGATATGTGCCGACAGGCCTGCCTAGTAATTCACTCCAGCGTTTGACCACACTGACATCAAAATCTAAGAGCTCCTGGTTGCCGTAGAGCGAAGTGTTGATTAAATTACATTGATCAAGCTCAAAATTATCTGGGAATTCCCAGTTTTTGAGTGGTGGTAAACGGTAATCGGCGTATGCCCAACCCATAACTTTTTTGCCCGGCAGTTTCTTTTTTGCTATCTCACACAGCCAGATATAAAATCTGGCACTGACATCAGACATTGTGCCGAATTTACCTCGACTGTAATCAATCAGGTCTTTGGAACGCGCATTCTCAAGGACCATATATTTATCGGTTTGCCCGAAAGTGATGGCTTCGCTCGTCGGTTTGCGTGAGCCTATCCAGGCATCCTGCCAGCCTTCGTTATAAAATCTCAGACAGTCATTAATATATTGTTCCGCAGTTTTTTTGGCGGTAATATCGAAAACAGTATTCATCGCGTCATTCGGATCAGCCCACCGCTTACCATATTTGTCCTTATAGAAAAGATATGGCTTAGTTTTCGAATGAACTTTTGCCCAGTTATGCCCCTGCGGCTGGTGAGATACGCTAAGACGGCTAAACTCGGTTTGACGCCAATAGTACCAGAACTGTTGCCAGTCAGGCTGGTATTCCCCCCATGCTTTTGGCCATTTTTCCGATCTGCGTCCGAAATCCCCAAACAGATCCCAAAGCCAACGTTTGCTATTAAATCGCGGCCAGTCCTTATATGCGACCGGCGTAATTTGCAGATTTTTAATTTTTGGGTAAATTATGCCGGGTCCCGGGAAATAATATCTTACCCCAAGGAACCGCTCAATAAAATCCATAGTCGCCCAAACTGTGCCACAAAGTCGATACCGGTTGCCGTCATACTTGTTATAAAAGTCTTTTATTGTTGAACCATCCTGCCCGATAATAACAATACCGCGCTCGAAAGTCTTGACAATAAAACCCTCTTTCGGTAAGGTCTTAACAGAAATCCCAAGTTTTTCAGTGATGGAGTTTTTGCCGAGCACCAGCCAGTATTTATAGTTATTGAGTTTTGCGGTCTCTGAAGCATCAATTACAACTACAGTAACCTTGGCGGTTTGCTTAAACGCCTCTTTTAATATATTGACTGCCACGCCGATCGATTTTTGATATCTCTTGCTGTCAGGCAGGTGAGCTTCAGCATTTTTGTCTATAACAATTGCGAAATTTGCTTTGCCATTGCTAATGAGTTTGAGCTTGTCCCCGGGCGGAGTTTTCATAAAGCGCACTGGGTTCAAGGCGGGAGCTTTTATATCAGATGCTGCCTGTAACCTCATCGATGAGCCTAATAGGCTAATTGAAAAAATAGCCAGTGCAATGCTTAGTGTTCTATTCATTATATACCATGTTTTTTATTGTTCAATTTTCCATTCAGTTTTAAATATTTGCCGCGTCTCATTTGCCCGTTCCGCTTTAATGAATTGTAATGCCTTTTCCGCTATAATTGAGTTATCTGTAATACAGCAAGGTAATTGATAAGGTAATGCGGAATTCATCTCATCGGTTTCCAGAGTTATCGCATCAAGCTCATTCGGCATCTCTTTTCCATTAACGATAGCCCATTTTTCAATAATGGATGCTAACCAGAAATGTGGAGTGAATATTCCCAGTTTACCTTTTTGTTTAAATAACCTTTCGGTCTGGTTGAATATAAAATCAACTTTATCTTTGTTATTGCCGATGCCATAAGTATCAATGATATTATCTTGATCGTAATCTAAATCATGCGCTTTAATACTGCTGATAAATTTTTTATAAAGCGAGCTGCCTGAATCTTGAGTCCAGCCCAGAAACACAATGTGCTCACAGCCGTTGTTGACCAGATAATTAACCCCCAGGTCAACTGCTGCATTTATATTGTTTAAAATTACATTGCATCCTGTTATCGGTGACATGGCGTTCACGACCGATAGCGGGATTTTTTTTCTGGAGAGATATTCCACTGTTTCACGTTCAAGTCCTTCAATTATCCGTGCATCAATAATAATTCCCTCTGGATTATAACAGACAATATTATCGATTAATTTTCGACAATAGTCAAATTCGTATGGCAACTCATTAGAGAGCGTTTCACACACCAGTCCATAACCGTGGCTTTGGGCATTTTTTATCATTTCTCCAAGCTGATGCATCGCTGTAGACCCGTAGGAAAGCGGGAAGATATATCCCAGCAAAAAACGCTTATTGGACGACATGCCTCTGGCGTTGTAATTTGGCACAAAGCCGACATCTTTAATGTGTTGCAATATTTTGCTTCTGGTTGTCGGGCTGACGTCAGGTTTGTTGTTGATGACCCTTGACACCGTTTGCAGGGATACGTTGCACTCCCTTGCGATATCTTTTATTGTGGTCATATTTTTTCAACCTCAATGATGATGCCTTTGCTGATAGATTCCTTGACTGCCTCCTGAACTGCAATAGTATGGAACGCATCATAGCTGTTATAGACAGCCGGTCTGGCCGACTTTGCTGCTTCAACGAAGTCATTTACCAATGCCTGAGCTGTAAAAAATGCTGAATTGCCAGCCGGACATTCAAAAGCTCTGTCAACCGTATAGATATTGAAATCGGGTTTTGTATAATCAAGTTTAACTGCGCCCGAATTGCCGCTTAAATCCAGTTTATGAATTGGGGGGCGGTGTTTAGTCGTAATTCTACCGGTTGTTATTGAACCTTTGAAGCCGTTTGCCATTTCAAACAATACTAGACTCAGGTCATTGATGCCTGCTTTTTGGTAATTAGCGTAAAAAAATGCATTGCCACGGGCAAAAACTTTGGTGATGCGGCTGTTGGCAAGATATTCCATATCCAAAACTGCATAGCCCATGAACATAGTATCGTCACCGCCAGCAATTAATTTAAGATTTTCAGGCGCGGTGTCTACTGTGTAAAGCGGTCCATTAGTTGCTATATAGGTGTATGAGCCGACAAGCGGCGTGCCGATGTCACCGCGTTTAACGGTTTCATAAACTTGTTGTAAATGAGGATTTAAACGGGTAGGATAAGCTATTGAAATCATAATATTGTTTTCGGACGCTTTATCATAGATTTGGCGCGCACCGCCCAGCGTGCCGGCTATCGGTTTCTCAAGTAAAACTCCGGTTGTATATGGAGCAATAGATTCAAATATTTGAGGAATAACCATTGAAGGCGCATTGATTGATACCAGATCAAATTTTCCCAGTGCTGTTAGCGCGGCCAAAGATTGGCAGAATTTTGCCTGATGCGTTGCCGCAAGTGCTGTTACTACATCTCGTCTATCGGTGGTTTCAGCCCAATCGCATACCGCTACAAGTTCCGTGTCAGGGTGCTTGGCCAGTTCTGTTGGGTAGATGTCGTGCCCCCAGCAACCGACAATGGCGACTTTAAGTTTTTTTGACATATTACTCTTCCTCGGCTATAAGCTGTTGTTTTGACCACAGTGAATGATTTTTTCCTGAAGCTTCAAGACATACTGCAAAAATTCGCAATGAGTCTTCTATCGGCAACGGACTTGGGCGGTCATCTTTTATTGACTGACTGAATTCATACATCATCAGATTGAAGCCACTGTTATCACTGGCTCTTAATGCTGGATAGCTTATTTTTCCGTTACTGTAGACCTCTAAGCCGCGAATATTATCATAACTCAATTCAATCATCCCAACTGTTCCCGTCACTGTAACTGTTTCTGCGGTAGAATAACCTCTTGGATTAACTAAGAGCTGATTATATTCGAGTCGACCAAAGACACCTGATTCATATTCTATACTTAAATTATGGTAATTTGCTGGTTCCATTATCTCATTATCAGGTATATTATGAGCCGCGATACCAGCAACTGAACTTGGTAAACTTTCCACCAGATATGACATAATATCAAGGTAATGAGCGCCGTTATGCAGAATTTGCCCACCACTTGCCGCAGTACGGTAAAAATGTTCCTGCGGATACTCAAAAAAACTGCCCCGGGTTATCCATTCCACATAAACTGGGTCACCTATTACGCCGTCTGTTATTTGTTGTTTAAGAGCCTGTATGACGGCTGAATATCGCATATTCATGCCGCACATGAATTTCACCCCGTTTGCTTTTACCGCATCATACATTTTCCGGGCCTCTGCCATGTTCAGTGCGATGGGTTTGGTGCAGATAATGTGTTTGCCGGCTTCCGCTGCTTTTATTGTCTGTTCACAGTGAAATATGTCCGGTGAGCTGATAATAATTATATCACAGTTTCCCAACTGTAATCCGGTATCAAAATCGGTAGTTGTCAGGCAGCCAGTCTGTTGCGCCAGTTCCGCTAGACCGGTGGTGTTAATATCAATTCCAACCCTGAATTCCAGCAGTGAATTATTGATTACAGCAGGCAGGTAAGCATGTCTGCCGATACTTGAAGCTGCTCCAACGATTGCAACCCCTATTTTCTCATCTGAACCCATTTTTATATCTTCTCCAGGTTTGCTCGAATTATTGACTGTAAAACAGTCGAATAATTGCCTGCTGCTTGTTTTATTTACATTTCCGTTATCGTTACCGTTACCGTTAACGGTATTTGTATTATAACATGAAAGGAAGAGAAAGTCAACCCCTTGGCGAAGATTTTTTTGATAAAAAACTGAAATGTTAATTGAAAAGTTAAACGCACACTCAAAAAAATATTCCGTGCGTTTAGTATATCTTAAAGTATAGTGTGCGTTTAGTTTGACATGAGAAGTAAAGTTTTAAATATAAGTTTTATAATGGTT
>JAKIUY010000072.1 GCA_021647315.1 Victivallaceae bacterium
TTCAAGGGTGGTATGTTATTGACATTGAAAGAGTTATAATATATCACGCCTTGGAGGATTTTTCAAATAAAAAAGGAATATAAATCGTTAATAATTAAAGGGTTAAGCTATTTTGCAAGACCCACTTTTTACTGAATAAAGGAGGTAATTGCAAAAGTCCAGCGCGAGCATGATTTTTAGTGTTTTGAACGAGTATATTTTGATTCGCTCCTACTGGAGCTTTTTTGGTTTTTATATTCGATCTCCGTGATTATTTAGTGAGAACGTTGAGGTGGGGGCGCGAAATATGAGCGTTCCTACAACCGTTTTGTTAAATATAACCGGCTTTGCCGGAACTTTTTTAGACTGGCTTCACAAGATTGACACTTTGTTCAAAATCTTTGATTTTGCTTTGTGCTTCGCACTGCTTGTTATTTTATCATGTTTTATCCCGTTTATCCTGTCAAAATACAACTTCCTATTAATTAAAATATTTGTAAATAAATCTAGCGTACCCACCATTTCTTACCAATACGCACACCGGGCTCACTCCAGTTTTTTTCGACAATAATACCGCTCTTACCCCATACTTCCAGGTGATAAGCCAATAGCCGACGCGACTTAATCCCTTTCATTTCGATCTCCGCTTTCCGATCACTGGCAATTTTGCTGAGCTTACGATGCGCACCTGAATAAGAACGTCGATTATAAGAATCATTGTAATTAATGATTGAACGTTTAAAGCTTGATACCGCACTCATAATTTCGGCTCGATTATATGTTTTGTTTTTAACTTTTGCCGATTTGGGATAATAAAACTTGAAAACATTACTGTTACGATATTCATCAGGACCGTCGGTATAGATATAGAGATAAAAATATGGGCGTCGAATTCGATCAGTTTTACGCGTTTTATCCTGTTTTACAATCCGGTAATCGATAGTAAACTTTGTCGTCGTCCGGCGATTTTTATTTTTCCCGGTAGATTTTTTATAACCCTTTTTGGGCACATCAATATCTGAGATCTGCACAGTATATTCAGCAGTATCATCATCAAAATTGCCTGAATCACCACCTTTCAGATCGGTATCGTAATACTCTTTAAGCATTTTTATCGGTATGCGCCGAGTTGCACCATCTTTTTCAAGAATGACCATACCATCACTGATACTGACAATTTTTACGTTAGAGACCTGCCGTAAACGCTTTTTAGGGTCTTTATCTTTGATCGAACGATCCTCGTAGATCAAAGTTCCACCCAATACCGCAACACTGTAGAATATTGTCAGTCCAACAGCCGTTATTATTGTCGTAATTTTTTTCATACCTACTACCTTTTATATTGAGGCAATTGTAAAAATCGTGCTTGCGCTGGACTTTTGCAATTACCTCTATTGTTATTATAAACCAGCCCACATTAATACTGTCAGCCTAAAAAAATTTGCGTATCCAATAAATATAAACCTGAAGCAGTCAATTTCAAGAAAACTGAACTGTTCAGTCAATATCATACTTCAACTTCTTTATATAACAGTAATCCGATACTATTTGCAATATCAAAAAAGTTTCGTTGAAATTTCGCTGTTTTTGCAGTAGATTACTTATTCTTTAAAAAGTATTCACAAATTGTGATAAAAATATCGCCGACCATTATTTGTTCGGATAAAAAATAGAGGTGATTGCCTCAACAACAAGGACTTTTACGATGAGTTTAAATAGAGAATTACAACTTAAAGCTGTTGATAATTTCAACACTCCGCTTTACCTGTACGATGGTGATAGAGTGGTACAGTGTTACCGTGAACTGTATGATTTTATTAAATGGCCAAAGCTGAAGATTCATTATGCGATGAAGGCCAATTATAATTTCCAGCTGTTAAAACTGCTTAACGCCCAAGGCGCAGCACTGGATACTGTCAGTCCTGCCGAAGTACTATTGGCGTTCAAGGCAGGTTTCAGCCACGACCGGATTATCTATACCGCTAATAATATGACTGAAGATGAAGTTGATATGGTCAACTCTCTGGGGGTGCTGATGAATATCGGTTCACTGTCGCGTCTGGAAAGATTCGGGGAAAAATACCCGGGGAGTGAAATATGCCTTCGCTTCAACCCTGATGTCGTTGATGGTGGGCATAAGCATATTATGACCGGTGGAGATCTGACAAAATTCGGCATTTTGATGAAAGATGTTGACCAGGTAGTTGAGATTGTAAAAAAATATGAACTTACCGTAGTCGGCATTCATGAGCATACCGGCTCCGGGCTTCAGCATACTGAATCAGTATTTCAGAGTATGAAAAACATTATGACAATTGCAACTGTTGAGCGATTCCCTGACTTGAAGTTTCTTGACTTCGGCGGCGGCTTCAAAGTTCCTTACGAACCGAATGAAGCACGGATCGACTATGTCGCGATGGGAGCTGAGATTACCCGATTGTTCAGCGAATATTGTACAGAATACGGTAAAGAGTTGGAAATGTATTTTGAACCAGGCAAATATATCGTTGCTGAAGCTGGCTACCTGCTGGTTGAAGTCAATACGATTAAAGATAATAATGGTCGGATGATCGTCGGATGCAATTCCGGATTCCCACAACTTATCCGCCCGATGCTCTATGATGCTTATCATCATATTGTCAATCTGAGCAATCCTGATGGTGAAATGAAAAAATATGATATCTGCGGTAATATCTGTGAAACCGGTGACCGTTTTGCCGAACAGCGTGAGATTGCGGAAATCCGCGAAGGCGATATTCTGTCAATCGAAAATAGCGGGGCATACTGTTACAGCATGGGCAGTGTCTACAATCTCCGCCCAATGCCGGCAGAAGTGGTGATTTACGAAGGGGAAGTGAAACTCGCCCGTAAAGCCGTCACGAATGAAGAACTTATAAATAGTATATTGGATTAGGGCTTGGGGCAGTATTAAGACGAAGGCGGAGCCGTAGAGGATGGCGGAACGCCAGGCGTAGTATCAATTGAAAATTGGAGCTTGGGAGTGGCTGTTGATTTTTAAACCCTTATTCATAATATCTTGTCATTTTTGGGCAAAATATTATTTGCAAACCCGCTTCCGTAGCAACTAGTTGCGGAGTTTGAAGCGGTATCTGCCTTCAGGTGCCACCTGAGTAATAAGGCTGAATAAATAAAAGATATTTAAAAAATTAAACTTACCCGAATGGGTATGGGGAAATAAGATGAATATAAAATTTACAAAAATGCATGGACTCGGCAATGATTATATCTATTTTGACTGTATCGACAACCCGAAACTGATAGCAAATCCTGAAGCGGTTGCACCGCAATTATCAGATCGCCACTTCGGCATCGGCGGTGACGGCATTGTCCTGATTCTGCCGCATGATGAGGCTGATTTCAGAATGAGGATGTTCAATTCGGATGGATCCGAAGCTGAAATGTGCGGCAACGCAATCCGTTGTGTCGCTAAATATCTCTGTGATAACAACTACGTAACGGGTAACAATGTTAATATTTATACCGGTGCCGGAATCCTCAGCATCGAAATTATCCGTGATGAAACTGGCTGTTTTTCGTCGGCGCGGGTCGATATGGGTGAGCCTATTTTACATGGACTTTATATTCCGGTCAATATTGATCGCGAAACAGTGGTTGATGAGGCCATCATGTTGAACAACGGAATCCAATATTCCATCACCTGTGTTTCAATGGGCAATCCACATGCCGTTATTTTTGTCGATGAAATTACCGATGAACAGATATTAACCCATGGTCCTGAAATAGAGCAACATCAGCTGTTTCCTAATAAAATCAATGTTGAATTTGTCAGAATCATCTCCCAGAATGAAGTAGAAATGCGAGTCTGGGAACGTGGTGCGGGTGAAACTCTAGCCTGCGGAACCGGTGCATCCGCTGTTGCAGTGGCAAGTGTATTAAACAAATTGACCGGGCGCAAAGTAACCGTTCATCTGCTGGGCGGAGATCTGGAAATAGAATGGGGTGATAATAATCATGTCTATATGACCGGGTCGGCAACTGCCGCATTCAGCGGAACGGTTGAAATCGCCTAATTCCGTATTGTCTGTTAATGTATTCACGAGGGGCGTTCCCTCTATACCTATCTACAATGACCGCCACCCACCAGCAGGACGGCCAGAATAGTGATCAGAGAATCATCATCAATACGTTTCATTCATGAAGAAATGATTTCTGGTGAGGTCTGAATATCATAAGAAAAGGTTTGCACAAAATAAATTGAAATTTTTGTTGCGTTATTGGGTGGGTTGCATTATATTAAAGGATGTTAACAGGGGGCAGTTGTTCACAAACAAGCTGCAGAAACAAAACAGTAAACGCGGAAAGAGTTTGATGAAAAAAAAGATTACTGATGACATATTGAAAGCTTTGCAGAATGGGATTGAGTCTATCGGCTCTCTGACAGAGTTTTCAAATCGAGCTAATGTCAACAAAGAAACTTTAGCTCATTTTCTAAGTCGCAAGACGCATTCTCTCACGGCAGATACCTGGGAAAATATCTATCCGTTACTCCGGCCTTATCTGCCGGTAAATGCTAACGAAATGGTTTCTCAGGTAACTCGTCCACGCACACCGAAAGAGTCGTTCCATAATCATAAAACGAATGAATTAAGCAGTGATGAAAACATTCTTCTTGACGCATTTGGAGCTTTACCGCATGAACTGCGTGATAAAAAATTGATTGAAATTGTCGAACTTGCCCGAAATGAAATCAGCAAAAAAACTCAGGAGTAAATTCAGATGAAAAAACTTTTACTTATAGCGTTCTTTATCGCTTCACTCTCCATGGCCCATGGCGGAGAACTAAAAATAGCGGTAGTGGATGCCGACATGATTTTTCAGAAATATTACAAGACGAAAATTGTCGATGCATCGCTCAAGCGGCAGATGCAGGTCTTTAAGGCCTGGCTGAAAAAACTGAACAGTTCTCAGGTAAAACTTCAGGAAGAATTTAAACTACTGCGTGATGATGCCCAGAATATTGCCCTTGATGTGGCAGAACGCGAACGGAAACGACTGGACGCAATGCGCAAGTATCAGCAGATACGGGAAAAGAAAGTTGAAATTGAACAGTACAGCGCGGAAAAAATGCAACAGTTTAAAAAGCTTGAAGAAAAGAAACGGCGTGATATTCTTAATGACATAAAAAAGGCAATATCATCCCGGGCCGCACTTGAAGGCTATACATTGGTAATTGACCGCTCAGGAAAAACTCTCAACGGGATTTCCAGTGTGCTTTATCATAAAGCAAGTCTGGATATCACTCAAGTAATCCTCAAAGACCTTAACCGTGGGCGAGAAAAAAAATAACCCAGGCATCAACTGTTGAATTCAACCGAATTCATCGGAACGTCTAAAATAGAATAAATCAAACATACCTACCTATATGCTCGACAAATATTGTGGTGCGTAATATCATCAATTATATATAAAAGGGATAACCATGGATCAAGATATTCTTGTAAAAAAACATCTAGACAGCATCGAAAGCCGCCTCGAAGAACTTGGCATGCTTAACAATATGCAATTAAATGATTATAAAAAAAATATCATTGCGCAACGTTTTTCTGAGCGAACACTGCATATAATGATTGACGAAATGGTTAACACCGCAGAGACTATCATCGATGGCAAAAAGTTGCGCAAACCAACTTCGCACAATGGTGCATTCACTGTCCTATTCGAACATAAAATAATTCCGGAAAATTTTCATCAAACCGCAAAGGACATTGCTGATTTCGGCAACCGCCTGGCTCATGACTACAAAGACATTAGCGCTGACACTACGTTTACAGTAATAAAAAACGGTCAAAACGATGTCAAGCTTTTTGTTAGGCTTATCAAAAAATGGCTCAATGCTGATAGCATCATCGAACAGTTTACATAGAATTATGCTATTTAGCTGGATAGCCGGAAATCGCGAGATCATCACCCAGATATTCTGTCTTAATATCTTTCAATTGCACAGCTTCGGATAGAGTTAACGGATTAATACCACCAACAACCGAACGACTGTCGCGACCACCAAGAATTTTCATCGCAATATGGAATTCAATTTTATCGACCACTCCCGATGCGATAACTTCAGCCGCCAGCTCACCGCCGCCTTCAATCAACAGAGCAGTAATTCCGGTACCGCCAAGCTGCTTAAGATAGCACTCCCAGTCTGATATTCCGGACAGTGCGACAGTTTCAATGACTCCACCCATCGGCAGCAGTTGCTCCAGATTATCTTTTGATAAACTGTTCGAAACTATAATGCGACGTGGCTGCGGAGCCCACGATTCAACATTTCTTACGGTCAGTGACGGATGATCTGCCCTGGCAGTATTACCTCCGACCATAACCGCATCAGACCACTGACGCAGGTACTGTACACGTTCACGGGCGACAGCACCGGTTATCCACTGCGAGTTGCCATCTGCAGTAGCAATTTTTCCGTCCAGCGTCATCGCCATCTTGAGCAGAACAAATGGTTTACCGGTGGTTATCCAGGTAAAAAAGGCTTCATTAAGCTGATCACAGGCTGCTTTTTCCACATCACAGATGATTCGGATTCCAGCGTCTTGCAGTAACTTAACTGCTTTGCCGCTATGAACCGGGTTGGGATCAACAGAACCGATATAAGCTGTTTTAATTTTTGCGTTAATGATAGCCGCGGTACATGGCGGGGTCCGTCCACTTGTCGAACAAGGTTCAAGTGTTACATAAATATCTGCACCACAAGCATCATCACCCGCATCTTTTAACGCATTCACTTCAGCATGCGCTTCACCGGCACAGTGATGATAACCACGACCAATAATTATGCCGTCTTTAACTATTACTGCTCCAACCAAAGGATTAGGCGAAGTCTGACCCCAGGCTTTTTTTGCCAGGGCAATCGCTTCAAGCATAAAAATTTTATTTATATTTTTATCCATATTTATTATACAGCAATCTCCTCCGTGGCATTGTTTGCTAACTCATCCTGCCACTCATCAAGTAACGGTCTGATTCTGCTATTCAGGAACTCTGACACCTGTTTCGGAGCCCGGCCGACAAATGCCACCGGATTGACCAGATCATCAATTTGATCGGCAATAACCGCAAATGCCGGATCGGCTTTCATCCGCTCCAATAGATCGTTATCACCACCCTCTTCCTTGATTTTTTTTGCCGCATCCATCGAATGTTCACGAATTGCTTCGTGCAGATCCTGACGATTTCCACCAAGCTGAACTGCTGCCATCATAATATTTTCGGTTGCCATAAACGGCAGTTCAGCCGCAACCCGGCGACCAATTACATTCGGCCAGATCTGAATCCCATCAATGACATTCACCACTAATGAAAGAATAACATCAGTCGCCAGGAACGCTTCCGGCAACACAATACGACGGTTGGCTGAATCATCCAGCGTACGTTCAAACCACTGATTGGCATGAGTATTAGCGGCATTGACCGGCAAAGAGATAACATAACGTGCCAATGAACAGATACGTTCACTACGCATCGGATTACGTTTGTATGCCATTGCGCTGGAGCCAATCTGTTTTTTCCCAAACGGCTCTTCAGCCTCACGCAGGTTGGCCAGTAATCTAATATCTGAAGCCATTTTATTGGCACTCTGCGCAATTCCAGAGAGTACGGAAAGAATGTAAAAATCAACTTTACGGGAGTAAGTCTGACCGCTGACATCAATAATGTTGTCAAATCCCATCTCATCCGCAACCTGTTTTTCCAACTGTTTTACTTTCTCATGGTCGTTATTAAACAGTGCCATAAAGCTGGCTTGAGTACCGGTGGTGCCTTTGACGCTGCGAAATGAGAGCCGTTCTATTTCAGCTTCCAGCCGTTCAAAATCAAACAGCAAATCCTGGAGGTAGAGCGAGAAACGTTTACCAACAGTAGTCAGCTGAGCGGGCTGGTAATGGGTAAAGCCCAATGTCGGCAGATCTTTATATTGCTCTGCGACATCAGCCATTACTTTAATTGTCTGAAGCAGTTTTTTACGAATAAGCTTCAAGCCGTCACGCAATTGAATAAGTTCAGTATTGTCGGTAACAAAACAGCTGGTTGCACCTAGATGAATTATCGGCATCGCTGCTGGACACTGCGTGCCGAAGACATGAATATGGCTCATAACATCATGGCGAAGCTCTTTTTCTTTTGCAGCCACAGCTACGAAATCAATATCATCCAGATGTTCACTCATCTGCTGAAGTTGGAGATCACTGATATCCAGACCGAGGCGCTGTTCTGCTGAAGCCAATGCCAGCCAGAGACGACGCCAAGTCGAATGTTTCTTCTGTGGAGACCAGTTAAAACTCATCTCTTTACTGGCATATCTGCCAGTTAACGGGTTATCATATGATAAATTATTCATTGTATTTTCCTATTTATACCCTTCATGGGTAGGTTTTATTTAAAATTAAACCAGTATATCTTTAATTTAATAATTGACTTTGTCAAAATAACCGCTTAATTATACTCTTAGTGGATAAATTATAAACTTATTTTTTTTCTGCTTTTTTGGCTTAAACCAAATTTAAACTATCAAAACTAAATTATTTATATCTTTATGGAAAATAACGCATCAAGTGTGATTATCAAGGTAAAGGACATCGATATTTGCCGTTCTTTTTACCGCAACATCCTAAATATGGGGAATCCCGTAGTAAACAGCAACTTCAGAGTTGAGTTTATTATGGGTAATCACGCCAGTCTTGTATTATTGCAGGATAAAGAATCTGAAACAGCAGAACCAACAACTCCGCCCGTTATCGAACTCAATGAAAATATTGCTGAAGTCTGCACAAGGCTTGATGAGCTTGAATGCCACTATGAATTTATCAGTAATGCAGAAAAAGCTACCTACAAGATGTGCGACCCTGAAAACAGACTTATTATCTTTACCGGGCATTATACTACTTCCACTCATCATCGGCCCAAACACCGCCGGACTGCCAGCCAACGCAGTGCCAAAGCCTATCAGGTTTCACGGCGCAAACCAAAAGCCGAAGTGATACCTGAACTATAGTAACTGCAAACTGCGTTATTTTTCTGCACAAACATATTCCGGCGATATATCAACAATCTAGAACATAACACTTTTATTACACTTATAGTATCATTATAATCTATTTTTGAGCTCAATATTGTTTTTTCATAAAAAACAACCAGATAATACTTGCCTAACATTTATAAAACAGTTATACTTTATTAGACCCTAATTCGAAAAGGGTGAGCGGATAACGGTATTTGAGCAGCGTTTAATTAGACGAATCACGAACGAGCGTTTTTTATTTTAAAAGTAGTAATTTTGAATTAAGCTAAAACGGGTATAACAATGGCAGTTGCGGTAGCAAAAAAACGGGTTAGAAGCTGGGATATTGCAGAATATCTGCGCAAGGATATCCGTCGTAACAGTCTAGCACCTGATACACCGATTATGTCAACCCGTCATCTTGCCAACCATTTTAAAGCATCACTAGTAACAGCCAACCGTGCTCTCAATACCTTAGCTGACGAAGGAGTCCTTTACCGTGTTCAAGGTAGTGGGTCTTTTGTTAAAGGTAAAGACAAACTGAACCGGCGTTTGGTTATCGGTCTAATTCAATCGGTACTTAATCAAGAACGCAATGGCTTTTATGCCGCATTTGGAATATCTATTGACAGTTGTCTGGAGGAGTTAAGAGAAAAATACTGTGATGTCAGATACTTTTCTTATCAGAATCTGGCGGAACAGCGGTTCCCGAAAACAGCTTTTGCTGGACTTGATGGTCTGATTGTTAGTAGTAGTTGTCTTGATGACAAGACGGTTCCGATGCTGGAAAATTTTCCCGGTCCAATAACAATTTACGGCAATGAATATCAGGTGGATTTGCCGTTCAATCAGGCTCTGCCGGACTTGGAGTGGGGGTTCAGAGAAACGTTTCGTAGACTGGATAAATCCAAAGCTAATGGCATTATTACATTAAGTGCACGCCATGCAAACGCTGTTGCCCGAGAAAAATATTTTATCCGGACAGCCTTAAAGGCTGGTTTTAACAGAGCAGATATTGAAGAGGTTGAAGTTAAATTAGCGGAGGATGATAACGGCAGAATTGGAGGTTATAATGCCACTAAAAATATTCTTGACCGATGCCATGGGAAGCTACTGTTTATAACCAGTGATTTTGTCGCTTTTGGGGTTATCGATGGTCTAAGGGAGGCTGGTATTGAGCCTGGGCGTGACCTGCAGTTGGTCAGTTATGATAATTTGGAGAGCTCTAATATGCGTCCGTTTGGGGAGCCGATATTGACCTCGATTGACCATCCGAAAGCAGAAATATCCAGGCGGGCGGTTGACATGACAATTGATGCGGTTAGAAATAATGACAATTGCCAACATATTGTCAGAGTTCCAACCCATTTGGAGATAAGAAAAACAGGACTTTGTTAAATTATGAATTACGAATGATGAATGATGATTGATGAAATAGGGATCCGTGTAGGAAATTATGCGGTGATTTTAATATAAATATGTAGGGGCAGAATCTATTTCTGCCATAAACGTTAACCCGTAAAAGAATGCCACAACAATAGGAGAAGAGCAAGATGTTAGAGCAACTCAATGTCGGGGTATCTATTATGGATACCAATGTTTTTAATCGAAGCCAAACTCGGGCAATCTTATCCATGGTGGATGCTATTGTCGAAACTAACCCGAAAAACAGGAGAATGACCATGAAAAGTCTAACCCGCCGTATGTTAAAATTCACCCTCATCGAACTATTGGTCGTGATAGCTATTATCGCGATCCTCGCCAGTATGCTTTTGCCTGCATTAAATCAGGCGCGAGACAAGGCAAAACAGATCAGTTGTGCAAGTAATATGAAGCAGTTGGGTTTGCAGTCAAATATGTATCTGAGCGATTATGACGATCGTTTTTTTGATCGTTATATGGACTCGCCTTACCATGCTAATAAAGTAACTTGGTATTCAGTTTCAAGTCCGTTTGTGCATGATTACCTGAAAATCAAATGGAGTGCGGGAGATGATTTTATCGGTTCATTGCTTGATTGTCCAAGCAGTAAATCTGGTTACGCTGGCGAAAATATGAATTATACCTATAACGAAACATTGGCGATGTGGAGTGGCAGTGGTCAGTTATGGGGTAAACTCAGTCGCTTGAAAAAAGTATCAAACACTGTAATGTTTGCTGATACCACTGGGCAAGCTCGTGCTAAACAAGTGTGGACTAATAACCCTAAAGGCCTATATTATTTTCAACAGTGGGGATCAGTACCGGCTGGCGCGTCCGGTAGTTGGGCGCAACCTTGGAATTTTGCTTTTGACTTTCTTAATCATAATGGCAATGTTAATTTCCAATTTGTTGACGGTCATGTGGCCAGTGGCAGTAAAAATAAGAGTCAGGATTATCTATATTTTCAAATGTATGAATAGAGCAGTGCAGAGAACTTCTACATAATGTCATGCGGTAGTTAGACCTTGTTCGAGAAGGATTTCCGGCTCAGCAAAAATAACTGAGCAACTTAAGCATTTGAGCTTGGGTTATACTTTGTTACTTGCGCTCGGAGATCGCAAACTACTAGAACCCCCTTTCGTATAGGCTCTAGTTAAGGTATAAACTACCGCATCGGCAAGAATGAAACCATATCTAATACTATTTTGCAATAATAAGGAAAAATGCCTATGAAAAATTTACTAATAATTGTCTGCCTATTGGTGGCGGTTGTTTCTGGTTATGCTGGTAATTTGGTAACTAACGGAGAATTAAATAAAAAACTGCATCCTGAGTACCGGAATAGCGGCAGCACCAAATACACCCAAATGACGCTGTTTACTGAAGATGGCAGTTGGAATAAATGCGTTAAATTGTCAATTATAAAATTTTATGACCTGAAGAATGGCAAAAGGAAGGTAAATTTCGGGGTTATCATCGGCGGCGATAAAAAACTTGCCGGATTTCCGGTTAAACCCAATACCACCTATAAATATTCATTCGAACTGAAGGGCAGTGTTCCTTATGCCTCAATCAGTGCTATGTCCTGGAGCGGGGAATGTCGTTATTATAAAGATCGCAAACGGCACAAAGCACTAGGACGAGTAAAAGTACAGCCTGAATGGACGGTTTACAAAGGAACTTTTAAAACCGGTGCAGAAGCAAAGCGCGGTGCGTTATATGTGCAGATCTGGGATCAAAGCAACAAGGCAGGTAAAATTGCGACTAAATTGACCGATTATCTGTTGGTCGACAAGATTGTTGTTGAAGAGCAGGTTGCTAATAATGGCGGAGCAGCGCAGGTAGCCAAGCTCAAAGCCACAATCGTCAAGAAAAAAGCGGTGGTGGCTGAAATTGCCAATGATCCACCGGCGATTGATGGTAAACTTAATGATAGTGTGTGGCAGAATGCTCAGCAACTGAGCGGTTTTGTTGACTACAAAACTGGTAAGCCGGTCAAAGCCGATACTCAGGTGAAAATGGTCAGTGATGGTCAGAATATCTTTATTGCGGTAAAATGTCTGGAACCTGAAATGGCTAAATTAAAGGCGTCAACCACTGGCAACGGCAAGAAAAGCATCTGGAAGGATGATGTGGTTGAAATATTCTTCTCGCCGGACAAAAACAGGGTGCGCCAATTTGTCATTGGAGCCGGCGGTGGACGCTGGATGGGTGACGGAGTAAAGACCTTAAACAAATATGATGACTGGGAAGCGGTGGTCAGCAAAGGTGATAACTACTGGATTGCTGAAGTCAGGATTCCATTGGAACTGCTTGGTGCAAAAATAAAAACCGAGCTATTCGATTTTAATTTCTGTCGTGAACGTAAACCGGTCAAAGAGCTTTCATGCTGGTCGCCGGTCCGGGGAAATTTTCACGATAAATCACGTTACGGTCTGTTGGTAATTGGGAAATTCGAAAATTATCTCGCAAAAAATGCGACTGTATTAAATCGCACTTTAGCAGATTTGCCCGAAAGTAAACGGCGGACAACAGCGTTGGCGGAGCTGAAAAAAATCATTCCGGCAGGTAAAATCGATGCCAAAGCTTTCTCCAGTCTTTATGCAAAGCTTGAACAGCTTAAACAGGAAGCAAAATTTATCAAAGCAGGTGATCGTAAATTCGCCCTCGCTCCGGTGTCGCCAGTCGCGGATTTTTCCCTGCCGTTCAATCCTGACGCAGTATTCAATCCTCCAGAAAAAATTGCGGTAAAGGCCGCAATCAATGAATTCAGACCGTTGCCGTTAGCGATTGCCAATATGACTGACAAACCGGCAGCCTATCGGATATTCATTTACCGTGGTCTCGATAATGGTATCGAGATCCCGGGATTGAACGGCTTTGATAATAACAAAATAACTATTCGTTCCGCCTTTGCGGTCGCTGACGGCGATTCAAAACAACACGGTAATATGTATGGACCGTTGCCGCTGATAAACCAAGGCTATACGATTACAGTTCCAGCCAAGCAGTCTGGTCTGCTCTGGATTACGTTTGACTGTCGTGACGTAAAAGCTGGCTCTTACGATGGGAAAATACGGGTGATTCCACTCTCAGACCCCGGCAAATTCGCCAATAAAGGTGGCTGGAAATATACTGGGGCAATGCAGGATATTCCGTTAAAACTGGAAGTATTACCGATTGAACTTTCCAGAGAGCCGGCTATTCCGCTGTGGCTGATGAACCGGGCGGAGAATGAAAAATTCTTCAAATCAATGGTTGATAACGGGGATCGGATATTTCAGCTCTCACCATGGTGGTTTACCTTTAAATTTGACGGCGGCGGTAACATTGTCGGCAGTCAGAATCTGCCGAAAGTAGAACAAGTCATCAAAAATCATCAGAAATGGGCGAAAATATATAAAATTAAAGGACTTAAATTTCTTATTGGATTCAGTGGTTATGTGACTTTTGCTAAAGTCCATGGCAAACAGTTTAAATATAACAGTCCGGCGTGGCGTAATGCCTGGCAGAACTGGTTGAAAGCGATAGATAAATTAATGGCAAAATGCGATGTCAAACAGCAGGATTATATCATGGAAGTATGGGATGAACCCCATCTTGATAAATTTGACAAAATGCTCAATGTCAGTAAACTGCTTAAACAGGCAGTGCCGGGTATGAGAAATCAGGTAACGTTCGGTGCTACCCGGCACGATGTTGTCAATCTAAAAAAACTACTGCCCTATGTTGATGTCTGGTGCATGTGGGGTACATATTTCGATGACGCTGAATATTTGAAGTTTTATGAAACTCTACGCAAAAGCGGTGATCAACTTTGGTTCTATTATTGCAGTACCAATATGCGTGAATCACTGTCCCGTTACTATCGCCGTAACGCCTGGATCGGCTATCACTATAAAACCGATAATATTGGTCTGTTTAAATTTATGAGCGGTGGCCCTGGGGGATATTATGGTCGTTCAAGTTGGAAACGTACCGCTTTCGGCGGTATCGCCTACCGTTCATTTGATGACTCTATTCCGACAATTCGCGGTGAGGCGATGAATGTCGGCAATATGGATATTAAGTATATGCAGAAACTGGCAGACTTGACGACGCTGGCGGAAAAACGCAAAATAGCTCCAGCTCTGGTTGCTGAAGCTAAGCAACTGCTCAAAACCGGTCCATATAAAGTTGTAATCAGCCAGGCACATGATGAAACAGCCGCCGACCAAGTCCGCAATCAGGCAATAGAATTGATTCTGAAGTTGCAGGATAAACTGTAAGAATTATGCCTGCGACTTCCTAGACACGTTCGCAGTCACGTGCCAGGCGCATTGGCAGAGATATCTCCGTCGGCGATCAAGGCGTTTACGTTGTCCTCTGCGAGTGTTGCCGAAACGTCACCTGTTTAAACCAGCAAAACGGACGTACGTGGAGACTATGACCATAAAAATAGACAGTAACTTTCCCGGGGGAAATATCGTCGTCGAAAATATTGACGGCAATAATATATTTTTGCACCAGGAATTGCGCGATACGCCACAGGATTGGTTCTATTGGTGTTTTCGTCTGCGTGATGTAACTGCTAAATGGCTGGACTTTACCTTTACCAAAAGCCGTGCTATTGGCGTTCGCGGCCCGGCGGTTTCAGTTGATCAGGGTAAGACCTGGCGCTGGCTGGGCAGTGATTGTGTTCAAGAAAGTAATTTTATCTACCCATGTCCACATGGTACAAATGAAGTGTATCTGAGCTTCGGCATGCCGTACCAGGAATTACACTGGCAGTATTTCATAAAAGGCTTAAGTGGTAATCCTGCAATTTCAGTTCATCAGCTTTGTACTACCCCGCAAGGGCGTAATGTTGAATATTTATTGCTGGGTTGTCTTGCCAGGGAACCGCTGCATAGAATTGTCATCACCTGCCGCCATCATTGCTGTGAAATGATGGCCAGTTATGCACTTGAAGGTTTAATTCAGTGGATTGCGGACGATAACAA
The DNA here is from genome assembly GCA_021647315.1 of Victivallaceae bacterium. Classification (GTDB taxonomy): domain Bacteria; phylum Verrucomicrobiota; class Lentisphaeria; order Victivallales; family Victivallaceae; genus JAKIUY01. The sequence goes on from JAKIUY010000072.1 coordinate 15,430, forward strand.
CTCTGAAGCAGAGTGGCTACGTCAGTATGTTCAGTTTCTCATCGTACCGTTTGTTGATAAAGATGGCGTAGAAAATGGCGATCAGGGCAAAGGACGTCAAGGCAGAGATCATAACCGGGATTACACCGAAGACAGTATCTATGCCACGACTGCCGCTATTCGCAGGCTCATTCCCGTCTGGGGCAAAAATCGACTTAGCATAGGTATTGATCTTCATTGTCCACACATTGCCGGCGGGTATAATGAATTAATCTATATCGTTGGGTCTCAGAATAAACAAATAGCTAAAGAGCAGCGGTGTTTTTCTGATATACTTGAACAGTTGTCAGATCACAGTCTACCGTTTTACGCCAATAATTTTCTCGCTTTCGGAACGGGTTGGAACAATGTGGAAAATTTCGTTAGCGGTAAATCTTTTGCCAGTTGGTTTGAAGCATTAGCCAATGTCAAACTTGCGATGACATTGGAAATCCCCTATGCGAATGCCAGCGGAACTGAAGTTAATCAGAATTCAGCCCGCGCCTTTGGCCAGCCTCTGGCAGTGGCAATTGCCAGATACTTGAAAACAATGACAGTGGTAGAAATTTTGTAGTCAAAACAGGAATAATTGGCTGAAAATGGGTTCTCAGCCGGACTTTTAAAATATTAACCAACGGAGGTCACCGGAAAAATTAGGTATGACGCAAGACGAATGGTCTGTGAAAATCGGTTTTTTCCCAGAAGAAGTAACTTTTAAAACTAAACTTTTATCCAAGGAATATGATTATGAAGAAAAACTTAATTTTTGTGCTAGCTGTTTTTTGTTTACAAAGTTTTTTACATGCAGATCCACCGACTGATTCAGAAAGCTGGAATTGGGAGTCTACACCATTTATCAGCGACGACTTTAATTCTTTTGATACATTATTTTGGGATTATCGTACTATTACCAAATACAACAGCACCTCCCGGTCAGATAACGTCTCATGCAGTGGCGGTAAATTACTATTGAAAGTGGAAAAAGTCGATGGAGTATACTATTGCGGTGGAATTATCTCTAAAACCGCAACTAAATATGGCTACTATGAAATTTCAGCGAAACTACCCGATGCCCGTGGTTGGCATCCCTCATTTTTTCTCTACGGCAGCTATCAGGAAATTGACGCATTTGAGTTTGACACTGGGCAGACTGATGGATTTAGGACGCTGAAAACCGGTCTGCACGATAATGACCCGACATTGGTGTCTAAAGTTGGCAAATCAACAATTTTAACCTATAACCCACAAGATCTGTTCAAAGTCTACGCCATGGAGTTCAATCCATACGTCGTCAGATATTTTGCCGATGGCAAAGTCATCGACATCAGAACTTTTCCTGAAGCAGAAGGGCATGGGGATAACAAAATCTACCTGACTGTAATAAAAAGCAATGACACTACTGTAGTTGACAGTGACCTTGTGGCAAATTTTGAAGTCGATTATATTGATGTATGGAAACCAACAGATATTTACGGTTCAATTAATCCTCTGGTGTTAATGCTGGATTTTGAAAGTGATCTTGATGATGCTTCGGATAAGAATAACAATGTCACATCAAACTGGATTCCAACATATTCCAGCGGCCTTAAAGGTGACTATGCGATCAACTTTAGCGCGGATGGTGATAAAGTAACGGTTGCGGATACTGACTATCTTGATGGTATGAATCAGCTGAGTATTGCAATGTATCTGAAACCGGACAACATCGACTCTACAATAAAACCGATTATCGCCAAACGCAATAACAGTACTGATTGTTCGTATACCGTATTTACTAAAAATGGTAAAATATATGTTGACATCAATGCCTATCTATCCGCAGAACGCGTTTCCACGGTCAATGCAGTATTAACGGCTAACACCCAAAAACATCTGGCGATTATTTTTGATGGAACTGCAAGTTCAAATAAGGTGAAAATATATATTAACGGGATTGCCCAAGCGGTAACCGGCAATGAAACTGACAGCTCAGTCAGCGCGACCAATGCTGATCTCACCATTGGCTATATGGGCGGACGGGGTGAATCATTCCGGGGTGACATTGATGATGTTAAAATAATGAATTATGCATTAACTCCGGGTCAAGTAGCGGTTATTGCCGGTTCAGCAGTACTTAATATATCTTTCGATGATGCCAATCGGCTACTTGCCTGTGATTTGTCCGGCTATAACCATCATGGTACGTTAGAAAATGTCTGGTGGACGAATGACGCAAAAATCGGAAGTTCAGCAATACAATTCTGTGCTCTGAACACAGGTTCTTATGTTGCTGTACCTGATTCTTCTCTGCTTGATGCTTCAGCAAAATTAACCCTTATGGCATGGGTTAAGCCAGCAGTAACCGATGGTATCAATCGCGGTATAATATCCAAGCGAGTCGGTTATAATAACGAACAGTCTTATTCTGTCTTTACTAAAAACGGCAATGTTTATGTAGACATAGATGGCTACAGTGCCAGTGAGAGAATATCGAAGAGCAGCGCCCTCACTGCTGATATCTGGACTCACATAACTGTTGTCTATGACGGGACAATTAGCGAAAAAGTAAAACTTTATATCAACGCGGGGACTCCTGTTGTATCGACAGTTGAACAGACCACTTCACTGCCGGACTATAACTCTACTCTATATATCGGCGCTCTGGATGCCAGCGGTGGAAATTTCTCCGGCATAATAGATGACGTCAGAATATATCGTAAAGCATTAAATCAGACCCAAATCACCAGCGAAATGAATCGTTGGAATCAATGATGATTTATGTTTATATGAGCGGATTTTAACACAACACCGTCTCCTAAGCAAACAGTTGCCACTGTGACTCACGTTCCTCATTGCAACGTGGTCGCAGGACAGCTCTTGCCTATCTGACGTCAAAAGCAAACAGTTTCCTGAGCCCCGGAGTATAGAGTGAATCGATGTGCAGTCTGACAACATTGACTTTGCAGGCAACCGATATTTTAACCAGACGCTGATAGTTATTGATTTTCCGGAAAACTTCTGTTTTGTCTCCGCTTTGATCTTCAATTTCAAGATGAAAACCTTTGATTAAAGTTTTCGGCGGTGCATATTCAGGCATATCAAGCGGAAATTTTGCTACCATATTCTTGTAATCACGATTCAGGTCACTGTCAAAAACCAACCGAATCTCATTAATGGTTTCAGGTTGTTCAAAACGCAATTCAAGCCAGTCATCGACAGTGCATTGCCAGCAGTTATCAGCGATTCCGTCCGGACGTTCCATGCCATTCAACAATGGTTCAGGATTGCCGGATGATGCAGTCAATTTACCATTCATAGTCAATTGAGGGATTGTTCTGGTCAACCCCGGCAACCAGCAGTCACTGTCCATCAGCATATTCTGCAGGTCAGTGATTTTTTGTTCATAAACCCCCCGTGGCGATAATTTATCAGCAACAGCCAGCACCGCAGCAGTTCCAATCGCCTGCCCCAGCGTCGCACAGGTTGCCTGTACTCTGGTTGAACTCATCGCGGCATGAGTCGTACTGATATTACGTCCGGCACAGAATAGATTTGAAATATTGCGAGAGTAGAGCGCACGGTATGGAATACCATATGGAGATGGAGCCGGATGAAATATCGTTGGCGGTCCCGGGTAGCAGAAACCTTCAGGATGATGATCGTCCATGCTCCAACCGCCATAGGCGATAATATCAGCAAATTCCCCCCCGGCGGCAACATCATTCTGGGTCATGATATAATCTCCGATATAACGGCGACTTTCCCGTTTACCGGGTAGAAACCCCATCCATTCAAGAACCCAGTTGTCAGCACCGTGATTACCATGATTTTTGATATGATCCCAAACACCGAAACCGATTTTGAGTAATTGATCACGAATAGCTTCCGCGTCATGAATCGTATCCTGTTCCCCTCCGATCTCCAACCACCAGAAGTTCTGATTGCCTTCCAGCGTATGTGAGCGATGCTTAAAATATTCATCTGTAGCATATTTATTTGCCCAGACCGGAGCAATAAAAGTTTGCGGTTCAGTCGTTTCACGAGCCTGAATAAGACAGCTCATGCCCATCGTTTTATCATCCGCTATTTCCGGTTCAATCGATTCACCGAATTCACTGGACGCTTCACGTCCATAACGGGTTTCGGCACCGGACAACGGCGCGAGAATACTGTCGCCCGAACAGTCAGCAAACAGCGGTGCTTCAACCACATGCCAAGTTTCAGTGGTCAGTTGCCAACCGGTAATATTTTTGATTTTATCACCGTCCATCTGGGCCTGATTACATGAACAGTTAAGTAATAGGGTTAAGTTATCCTGAAACCGGACCTTTTCATAAAGGATAGAATCCCAGATTGAATAATTCGGATAGTTATTACGATAGAGATTTTCCAAACGAATCTCTTCAATCAGCCCAGTTTCAATCTTGTTTTCGCCATGCGCACCGCAGACCCACATTCTGATTTCACTGGAGGCATTACCGCCAAGCACCGGCCGATCATGCATTAATACTGTTTTAATTCCATTACGCGCGGCAGCGATGGCTGCACACATTCCGGCCAGCCCGCCACCGACTACACAAAAATCTGCCTGATGAGTTATAGTTTTCATAATCTGATTATCTCCATATTTCTTTAAATATAATATTTTTCATAAACACCAAACCTCCTTGCAAAATAATTTACGTATTCTAAATATCTGTTTTTAACCTGTCCCTTAGTGACTCGTACTCCAAAGCAGTGTTTTTAACGTCCCTTAATGACTCCCCCTGCTTCCCCGTTTCCGTAGTATTTTTAACCTGTCCCTTAATGACTCCTCATTTCCGTTGAATATTGAATATTCTACTCTTCGCTTCTCCGTTTCTCCATCTCCCCTGCTATTTTAATAAGTAATTCTGTTGTCTTTTTAAGTTCCTGTTCTGTTATTCCCGAAAAAGCCAATGCTCCAAGCGTGCCAACGGGAACGGCAATATTTATCAGTGGACTATTAACAGAACAGGGTATGGAGGTGAAGTTTTCACGGCGAATTTCAGTGATTTTATTCATTAATTTATCAAAAGAGTCAAAGTCACCGCAATCGGCATCGGAACTCGCGTAAAATTCGGCAATATATTGATCACTGCGTCCGGCCATCAACATCATTCCGATACTCGAACGACTGGCTTCGTAGATAGACATCCGCCCGATACCTTCAGCCAAACTCATGCCGACTGCGGCATGATAGAGATAACATACTTTATTGCGATGCAATACCCCGAGTGCAACCTGGAATTTGCATTTACCCAGTTTTTCAATTACCGGCAACCCCGTCCGCAACAGTTTTGAGTTGTGCAGACTACGCGCCGCCATAACCTCCATGCCGGCACCTGAATGATAGCGTTGATTATTGTCCTGTGCCGCAAACCCGGCTTCATGCAGAGTACGTAAAAAACGGTTAACCCGGGTCGGTTCCATATTCAATCGGCGCGCCAACTCACGACTGCCAACCGCGTAATCCTCTTCAGACAGCTCCATTAACACATTCAATGCGTCAGTGATACTTTTATTTTTTTGATATGCCATAATTAAATTATGATTTATGAATTACGAATGATGAATAAAAAAGACTACGGTTAATTCAAACTTAATTGCTTGTGGTACTATTATAGCACCACTATTAAAGAAATCAATATGAAAAGCATTTTATGGTAGAATAATTGGTGGCAGAATGATCTTCACTGGCAATACTCTTGGTACAGATGGGATTTTTTGCTTGACTGCGAACGGCTACTCTGCGTTACAAAAATATTTCTATATACTTCAAACGGTTGAAATCTTAGCTTTTAATAAAACATCACTGGAAAAAAAAACCAGACGATATATATATAATGTAAACAATAAATCATCTTTATGGACGTTATAATGCTATGGAAGAAGATAAAATGATGGACAACCCGGCAGACCAGGTGCTGATTGATAATTATCTGGCCGGCAGTAATGCCGATTTTGATTTGCTGTATGAACGTTACAAACGTCAGCTTTATGCCTATCTGCACCGGATGCTACCGGGTCAGCATGCGGTAATAGATGACATCTTTCAGCAGGTCTGGATTAAAGTTATCGCCAAATTACCGGTCTATCAGCACAGCAATAAATTTCAGGCCTGGCTGATGCGGATTGCCCATAATATGACGATAGATTTTTTCAGGCGGAGCAAGAAAAATGCTACGGTGTCAGTTGATAATGAAGAGACCCTGATTCAATTGCCGGATTGCCGGGAAATGCCCTGGACTGAGCTCTGTATGAATGAATTGTCCAATGCGGTCGCCAATGCGCTGGAACAGTTGCCGGTGGAGCAGAAAGAGGTTTTTCTGATGCGACAGGATAAAATAAGTTTTAAGGTGATTGCCAAAATCCAGCAGTGCTCGATAAATACCGCACTGGGAAGAATGCAGTATGCAATTAAAAATTTACGTAAAGAGCTTGATGCTTTATACTGAAATAAAGATGAAACGCCACGAAATAATGGAGGTGAAAAATGGATAACAAACTATGTACAGAAATGACTGAAGCAATATTGGTTTCAGACGGAGATTTTTCCACGACCGTTCAGGAACATATCGGTCAGTGTGCTGACTGCGCGGCTCTGGCGGGTAGCTGGAAATGTTTGCGTGACGTAGAACTGTCACCGGTTGCAGAGATTTCCCCGTCACTGGATTTCGCAGTTCTCAACGCTGCCAGAAAAGCTCAGGCACGGAACAAATGGATGCTGCCAAAATGGTTCTATGCGATATCCAGTGCGGCCTGCGCGATAATGTTCGCCTGGCTGATTGTCTATTCGCATCAATATGAATCCAAACGGCGAGCTTCTATCTGGAATACCAGCCGCAACGATCAGGCACTGTTCATGCTGGACTCGGAAATTGAGTTCAATCAGGTTTTTATCAGCACTTTAACTGAACCTGAAGTCGATGAATCAGATATCAATGATATTGTTTCAGATATTCAGGATGTCAGCAATGACAATGAATTTTTCGATTCACTGCTCACTACAGCTAACGAGGTACAATTACTATGAAAATCATCATGACTTTTGCAGTTGCGGCTCTGTTCGTCGGGACACTGGTTGCTGAAACTCCAGATAACACTGAACATAACCGCAAGCAGTATAAAGGCGGAACTGCTAAAGCTGAAATTATCCGACCAGTGCATTTTAAAAATTTCTGGAATAGCCTGTCGCAAGCGGAAAAATCTGATCTCCAGAAGCTCAGAAATGAAGATCAGGCGCAGTTTAGAAAAAAAATTCATGCTAAAATAGAAAAATACCGGCAATCGCAGAAAAAAAAGAATAGCAAAGCGAAAACATTGGCTAAGCAGTATAAAAATAGCAGCGACAGTGCTCAAAAAGAAAGAATTGCCACAGCATTGCGTGAACAGGTCAAAGAAGATTTTTACACTAATCTCAAAAACCGTAAAAAGCAGCTAGCCGGCCTGAAAAAAAGATTAAACAAACTAAGTCAAAGTTATGTTAAGCGAGAAAAAAATGCCAAACTGATTATTGATAAACAGGTGAAAAAACTACTGAAACCCAGACGTTAAACTGAAATTATTAAGCTAAACAGTTACGATACAACTCTCCACTTTGTATTTATACCGTTTTGCGATCTAAAAGCTATTAAAGAGCTGCGCAGTTAAACTTAAACAGGCACTGTTAACTAGAGCTAAAATAATGCACTTGTGTATAAAATTAATCTACCGGTTTCACTTCGTAAAACAGCCGGCAGACCAGTTCTGTCTGGATGGATTTGCCGTTGACAACTGTCCTGCCGTAATCACGCTGATAATCCATAATTACTGACAATGGAATTGTACCGCCGACAAACTGTATTCTTACTTTTCCTGCCGATGCTGGAGCTAGCTGAAAGCTGAATTTCTGCATGCCAGGTTTGGCAAAAGTGATAAACTCCTGCTTGTCGTTGATCGCAATCACCGCACTTCCAGCTTTCCCCGCAATCAACGGCAATTCAAACTTCATACCGGTAATTTTAGCTGTCGGCAAATCAGCAAAAGTTTTATTTATCGATATATTAGTGTTTAATGGAATTAAACTCCAACCACCGAAAGTCATTGGTCCATTATCTAATAACATATAACTGCCCGGAGCCATTTTTACCTTAATTCCAGCTGGACGGGCTAGACGAATTAACGAGGCTTCAAGATTATTGCGGTAGAGATCATAAGCTTGATAGCAGATGAAATAGCCCACAATAAATGCCGCTAAAGCTGTCAACCAAGCCTTGCTCCCATGTTTTCGATGTCGTATAATCCATTCAGCTCCCATGGCCGCCGCGATTGCCAACAATGGAATCAGCGGCATTCTGAACCGCGCCAGAATATAAAAGGCGGCCGTTCCGGCCCAATAAGCGATAATAAAATAGTAGAGTAGCAGTAATTTAATATTATATCTTAATCGCGGTATCCAGAGCAACATTCCGGCAATCGCGAAAACGATAATCAATCCAGAAGAGATGAACCCCAGACGGGTAAGCCATGGACTCATCTGACGCGCTTGGTCGTATGAAATATTATTAGGTATTTCACGGTAATCCCAGAACAGCAGCAGTTTCCTGAAACTCAATTCAATGTAGGCGGCTGGTTGTTCGATAAACCAGTTGATAATGCGCCATGGTACTGAAACTTTATCACGATTACTCATCCATAAACCATAAGAGGGCGGATATTCCATCGGCCCCGCCAGATATTCAGGATTACGGCCACCCGGTGGTGATTCTTTGGTATTTCCCAGAGCCAATACTTGATCAGCGGCAGTTGACGAGCCGCTAAATTTACCGAGCACAGTGCTGTTATGCCAGGCAAAAGGAATTTGCGGCAGAATCACAAATAAAATCAACAGCACAAGCGGTAGCACCGCCTTTAATTTAAGTTGGAATTGAATATTCCATTCATTCGATGTTCGATGTGCCGGTGAAACTGGCTTTTTTGTTAAAGCAACGTCAGTAACGGAATTATGCCGGGTTTCAGCATCGGCTGTACTATTTTTAAATGTTCTGAAGCCGGAATAGATTGCCACCGCAACCAGTCCCGGCAGAAAAAACCAGATATTGCCACGCGTCAGAATGGCGCAACCGCTAATCAGCCCAACTAATCCCCAATAGATCAATTTATCGCGTTTCAATGCCAAAACCGCAGCGTAGAGCACCAGCACAATCCAGCACGCCTGAAGCGTCGCAATCAGATGAAACGGCGTATAACAGATCATAATACCGCAAAATATCGTCAATCCCGCGGCTATGTACCCGCCACGCCGACCACAGAATTCAGCGGCGCATAATCCGGTCAGCAAACAGGTTATCGCGCCAAGCAGTGCCTGGAACCAAATCACCCCCCACAAATTTCCACCGCAGATAAAATTAACTATCGGCAGGGCAACAACATAATAGAATGGCTGATAATTAAATTCTCCGCTGTAGGTGCCGTTACCGATCTTTTGCGAAAGTTCCATGTAGGTCGCCATATCAGTAGTAGCTGGCGGTGTCTGTACCGCATTGCGCCCATAGTTAAAACTATAAAGGTCAGCAGAAACCGCAAGTCTAATCGCCAAGGCGATGACCAGCGCAACTAACATAAACAGTAAAAACTTTTTTGTGCGTTTATTTATCATGCTTTTCCGGTTTAAAAATTAACCATTGCTTTTACAACGCCGTCACGATAATTCGCGACCAATTCAAATGCCTTTTGCGTCTGGGTAAAATCAAAATTGTGGGTAACCATGAGATCAACATTTACCGCATGATCATCAAGCATATCCAATGTCGCCTGGACACAACCATTCTGACGCCTGACATTCTGAACACAGATCTCTTTGTGCCGCATTTGATCTACCGGCAACTGCCAGTTGTCTAGCATCGGCGGAATACCTATAAGCATTAACTTACCGCCGGGTTTAAGAATATCAACCGCCTGAAACAGCGCATCCTGTTCACCACAACATTCAAAAACGACATCCAGCAGCAGTGGTTCACGGGTGCTGATTTCACTGACCACATCAATTTTATCAGGATTTCCACACCATGTCGCACCTGCCTGTTTGGCTACTGCTAGTCTTTCGTCCAGCTTGTCGGTTACATAGAGCTTTTCTACACCTTGAGCCATTGCCGCCATCAAGACGCATAACCCAACTGGTCCACTGCCGAGAATCCCAACGTTTTTTCCTGGCATTGGCACGGAACATCTCACAGCATAAACCCCAATTGCCAGCGGTTCAGAAATTGCCCCCTGAGCAAAACTCATACGGTCACGCATTTTGAAGCAGCTTGCTTCGGGCATAACAATATATTCAGACAGACAACCTGCAGCCTGTTGTGGGCAGCCAAGGAATTTTAATCCCCGACAGGTATGCGGCCTGCCAACCAGACACTGATCACATTTTCTACAGGGCATGGCAGGTTCAATCGCAACCCGGTCACCTATTTTTAAGTTGGTCACAGCTGAACCGATCTGTTCAACGATACCGGAACCTTCATGCCCAACAGTGAATGGATATTCAACAACCTGACTGCCGATCTGACCGGTTTGGTAATAATGAACATCAGAACCGCATACCCCGACCGCCACCATTTTGACCAGGACATCTTTATCATCAACTATTTCCGGCATCGGCGCTTCCAACATTTCCATTTTACGGATACCGGTAAGCATCATTGCCTGCATTGTTTTCATGGTTTTATCTTCCTTAATATAATTTTAAAAGATGCTTTGCATCTATACTCAGGCGGGACGCCTAAGCTCCCATGAGAAGGTCATTGTCAAGCCCCCGATTAACATTTGTCTAAATTTTTCTATGTCCTGCTCCCATCCGCATTCTTTTTATTGGCCACCATAGCCTGATGCACGTTGGTGTCCTGTCTT
>JAKIUY010000202.1 GCA_021647315.1 Victivallaceae bacterium
TTCAACTAATATTCAATTCCCAATGCTCAATTTTCAATTTCAAAGTTTTTTTCTTCACTTCATCTGTTGGATATTCCGTGTGCGATATTGGATATTCAATTTTTTCCTATTTCGCACGAGTCATTATAGAATGCCTGAGGCTATTTTCACAGAAGAAAAAACAGTGAGAAATCTTCATACTCTTCTCTTCTTCATGGTAGAAATAAGAATTTTTTTTGAACAAGGTGGATGCAACGAATCATTGTACTGCCCGTGATTTTTAGTAACAAGCAAATAAAAAAATCAGGATACAATCGACAGCAATGTACAGTGGTTGTTGATTCTGATACCGGGCTCAAAGGTGTAACCGTGGAGTCAAATTATACGGAAATCTTCAGGTTATTCTTGACAAGTTGATTCGCTTCTGCTATACTAAAGCACAATAGTTATCAGATAAAATAACAAAACAGGGGAAGTACAATGAACATTAAACAAATTGCTTTTTGGTTGGTCGGTGCAGTTCTACTTGCAGGTACAGTTGCGATGGCGGATGTTAAGCTACCAGCTATTTTTAATAGCAATATGGTCATTCAACGTGATGTCGATGCGCCAATTTGGGGATGGGGCGAACCCGGTGAAAAAATTACTGTTACCGGTTCATGGGGCAAATCAGCTGAGATTACTACGCCAAAAAATGGCAAATGGGAGTTGAAACTTGCCACGCCGAACGCCGGTGGTCCTTTTACGCTTACAATTCAAGGTAAAAATAGGATCGAACTGAAAAATGTGCTTGCCGGTGATGTCTGGCTCTGTTCCGGTCAGTCAAATATGGCCTGGACGGTCAAAAATAGTAATAATGCCAAGGAAGAAATAGCGGCGGCTAACTATCCGAAAATAAGACTGTTCAAAGTTAGGAACAAAGTATCTCTGACTCCGCTATCCGATACTTCTGGTATTTGGAGTGAATGCACTCCTGTAGCTGTTAAAAATTTTTCTGCTGCCGGATATTATTTTGGCCGTTCACTTTATAAAAAACTGAATGTTCCAATTGGCTTGATCAACAGCAGTTGGGGTGGAACATGCATCGAGGCCTGGACCCCATGGAGTGCACAGCAGAATATCCCTGCCGCCATCTCAAGGCGTTCAAGTTATGACCGTAATGCGAAAAAATATGACGAAGCGGTTGAAAAAGAAAAATTTGAAAAGAAAAAGGCAGAGTGGCAAAAGAAAACAGCGGAATGGAAAGCGGCTGGCAAGAAAGGACGTGCTCCCCGTCGCCCCCGTTTTTACATTCATCCGCATAAAAACCCTAATTATCCCGTTAATCTCTATAACGGCATGATCAATCCGATTTTACCGTTTGCCATCAAAGGTGCTATTTGGTATCAGGGTGAAAGTAATGCCGGCGGGGCGAAATATTACCGCAAACAGCTGGAGGCGATGATTACTGCCTGGCGCAAGGTTTGGCAACAGGGTGATTTCCCAGTCTATTTTGTCCAGTTACCGAATTTTAGAACACCGGCAAAAAATCCAGTTGAAGACAGTAGCTGGCCGCAGCTGCGCGAAGCCTTTATGAATACCGCGAAAGAGGTACCTAATACCGGCATGGCCATTACTATGGACATCGGCGAAGCAACCAATATTCACCCGAAAAACAAGCAGGATGTCGGTGACCGTCTTGCTCGGGTTGCATTATTCAAAACCTACGGCAAAAAAGCGGTTGTCTGGACGGGCCCGATCTACAAGAGAGTGAAAATTTCCGGCAATAAAGCTATTGTTACATTTGAAAACGGTGGTTCGCCGCTGGCTGTAAAAGGTCAAGATCCGCTTAAATGGTTCGCGCTGGTTGATGCTAAAGGCAATACCGTTGCCGCTGATGCTAAAATCACCGGTCCTGACACCGTTGAAGTCAGTTCACCGAAAGTTAAACAGATTACCATGGTCTATTATGCCTGGGCTAATAATCCAGTCGGCGTTAATTTGATCAATAAAGCCGGGTTGCCGGCATCACCGTTCCGTTGGGGAAAAATGCCGGTCTGGGATGCTGCCCAGTATCTGCCCGCCGAAGCCAAAGGTTATCAGCTGGTCTATAAGTTTGATCCGACCAACCCTAAATTGACAAATGGCAATAAGAATATAGAATATCAGAAAGATAATTCAGCTAAAATCACCGGTCCATTCAAGAAGATTGCCTATTTTATGGCATTGCAGGATAAAAAAGGTAATGTGCAATATGCTTTTGTCTCAATGGATCCGTTTACTGATGATGTAAAAAAGATTGGTGCGCCGGTAAAATCAAGCGGTGCCAGATTTCAGCAGAATATCACTAATTGCTTGGTGAAAAGCAATGTGCCTGGAGTCAAAAACGGCAATTTCGCTGAAGGCTGCAATATCGAATTCTGGGACTGTAATTATGGTGGCGGTAATGCCACTAAAGTTCCCGAAGCATCGGGGAAATATGATTTCGGAGATACCCAGTCGACCAATAAATCACCCGGCTATGGTTCCATGCAGATCCATAATTTCAAAGAAAAACAGTCGATCATCTGTTTTAATAAATTTTCCGGACGCAGAAACGCTGATGTCGGTATCGGTACCAACCCCAAAGGCAACCCGGACTGGACATTCTCTTCCAACGCCAGAAATATGTCTCGCGGCTCAATGATGGTAATGGTCTTGAAATAAAATTCAATGTAGCTAAGTGACAAAGGTGTGCCAGAAACGCATCTCCACCGGCATGCGATGGCCATGTTTTATTGATTCAATTGCCAGATTTGCAATATATACAGCTCGAAAGCCGTCTATAGCATCACAGGGCGATTTATGCTCATTAATAATTGCATCGGCAAACTCGGCCAGCATATTTTCATGCCCTTTATCAAATATCAGGTTAAAATTACGCTCCCGATGCTGGTGAGCGTAATCAAGTTTCTGCATAAAGCCCTGTATACCCAATTCGGTGATCTCAGTGCTTAACATCATGTTGTAGTGGATAATAACTATGTTCCAGCCCGGGAATACCGTATATCTGGTTTTCCAAAAAGCATTCATTTCTGAATAGAGCTCCGTTCCAGGTAATTTCATATAGTTCTTTAGGATAGTCAAAGGTGCCACCGGTATTAAACAGTAGCGTTCCGAGTGCTCCGCTACGGAATTCAATATTAACGCCGTGATTGAAAATACATGATCCCCAGGCTTGGATATTTACCGGTTCATCATTTTCAAAAAACCATGATATTAGGTCATACCAATGGGTTGATTCACCGATAATTGCTCCACCACCGTAGACCGGATCTTTGTGAATTACTCGGTGACTTGAACTTTCATCCTGGATACGTACCAGAAATACCGGGTTTTGCTCATCACGAAACTGGTCACGTTCCATCTCATAAAAACGCCATGGCTGGTGTTGAGGATTGCGTCTGAAATCAAGCCATGATTTTTTGAGAGCTTTCATTGCCGGCGCGCAACGTCGATTGTGATCAACACAGAATTTAATTTTATGACGTTGAACAATGCGAACAATTTCGAGTGCATCATCGAGCTTTAGTGCCATCGGTTTTTCGCACATAATATGCTTGCCAGCGGCAGCGGCTTGGGCAGTTAACTCTAAGTGCGCATGATGTGAGGTTGCAAGAATAACCACCTCGACTGTTTCATCTTGGAAGATTTTTTCCGGATTATCTGTAGCGTTAGGAATTGAAAAATCCTGACAGACCGCTTGAGCCTTGTCAATATCAATATCACAGGCCCAGACGACTTGCAGATTAGGATTTTCACGACAGTTGGGCAGATGCTGGGCACGCGCGAAAGCCCCGCAACCAATAATTCCCGCTTTTAAAATTTTCATTTTATTCTCCTCGGTGTTGCAGCGGGTACTGTCAACCCTTACCTATGGTTACAGACCTATTTTCTTACTTAAAATCAATAAAAAACAGAGAAAAACCGTCTTCCCCCTTTTTTGTTACGATTTTTGATCTAAAATCAAGAGAGGTTCCCACGTTTCAAACTATCACCTTTAAAAAAAGGAAACACTCTCTTGAAAACAAATATTTTAAAAATTGTCAAATGGTTTTGTCGTAGATTAACTTATAATGAACTAGCATCCGCTATAATTATTTTCCATGAAGTACTGGCTACTTCCCGTTCTGATATTGA
>JAKIUY010000073.1 GCA_021647315.1 Victivallaceae bacterium
TACGGATAAGGTTGCTCCACTCTCTTTTTAATCTTTTTTAAAAATTGTTAGGACACATGTGACTTTACGGATAAGGTTGCTCCACTCTCTTTTTAATCTTTTTTAAAAATTGTTAGGACACATGTGACACTTTGTATATCTCATAAGCAACGACTATATTGGATTTATATAATTATTTATACTTATTAAGATTACACATTTGATGTGCTTGCCTCATCATAACACCCAAGGAGGATTATGACTCTCATTATACTTATTTGTTCTATTATTATTATCGCAAAAGCGGCAGAGCTAGAAGGACGTTCTTCGGTTTCGTGGGGCTTTATTACGTTTCTGATTTGTATTGCCTGTGGCTTTCTTATTCCTCTGCCGCTCATAAATATCGTAATCGGACTGTTTATCAGTTTCATTGCATTGTTCGCGGTAAAAGTCATAAAAAAATAAATCATATGGATATTGTATATTTACTTGACGAGTATATTTTAGAGGTGACTTTAAAAATCTGTCGTGGACAGTTTTGAAATTGCCGCTTTAAATAAAATATATAAGGAACAAGGCTATGCGTTATTCTAAAGCAAAACCGGGCCGGGTGTTTATCGTCAGGCTGGAAGATGGCGACATCCTGCATGAAGAGGTTGAACAGCTTGCAGTTAAAGAAAATATAAAAGCAGCAGCGGTAACTATTGTCGGCGGCATTGACCAAGGCAGTAAACTTGTTGTCGGCCCTGAAGATGGACGCGCGGACAATATTAAGCCAATGGAAGCAATTGTTGATAATGTTTACGAAGCCGCCGGTACCGGAACTTTGTTCCCTGATGAAGACGGCAATCCTATACTGCATCTGCATTTAGCGGCGGCGCGTGACGATAAGGTTATCGGCGGTTGTGTGCGGCGCGGAGTAAAAACCTGGCAGATACTGGAAGTTATTGTTATGGAATTAACCGATTCATCAGCACTTAGAAAATTTGACCCAATAACCGGTTTTAAACTGTTACAGCCGTAAAACCCAACAACACAATAGGTCAGCAAAGCAGTAACCATAGAATTTGACAGCCTTTGCCTTAAATCATCGGAGATAGGCATTGCTCGCAATTAGGCTGATAAGTATAGCGAATGGCAATTATTTTTGCAAAATGATTAATAGAAAACTCTATCATTTTAATGTTAAACTTTACTTTGTTACTTGCGCTCGGATATCGCAAACTGCTGATTTGTCTACCTTAAACACAAAGGTTTCATACAGGATTTTGTTATGCTAACAGATAAATTAAAAAAAATAAAATTGACTGACAAAGCTATTTTTGAGCATTATCAGTCGCTGCGTCCGTCAATGAGCTGTGAACAGAGCTTTCTCAATCTGTTCTGCTGGCAGGACAGTTGCGAAACATTGTGGTGCGAATATGAAAACCGTTTACTGGTCTGGTATGCGGCTGAAAACTTATTACTTTTACCTTTGGGAATTTTTTTCCCACCGGAAAAACTTGCGGATATATTATCAGAATTGGCCGGTGACGATCAGGGCAGTATTTACGATGTCCCGGCAGAATACCTGGCCTGTTATCCTGAAATAGCAGATATTTTTACGATTAGTGCCGATGAAGGTGAATTTGACTATATTTACGAAACGGCTAAACTTACAGATTTCAGCGGAAAAAAATTGCGCAAAAAACGCAATTTAATAAAACAGTTCTACAATAACTATCCAGATTGCCGTATTACTGCGTTGTCCGCCGAAACCCATGACCACTGCCTTGAACTTACTGCTGAAATAAATCACGCTATTCCCGATTTAGCTGCTGAAATGCAGGCTCTTGAACGTCTCTTCGCTGCATTCAGTGAACTTAACAGTTCAGGCATCGCAATCTATATTGCAGATAAACTTGTCGGGTTTTCTGTTGTCAGCCAATTAAATGAGACAACCTGTTGCGAACACTTTGAGAAAGTTGACCATGAGCATAAAGGAGCGGCTCAGGTACTGGTTAATGAAACCGCAAAACAGCTTAACGGAAAAAATAAATACCTCAACCGCGAACAGGATATGGGAATTGCCGGTCTACGCCGCGCCAAACGTTCATACGATCCAGCCCTCATCCAGAAACGTTACCAGCTCAGCTTGAAATCAGAATTCCCGACTTGCAAAAATTAGAGCTGACACCAAAACTGTTCGCGACCCGAGGTGTCCTCCCGCCAAAATCTTATCCGTTCTTCTTTGCTCCTTTTATTTCTTCGCCTTTTACAATATCTCTGTAAAGTGCAGCCATTAATTGACGTGCCATAGCAACGATTGCCGTTTTTCGTTGCCGTCCTTTCTGTTTTAGCTGCTTCGATCATTTTTTTATTATTTCAGAATCCGGCTGCCAGTGATACCACAGCCAGGCTAATTGAATTGCTAATCGGCGTAACTCAGTATTTCCTTGATCAACTCCTACGGCAAGGTGGTTTGAAAGTTGACTTTCATACGTAATTGCGTTAATGTTATCTACATTGCAATTTTCAATCAAAGCGATGTTCTAGCCTTGCCAAACAGTCTATTTGGCGTTATTGTTTTATGATATATAAATCAATTTGAACAAAGCCGGCTATGCCGGAACTAAAAAAAAGAGGTTCAGCATGAATGCCAGCAGGGACAGTATAACTCGACTATCACACTACCGCCGAGTTATTTTTAAACTGAAAAGCCTGGGTTTCCGGCGGGTATTTTCAGACAACTTGGGGGATGCACTCGGAATATCTTCAGTTCAGGTTCGCAAAGATTTTTCAGAATTCGGTTTGACTGGCAATAAAAAAGGCGGTTATCAGATAGATGAGATAATTGTTGATCTCGATCGGATACTGGGCAAAGATATGTTGCGGAAAGTTGTAGTGGTCGGTTGTGGACGAATGGGAAAAACCCTAATGAGTTATTCAGGTTTCTCCGGTGAAGGGATTAAGGTAGTAGCCGGATTTGATGCCGATCCGTCAAACATTGACCCGGATGGCAGAATTCCTATTTTGGATGTTCTTGAAATGCCGGAATATATTCGCAAAGAAAAAATACAAATTGCCATTCTTACGGTTCCGGAACATACAGCTCCAACTCTGCTCGAACAGCTTAAGAGCATGGGCATCAAAGGTATCCTCAATTTTGCCCCGGTCCAGGCTCATTCAACTCCTAACTGCGAAATACGCAATATCAACATTGCCCTTGAATTAGAAAACATGTTCTATTTCGTCAATGCGCCAGAGTAGAAACATCATAGTCCGGAAGTTTCGATTATAAACTCTCCGGTATCATAGTTAACCTTCGGTTCAAAACCTTTTTTAGGCAACATGATATAAAAAGTCGTGCCTTTTTTTGTCCTGCTGCTAACATGAACCCGCCCACCATGATTAACAATCGTACCGTAAGCCATTGCCAGCCCCATACCGGTTCCCTTACCGTACGGTTTTGTAGTAAAAAACGGTTCGAAAATCTTCTGCTGAATAGTTTTTGACATCCCGATACCATTATCTTCAATCGTGATGCAATAAAAATTATCCAGTTTAAAACTACGTCCTTTACTGTCAACTGGGTTGATTTTAAAAACCTTTGCATCATCAACAATTATTTCCAGATGCATATTACCTTTCAGGTAGCCGTTATTGCGTTCCTTTTCCTCCATTGCGTCCATGGCATTGAGCATCAGGTTCAGCATTACCTGTTGTAACTGCACAGCATCACCGGCGATCAGCATCGGCCGGTCTTTCAATTCATAAGTAAATTCAAGATTACGGTGACTTTGCGGCAGAAACAACTCAACCGAATCCTCAATAAGTTTACGCAAATCAAGTTCTTTCACTTGATATTTCCCCTTACGCGCAAAGCCCAGCAATTGTTTTGTCAGATGCCCCGCCTGCTCAGAAATTTCAAATATTTTTTCAATTCTGCGATTAACCGCCGGATCATCAACCTTATAAAAATACTTGATGACATCAAGATTACCAATTATCGCATGAATATAGTTATTAAAGTCATGCGCGACCCCGCCGGCAAGGCGTCCGACAGCCTCCAGACGCTGCGAATGGGCCAACTGTTCACTAAGCACCTCTTTTTCCCGAGTCAGATTAATTTCCTCACTGATATCATTGGCAATAAACAGCATCAGTCTCAAATCATTATACTCAATAGTTGAAATAGAGCTATCAAGAAATATTTTCTGCCCATTAACCAACATATGAAGTTTCATTCTACGTTTATAATTCTCATTAGCAAGAATATTTTTGTAAATATCGAGGAACCATTCCTTATCAGTTAGACGCTCATTCTCATCATAAAAATCACCGTAAAATTTCCTGCCGATTAATTCCGAACGGGACTTCGCGTTAAATAGTTTTATCGCAGTATGATTTGTATCCGAGATCATACCGTCAGGGTCAATAATTAGAATCATTTCCGCGGCATTCTCAACCACTAATTTAAAGCGTCCTTCCCAGTGCTCCAGGTCACGTTCAAGTTTCCGCGCCTGATTGTAACCGCCAAAAAAGGCAAAAATAATATCAAGTGCCTTTCGTTCTTCGCCCGGTGTTTCAGTTTCGACACGCTTAAGATAAATCACAATCAGCAACGTTATCCAGATAATCGCCAATGCTTTAATACCGAATGAACTATTGAGATAAATCCACCAGTTTGATTTATCCCAGAATGTAATCAGCAAATAAATAAAAGTATCGACAAGCTGGGTAAACATCATTGCACCCAGCACACAGAAAAAGAGTCTCCCCCCCATATTACGCAGGCGCTGAAAAAAAATCGGTAGCAGGAACAGATCTACAGCCATCGCCAGAGTTGCGCCGGACATAGTTTTTCTCGACTGCGAGATCAGAAAATTCAAGGTATCAGCTGTAATCCCCTGAGTTATCGAATATCCGGTCCAGTTACACTGAGTCAAGGTAATACCACTGAGATAGAGAAACAGGCCAAGTGCGGTCAGGGCTCCGAGAATAATCTGTTGAGTTGCCAAAGTGCCATCGGTAATATATACCAGCATCAGTGCGCCGAGCAGTGGTAGAAATATTACGGTTCGCCCAATATAGAAATCGAACCCGATTACTCCTGTTACAACTTTCAATTCAGCAGCACAGATAAACTGCGCGAAAACATAGAGCAGGCCGATGGCAATATAAAAAGGTGCTTTACCGATTACTTTGCGCAAACTATGCAGCAACGCGAGCGAGACAAAAATAAATGACATCTCCAGCATTGCCAGTAAAGTGGCTACAACACTCTCCATAAAATCATCTCCAAATTAAATAAACCGTTTCATGATAATTTTCGTATGAACTCCCCGTTTACAGCTATTCATCGTTTTTACCGGATAACATATCCCTGACGATTTTAGCCCGGAAAATATCACGCTCTTCCTGGTTTAATTCTTTACCCGCAAAACGCTGCAAATGAGCTGAATGAATTATTTTAAACAGCTCATTTACCTGGCGTAGATCAACAGAAGAAAACATCCCCAAATCAACCCCGGTCCGCAATGCTGAAAGAGATTCCAATGCTTCCGCTGAAGAGAGAATATAAGCACGGCGTAACGTCCCGTAGGCCCGACCTATATGATCAAGCAGGAAGTAGCGTTTGTTTTCCATCAAACTGGCTCGGGCATTTTTCTCATGATTAATAACCTGTCGAATAACTTTAGAGAGACGGAAAATAATCTGTTCTTCGGTTTCTCCCATGGTACTCTGGTTGGATATCTGAAACAAGTTGCCGAGGTTATCAGAACCTTCGCCAAAGATACCGCGAACGGCTAGACCAAGTTTTGAGATTCCCTGAATTGCCGCGTTGATCTGACCGGAAAGTCGCAGTGCAGGCAGGTGAAGCATTACCGAAGCCCGGAGCCCGGTGCCGACGTTAGTCGGACATGAAGTAAGGAATCCAAGCTGTTCATCAAAAGAATAGGGCAAGCTGCTACTGAGCTGGTTATCCAATTCATTGATTATCTTCCATACTACCTCTAGCTGTAAACCTGGGCTAAGCACCTGGAGTCTCAAATGGTCTTCCTCATTTATCATAACTCCGCGGGATTCATCATTTTTAACCACCAGCACTTCACCACCGCGACTGGCGATAAATTCACGGCTGACCAAACGCCGTTCAAGCAGAATCTGGCGGTCTATTTCCGATAATTGTTCAATGTCGTATGCAAAAAAATCATCACCGAGACTGCCCGACTTTTCAATCGCATTTTCAACCGCAGCAGCCACCTGTGTTTTATCATGTTCTGATGCAGCAATCGGGAACGGCATATTTGCGATATTCCTCGCCAGACGAATCCGTGAACTGATAGCGATATCCGCATCAGGACCGCTGTCATCCAGCCAGTTAACACTATGGTTAACTAAGGCTTCAATATTATTTCTTTTTGCTTTTGCCACTTTTCCTGATACCTTTATGTTGCTTTGAATTAGTTACCTTTTTCTCACCCTTTGTCAGAGCATTGATTTTATCCCTGACAACTGCAGCTTTTTCATACTCTTCGCGCTGCACCAGTTCTTCAAGCTCTTTTTTCATATTCATGATCTCAAGCATTACAGTCGAAGATTCATCAATCTTACCGCCAGGCTTCTTGCCGACATGCAACTTACCACGATGCATCGTATCGAAAGCGTCATCTAAGACATCACGAAATGATTTATAACATTGTGAACATCCAAGTCGTCCGGTCTTGCGCAGTTGCGACAATGTCCAACCGCATTTCATACAGGTTGCTTTAGCCTGTTCCTGTGTTTCAGTCTCCTCATTTTTTTTACTCGACGCTCCAAGTTCAAAGCCTGGCAATCCCATATGCTCAGTAATATTATAAAGCACTTCCGCCAGATTAAAATTTCCATCGAAAAGCAGTTGAGGCGCAGATTTCTTTTCTGCGCATTCCGCACAAATGTGCATCGATTTTTTTTGATTATCGACAATTTCCTGAATATGGATTGTTGCCGGATTCTTTTTACATATTTCACATATCATAATTCACCATATACTTTCAATTTCCTTCGTTAATCATGCTGCCGTTATTCATTGCAAATGCAACGCTTCAACACTTTTGAACAAAACACTCCAGTTCTTTCAGTGCTTCAATATTCAGTTCAACGGCTTCATCCTTCAAAGCTCCTCGCATTATCAAATTTATTTGAGCAGCCGTTTCCAATACCTCTAAACGGTCAAATGCCTGCAGTAAACTATTACCCGCACATAACGCACCGTGGTTACGCATCAGCACGCAATTATGTTGACAAACTGCCGCGGCAACCTGTTCTGCCAGCTCCGGTGTACCGGGACAGCAATAATCAACATAGCCTATTTCACCAAGAATAACCTGCGCCTCCGCATGGTAACATGTCTTCAGCAATGCTGATGAAGCCGCAAATGCGCTGGCAGCAACCGGATGAGCATGAACAATGGCATTCACATCCCTGCGGCTGCGATAAATCCCCAGATGAATTCCATTCTCGATTGACGGCTTGAACGGTTCTCCGACAATTATGCCTGACATATCCATTATACCAACTTCTTCAGCTTTTAACAACCCCTTATCTGTTCCAGATGGAGTAATAAGGATATTATTTCCACACCGCACCGAGATATTGCCACCTGAAGTTGTAGTTAAACGCTGACGATAGAGGCGTTGCATAAACTCAGCAACCTCCACTTTCAAATTTTCCAACTCATTTATCATCAATAAAAATCATCCGCTATTTGGGTATTTAATAAATATATCCCATCCTCTTACCCTTTCACCTGTATTATATAATGGCAGGACAATAAAAACAACTGAAATTGACAAAAAGAGTAGATCAAACGCCTGAAAATATCTGATTTTGCTTTTTTCTGCCGGAATATTTCAACATATCTATACTGATTCAGTTTGTAAGCTTAAAATTTATACAGTAAATTAAGGGTTTGAAAACAGAGGAATATTTTATGAACAGGCTTAGTACTATGCAAAATAATTGGTCAGAAATTTTGGATTCATATCCGGACACAACCATTGCTTGCGGCAAACATGCGTTTCAGGACATAGAATACCTGATCCATCAACTTAAACCACGGACAATTGTCGTTTTCACCGGTCGTAATTCAGCCGACATTACTGGAGCCTGGCAGCAATTGAGCCAGGCATTAGTTCACCGCAACCAAAACATTTACCGTTTCTCTGATATTGAACCGGAACCCTGCATTGATACTGTAAACAAAATGGTTGAATTCCTCAAAACCAGATCACCTGACGAAGTTATCGCAGTCGGCGGTGGTAGCGTACTAGATGCGGCAAAAGCTGCCTGGGCAGTATACCAAAGCGGTATTAAACTGGAAAATCTATTCGGAGTAGACAAAATATCCGGCACTGCGCCCGCAGTAAAACTGAAAAAAGTTATCTGTATTCCAACCACCTCCGGCACCGGCTCGGAAGCCACTCCTTATTCAAACATCGTTGATTATGCAAACTCGGTCAAGCGGCTGATCGCTGATCCTGAACTGATTCCTGAATACTCTTTTCTCATCCCGGACCTTACCGTTTTCATGCCGGAACATGTCACCGTTGCCACTGCATGTGATGCGATGGCACATTCATTGGAAGGCTTTCTGAACGTCCGGCAGGACGCTGCGCACCCATCAGCCAACAACTGGGCACTGCAGAGTGTAAAGTTGGTTGTTGAAAACCTGCCTCACGTCCTGCAGGAACCGGAAAACATTGAAGCCCGCACCGCACTGGCAGTTGCCTCATGTCTCGGCGGCATGGTAATACGTTACAAATCTACCGGACTGCCACATTTATGTAGTTTCTCATGGTTCGGGCGCATCGAACACGGCATTGCAGTATCCATTCTGTTACCGCATGCGCTTGACTATTACAGCCAATCAACAGAGGTCAGCCAACGGGTCATGAAGCTTCAGAATATCTTTCCCGGCGACTCTCCTTCAGCAATAATCAGCAGTTACCGGAAGTTTCTTTCAAAATGCGGAGTTCCTGTTTCACTTAAAGTATTTCCGGATATAACCGAAGAGTTGCTTGATGCAACAGCCAAAAGTGCCGGACAGAATAAAATGAAGCTGGAGTTGGCGCCGAAACCTGTACCACTTGAGAACAGTTATGAGATATTGTCAAAAATCCTCCGTTCAGCCTTTATCTGAGCGGCTTTGTTCACTACCTGATTAAAAAAAATTAATGAGAACAACTTATCTAGTTGCATTCTCAGAAAAGCAACTCATATTATAGATAAACAGAGCTAAACTGAATATTCAAGCTGGGAAAACATGAAAAAAAGACGCACATTAATTATTACGGATTATTGCCTAACTCCACACAAAAGGATCAACCGCAGTGGCATCCTGTTTGAAAACGAGCAGATTCTTGCAATCGGCGGAGCTTCAGCATTTATTATTGAACCGGATCTTGAAGTAATTGAGTTTAAAAATGCCTACGCCATGCCCGGGCTTATTGATGCCCATATTCACGGAGCCGGGGGCTTCGATTCATCCGCCCCCACCGACGACGAAAAAACTATTCTTGACATGAGCTGCGTGTTAGTTAAACACGGAATTACCAGCTATATGCCGACAATTGTCTCCTCTCCTCCGGAAATCATGATCAGCAACATAGCGAAACTTGCCGATTTGATTGACTCAGTAACCATGGGACCTGACCCGATTGGCATTCACATTGAAGGTCCATTTATCAGCAAGGAAAAACATGGTTCACAAATTAAAGAATGTCTGATTGAAGAAGTCGATCTGGGATTACTCAAAGCAATAATCAAAGCTGGCAACGGCAGAATAAAAAAAATGACCTTTGCCCCTGAACTAAAGGGCGCGGTAAAATTGGTGGAAACTTTGCGAGAATATAATATTCAACCGTCAATGGGACATTCAACGGCTCTGGAAGAGGACACGATGAGAGCCATTGATGCGGGTGCCAGATGTTGCACTCACCTGTTTAACGGCATGCCGGACTTGCATCAGCGCAAAATATCCCTCACCGCAATTGCCCTGACTGACTCACGGGTTACAGTTGAACTCATTCTTGACGGTAAACATCTCCACCCACGCATCATTGATATGGTCTGCCGCTGCAAAACCAATAATAATGTTATCGGCATCAGCGATGCTAATCAAAGCACTGGATTAAAGGACGGAGACTATCACATCGGACAGTCTCAAATTCACGTCGAAAACGGTGTTTCGACCACTAATGACGGCTCTCTGGCCGGTTCGACAGAATTGATAGATATCGGCTGGCACTCACTGATGACCTACTCTCACATGCCTGAAACAAATGCTTCAGCATGCACAACTTACAATCCCGCAATCAATCTCGGACTGACAGACCGCGGTGTCCTGTCACCTAGCAAACGAGCTGACATTGCTATATTTGAGCAGGGCAGCAACAAAGTACTGATGACAATTGCCAACGGCAGAAAATGCTACAGTGCCGAAAAAGGATGTATTCATTAAAAAAACTGCGTGCATTGCCATTCTCATAACCACCGGTTATATTAAGATTAATAACGCTGAAAAAAACAGATAATTAAAACTATGAAATATAAATTGCTCGATTCAGGGCATCGAAAAAAACTTGAACAGGTCGGGAAGTATCGCCTGGTACGTCCGGCAATGAACGCTTTCTGGGTTCCGAAACTGCCACAAAACGAATGGGATCGTGCCGATGGTATATTCACCCGCAACTCAAGCGGTGGCGGCAACTGGCAATGGCATAGTAAACTGCCAGCAAGCTGGCAGATCGAATGGGGTGGATTTGAATTAAAAATCAAGCCGACTGATTTCGGACATATCGGCTTTTTTGCCGAACAACACCATAACTGGCAATGGCTTCAGGAAACAATAGCCTCAATACCACAACCAGTCAACACCATAAACCTATTTGCCTATTCAGGCGTTGCATCCATGGCAATGGCGGCAGCAGGCGCAAAAGTGTGCCACGTGGACGCGGCAAAAGGGATGAATGACTGGGGCAAGGAAAATATGTTATTAAATCCAACAATACCTCAAAAGGTCCGCTGGATAGCCGATGACGCGGTAAAATTCATCGAACGTGAAATAAGACGTGGTAACAGATATAATGGTATCGTGCTTGATCCGCCGTCATTCGGCCGCGGCATCAAAGGTCAAGTGTGGAAAATTGAGGAATCAATCAACCGTCTCCTGGATTCATGCCAGAAACTGCTGGCTCCTGGGAAACCGTTCTTTATTCTGCTTTCCGGACACACTCCGGGCTTTTCACCGATTGCGCTGGAAAGACTGCTTGAACAACATTTTGGCAAAGGAAAAACAGACTCCGGAGAAATGATAATCCCGGAGCAAAGTGGGAGTATGCTACCAGCCGGTAACTTCGCTAGAATGATAGGATAATAATTAACAATTAACGATTAAGGAATATAATGAGTGACATAGCAATATTTATTGCCGGACTTTTCGGTATGGGAATCGTCGGAATAGCAACAGCTATTTTCATGCTCCGCCTAAATCCGGCCAACATCCAATATTTTGAGAAAATCGCCAGATTGCGACATGTTGGCGCAATATTGGCATTTATCGGTCTGTTATGGTGCGTACCGAACGCCAAACCGATTGTCTGGGACTGGATGCTGCCGGCTCTTTATCCTTTAGTGCTTGCATTCACGATTATCGCCTGGCTATTTCTGGATTATCTTTTTGCCCGCGCGGTCGGTGGCTTGTGCATCCTGACCGCTTACTGGTTCCTGCATGATGCATTTACCTTCCATAGCCTATGGTCTCCTCTATTTGCTATATTCTGTTGGACAATCGGTATTGCAGGACTATTTTTCTCAGCCAAACCACATCTGTTCCGCGATATGCTGAGAAAAATAGCCGATCGCCAAATATGGAAAGTATCGATTACGACCTATTTAATATTGTTCGCGCTCTTTTCCATAACATCAGCGATAATGCTCTTGGCAAAATAATCAATAATAATTTATTCGGGAAAAATTTCAATTAATGAAGCCAACCGTACCATTTGAGTTAAAACAACTGGCGGTCAACTGCGGAGTAAATGCACCGGAACGCTTTGTCGAGACCTGTGATAAACTTGAATCACTGCTTAGTGAAACCAACAGTCACACCAACCTTACCAGAATTTGCGGTCATGACGATTTTCTTAATAAACATGTCGCAGATTCACTGCTGATTGCCAAATATTTCCCAGCATTAACTCATGAAAAAACAGCTATTGCTGACATCGGTTGCGGAGCTGGTTTCCCATCACTGATTCTGGCGGCAGCATATCCTAACTTACAGATTACCGCTATTGATTCAAATCAGAAAAAATGTGCTTTTGTCACTACTGCGGCAGAAAAACTTGCTTTGCATAATCTCCGGGTTGTTGCAGGACGGGCCCGTGAACTGAACCGGCAACCTCAATGGCAGGGTAAATTTGCCATTATCACCGCCCGTGCTGTCGCTGAAGCCGCAACTATTTTCCGTGAAACTAAAAACATGCTGGCAAATGACGGTAAATTTATTTTCTATAAAACCCCGCAACAGGTGATAGGCGACCTGCCGCAACTTGAAAAATTTTCTAAAAAATATAACTTCACCTGGAAGACAACAGAAATTTACACATTACCAGGCGGTGATGGACAGCGTCAATTCATCTTCTCCGCTACGCTGTAAACCTGAATATGCAGTGCTGCACACTGAGCTAAAACTTGTTAGATTCACAAAAAAATGATTTAGTTTTCAAGGGGGGTACTCCAGCTTTCCTGCTCAAGCCAACCATTATATTTAATGGTTTGTTCGAGTTCTGCGATGAATTTAAACTCGGGCGCTGTTAACATTTTTTTTGCCCGTTTAAATTTCCCTCCCTGCAGAGGAATCAAGTAATTTTTCAATCGTTCAATCTCCCCTGCCCCACAACGATAAAGTTGCAACGGTTTTATTTGATTCAGGATTGCTGCGATCTCTAAGCCTTCAGGGTCGGTATCGCCCCAATGCAGGAAATTGATCTTATTGTTTAGTAGTGTGATAAATTGCTTAACAGCACTATTGGGGAAGCCGGAAGTGTAAACCAATGCCTTATCCAATTGTTTATGGCGCATTAAACTGTTAAATGGCGATTCATTTTCACAAGTTAAAATAGTTTTAAAGTCTGTGGTGAGTTCAATAGCATCAATATCTTGGAGATTACCAGCATTAAGGGTAGCAGCCTCTCCATGCTGCCAAAGATGATTAATCCAATCAAAATGCTCCCCGTGCCGATAGTAAATAAATGGACCAAAAACAGTAACGGTTATTGCGGTTTTATTATCGTTTATGCCACATTTGTTCAATGCCTCACTAGGCAGGCAGTTAAGTTCCGCGGCGAGCAGTTCGATAATATTATTAAGGATCGCACTACCAGCTCTTAGAGCTTTACTATCCTGGCAAAGTTTGGTACCAAGTTCCGCCGGCGACAATATAGTACTGTTACTCTTTAAGAAATCGACGGTCTGTAACGCCAGAGTGTAATATTCAAATGCCTGGCGATAACCGTTTTCAGTTATTTTACGTTTAATCAACTGGCGTTTAGTGTACAATAATTCGAGTGCAACGGGATATTGAGCAAACGAAATATTGAGCCGTTCGAGTAGCAGTTCAGCCTGTTCAAGCTTAGGTTTGAGCCGATAATCAACCAAGAGTGACTTAACCGCCTGGAGCCAAGGTGTGAATTCAACCCCACTCATGGTCATCTTCGTGGGTATCAAGATAAATTTATGATGTTGGCGTTTAATGGCGGTGGGGGTAAACAGTTGCATCAAACTAAAATTATCGACCGCAGAACAGGCGGCTAGCGTGATCTGTTTTGGCACAACCCCATCACGTTTATCAACAGCTCGCATAACTTTAACCAAGAGCGGTTTCAGTTCTGGATTAAGCTCCAGTCGCTGCTTTATCTGTTCAATATAGACCAAGTTAATCAGAGCTCCTCGGCAAATGAGAGTTGAGTTTCCGTCTCCGGTTCAAACATATCAGTTTCACTAGTTTTCGACCATTGGAATGGAAACAGGTGAACCTCATAGTCGGCATCTTTGACCACTAAGAGCGAGGTTGAGAAGGCGATTTCATCCTTAACGCCATCTTGATCAGGTGAGGCGACAAATAGTTGCAGTCCAAGATCGGAGGCGAAGCCCATCAACTGATCGCGGCGTTGAGCATCAATACCATAAAATGCCTCATCAAATAATAGCGTATTAAGTTTGATATTTGAACCTTTAAACATAAAATGGGCGATAGTGAGAACCAAGAGATAATTTGGCACGGCCTGTTCGCCACCGGAACCGACACTTTTGACACGTGAGTTCATAACGGCACCTTCGGCATTAGCGACGCCGGCATTACTGTAGACACACATTTCATAGCGATACCAATTACGATAGTCGAGAATCTCTGGGATTATGCCGGGTGGTGTATTGATCAATTCGTCGCGATAATCGGCAAAGAAGTCTCTAATATTCTGTTCATCATCAGGATTATAGTGAGTGAATGATTTTATCAGTTTGACCAATTTACTATAGTGATCATGTGGTTTTATTTTTATCCGATAGCTATTATTGCCAAAGCTGCGTCCTTCGAGCAGGCGGTTTATTTCGCGTTGCATCTGTTCAAGAGCATGGACCTTTTCATACAGGGTTCTAATCATAGTATCCATAATCAATTTGCTGAAGAGCTCGGTGGTTTTATCGGTAATCAAGCTTTGCTGTTCCGCGAGATTTTTAGCCAATGATTCAGCGATGGCATCAGCATTGATATTAGCTCGCGAAAAGAGTTGATAATTTGCCTGGTCATAGGAGAAACCGTAACTGGCACCGGCGATATCATTAATTCGATGTTTAAGCTCCGCTAAGTGTTCACTGGCAGCGAGGCGATATTTATTAGCCCGTTTAGCTGCATCCTGTTCGACATGTAGTCGATTAGTTGAACGTAGCTCTTCAATCCAGGCTTTGGGTTCACTGCGTTGATAGCGATTAGTCAGCAGGAACAGTTTTTCATTATAGGCGGTCTGTTCTTCAGTCAGATTTTTTTCTGCGGTTGCAACTCTAACTTCGGCATCCTCTTGACGTACCGCAATTTTTGCTGAAGCAGTCTGTTGTGTAGCGATAGTTTCTTGACACTGTTTAAGTTGGGCGTCAACTGCTGCTAATTGTTGTTCAATCGCTTCGAGGTCGTCATCGGCAATTAATTTACGCAACGATTTAAGGTGAGCTTGTTGAGTTGAGATGTCATCTTTAGTGGTTTGACAATCGAGATTTAGTCGAGCCAACGTTTCATTAGCATGCTCTGATTTCAGGGTCAACTCATTGACCAGAGCAGAAGACTTTCTCAATTCACCTAGGGCTTGATTAATCAATTTATCGAGGTTTTGCAGTAGTCTAATTAGCGATTTGAGCTCTTTTAACTCCTTGTCAGTTGTCTTGACCAGTTGGCGAATATCTTTCAATTCGTGGCGAATCGCTTTTATTTTACGCCGTTGTTCCAAGGCTCTGGATTCTGCACCGACAAATCGTGCTTCATTGCCACAGAAGCTACGTTCATGTCCCCTAAAACGGACGATTTCGGTATGCTGCCAAGTGGCAAATTCTGGGAGCGTCTTTGCACTTAATGCCTGTAATAAAATTTTCAATAAAAGGGGGTTACAGGCGTTAATGTCGAAGATCATGGTGGCCCATTGACGAAAACTAGCTGGGGCATCTTCGGTATCCTCAATCAATGCCAACCGTTGTCCGGGATAATCGTTAAATATAATCTCCGCCGCTCGCTCATATTCCGCCGTTGTAACGGTAATAACAGCCAAAAGTTCTTCACCGATAAACTCTTCAATTTGAGCTTTGGTTTCAGAAGTCAAATCAGGGTGCCATTCTAACCCTTTATAGAGTGGGGTATAGACGATGGCTGCTTGGTCGAGGTCTTCGATCAGTTGCGGAAAGCTATTCCATTCAGGCATAGCTTCAGCATTGGTCAGTAGGCGTTGCTCCTCCGTAGCAATTTCATCGGCTTGCGTCTGTTGAATCTCCAAACGACTTTTAACCATGGCTAAACTGGTCTGTTTTTTCGTCTGTATTTGTCGAGTATCATCCAGGAGCTGACTAAGGACAGGTTCTAATGCTTCAGTTTCACTGTTTTCATGATGGAGCAATGCCTCAATCGCCTGTAGCGTGGAGCCGGTTTCAATCCCAGTTTTAATTGATTTTTCGGGTAGTTTTTTCATCAACTCGCCCAATGTCGACTGTAATCGTGCCAGTGCAGTTTGATGCGACTGTTCAAGTTCTACCACAGAGTGTTGTTGAGTTTTTAGTTTGACCTGTTCAACCTGTTGCCGTTCAAGGGCCAATTTTAGCCAGTCCTGTAACTCTTTCTCTTTAATCAAGGCTCCACTGGGGTCTCGACTTTGCAGTTCATTAAGCCGTGCAGTAATAGTCAACTCTTGACTTTTCTGTTGCAATAGTTCATCTGCCAACTGTTTAAGCTCCACTTGCCAAGCTTCAATCGCCTGTTCATCATCATCAATATTCTGTTGAAGATGGGTGATTTTAATTAGTAATTCTACCGTCTCAAAGGCGATGGCATGGCAATTATCGTCAGTGATACTATCACGCAATGCAATCAATTCTCGGATATAATTAAGGTTACCGGCCAGTGTGTCTAACTGACTGCGTGATTCATCAATCGAACGCAAGGTGATAATAATACGTTCAAAAATATCTTGATCTGATTCTGGCAGCAGACGCATAAACAGAGCTTGATAATCGGTGGTTTGGGCGGCAATTTCGCGATAGGCCTTGCCCATAGCTAAAAAGCGACAAAAATCTTTAAATTTAGCACGTCCGCCGAGAAAACGTTCTGCGAGCAGATTGCAAAAAGAATGCGGCTGGCCAAAATAACCAACTCCACCGAGCACTTTTTTCATCTCCTGTTTATCACGTGGACGTTCACCGTCAAGTTCTGCGATTAAAAATGGAATATCTTCAAATTTACCATCACGAATAATGCCCCAGCGATTTAGCGAGTCATCGGGCGAATTGACTGACATGCCAATCGCAACGGTGGTAATTTTACCATTATCGCCCATAATTTCCACGGCGGCATAGGTAACGCCGCCAGTGGGACGCAGATGACCGGTATCGACATTGTAACGGGTAATAATCCCCTGGGCACGCCGTCCCTGGTGTTTATTGCCAGTAACCCTGGCAGCGGCATTAAATTCCATATATTCGCCAGCGGTCAGAACATAATGAATGGCATCGAGTACCGTAGTTTTACCAGAACCATTATCGCCGAGCAAAAAGAGATGTCCACCATGATTGAGTTCAACCGTAACGTTGCTAAAGTTATGAAAGTTAAGTAGTTTAATGCGATTAATAAAAAAGTTATGCTTCATGTTCGTCCTCCTGCTCATCGTCGGCTGGGGTTAGCGTGACATCTGCGGTAACATCGACTGCGATGGTCTGCCCAATACTATTACTCAAGCGTCCGGTATTGTAATGAGAAAGTGCCGG
This sequence comes from Victivallaceae bacterium, assembly GCA_021647315.1. Lineage (GTDB taxonomy): Bacteria > Verrucomicrobiota > Lentisphaeria > Victivallales > Victivallaceae > JAKIUY01. Next base: position 17,524 of record JAKIUY010000073.1, read on the forward strand.
CAGAGCTTCATAGATAAATTGTTCACGGGTTAATTGTAAACCTTTGGGGCGTTTAAGCTCTTCGAGGAAACGATATTCAATCAATTTAGGCATCAAAGGTTGCAGGATATTTTTTTGAATATATTCTGCACTATATTTCTCTTGTTCCTGTTCAAACAGTTCAACAAAGCGGCGTTGTTGATATTCTAAAAGGTCGCCGAATTTGAATTGTGGATTATGATTATCTTCCACCGTCATTGAATTGTTTTCAAGTAGTTTTTCGAAAAATTCGATCAGCAACATAAAGGCGATGCATTCGTCACGTTTACCGAGTCTGAATTGTAAACGCCGAGCTGGTTTGATGGCTTGATTGACCCAGCGATCTTTATAGACGCGGGCACATTTGCTATCCATAATCAATTCCCACCCGAACCAGTGGCGAAAAAAATCTCTGAATTCCGGTTGATAACGGCGTAAGAAGCGAAAATCATCTTCGCTATCTGCACGGTAGAAATATGGTGATTCCAAGAGGATATTCAATACCGCAGTGACCTGTTCGGGGTAACGCTCTTTTAAAGTTTCTATACTATTTTCTGGCATCTTATAAACCTAATTTATTGATAAAAAAATATTTAAAATAACCGGCTTTGCCGGAACTAGCAGCCTGCGACTTCCAGGTGCAATGGCAACAATCTCCCTTTAGGAGATCAATTTATGCACCAAGAATGTCGCAAAATCCTATGTTGAATTGCTAGAGATTGTCATATTTTTAAATTCTAAGCTCCGTAATTGATCATTTACTGCACTAAAACCGTCATCGGGGTCAAGTTTTAAGCCAATCTTATCAAGTGCTCTACCCTTGCCTAAAATACCCTTTTTGCCGAGCACCATGATATTCCGAAAATCATTAATCCCACTAAATTTGGCGTTGGCAACCTTTGCTCCAGCGGCTAAATTCTGTTCTGCAAATTTAGCTTCAACCCACTGTTTCAAGTTTTCAAGTTTAGCCTCTTCAAGTGAAATAACGGTTGTTTGACCTGAACTTTTACGGGGTAGATAGGCTCGCGTGGTCTTTTTAGTGGTTGACGTTGGGATTCGCGGCTGTGGGGGTTCTGCCTGCGTAAATTCATCCCAATGGTTAGGATCACTTGACATCGCAGCGGCGGCAAGCAGCTCGCTGAAAAAATCGACCGGCACCATCGCTGGGGCGAGTTGGGCTAACTCATTAATACGTCTATCAATCTCTTCACAACGATTATTTTTGCGTTCTAATTCACGCAGATGGGCACTTAATTTTCCCCAGACCTTCATGGCTGAATCATTGGTACGAGTACATAAGAGATCAATTTGTCCCTGATGACGATAATAACTATGTAAACGTGCAATAATCTCATCAGGGTTTTCGGCAATTCCAGAACGGCGCATAAAACGTGGAGCACGGTTTAATTCATTGTTATGAATAGTAAAACAGTCATTTAATATTTGTTGCCGTTGGGTCTGTTGCAATTTATTTAGTTCGGTTAATATTTGTTGTCGTAACCGATAGATACGATTGAGATAGCCCCCCATGTAATTTTTAATTTCACTAATTACCGCTTGTGCTTCTTCAATATTATAAGTATGCAGGAGGAAACTTTCCATCGCGGCGGACAGCTCATTGAGCTGTCGACTAATCCGAACGGTATATTCGTTAATATTATGGAGCAAAAACAGGACATTAGCCGCTTGTCTAGTTTTATCATCCTCAACAAAACCTTTATGTTCAATTTTATTCAAACTCCGCCCCAGCTCTTTGAGGCGTGAAAGGATGAAATCGAGCAGATCGCCAGCAGCATCGCCAGCGTCGTCATCGCCATGGCGTAAACGATCTTCGAGCCAATAAAGGAAAGCGACAGTCTCATCAGTCAAACGAAAGCGAAACCGATCACGATTAACATCTCGATAGCCCCGTAAGCGCTCCTTTTCCATGCGTTTAATAATCAATTCCCATTCAGTCAACTGATTAAGATGACGATTAAACATAGTCTGCGAGTAGGCTTCACCGCTACTCTGCTCCAATGCCGGTTTCACTGCGAGATAGATATCTTCATTCAACGGTTCGAGTTCATGTTCACGGCGAAAATAGAGCATACGGTGGAGGATTTGAATATAGAATTCGCGATGTTCAGAGTTGAGCAATGAGCCCAAATTCTGATTACGTTCACGCACCAGCCAGACCGCAGCGCCGGCAACAAATGCCGTCAGGTAGTCCTGTTCAAAAAGTTGTTGTCCAATATTGTCCATAGTTATAAAATAATTCCACAGTCGCCTCTAATATCTCATAATCATTACAGCTAATTTAATCCCTATTCACATTATTTCAACACTGTTAAATCATCATCCGCTATTATTATCAATAGCCACGAATTTAAAAGCGACATACAGACCAATCCACATATTGCTGAAAGGAAACGATAAAAACAGCCAGCTGCACCGGAACTTTCAGACAGGACAACAGGATAGACGAGATATTTATTTAATCCTGTATAATACTGGCAATATCGCTTGAAAAATATCCTCATAACAGTAAATTTTATATTTGAAGCTATTAATTATTTACCCAAATATAATAAAGAGAAAAAAATATGAAAAAAATTGTTGACATTGTTTCAATTATAGTTGTTTCTGTGTTTCTAATGTTCGCCTTAAAGAAAATTATTCAACTAGGCTCAGCAAAACCTGAACCGCCGCCGCCAACCGCAGAAGAGTTAGCTGCACAACAGCCAGAACCGCAGGCACCGCAAGCCCAAAATATTAACGACAGTGCTGATATTGGTTCCAGCAAAGGCATAGAGAGTTCCAGCCTGGGCGGTAGCAAAGGCATAGAAAGTTCCAGTTTGGGCGGCAGCAAGGGTATCAACACTTCAAAGACGATAAGAAAATAGAAATAGACTGGATATAACTGGCTTTGCCGTAACTTATACTCGTTTAGGTTGAATTTTAAATTTTTATTCTGTGCAATTGAGCTTAATTTGCCAGATAAACTAACTAAAAACTACCCATAATGGGTATAAAAGTAGCCTGCGACTTCTAAGACACGTTCGTAGTCACGTGCCAGGCGCATGGGTAATGATCGCCCTTTTTTGGGGATTGAGTTTGTTGCGCCAGGATGTCGCCAGTTAAAAACCGCGAAGCGAACGTACCAGAAAATACCTACCCGAACTATTGCCGTTATTTCGTTCAGGCACTTATTTATATTCAAACAGGCAGAAACTTCCCAGACGTTCCATACGGAGGTGAAACCTGCTACCTTCACCTTGTTTTATCGTCGTCACATCCGAGTCATAGATTTTCTCAAATCGATATTTTCTATTGCCCAGCTGCGGAATATCACAATGAATGCTTTTCTGACCATTCAATTCCCGGAACAGCAATAGCATGCCAGAATCTTCCGTATCATTATGCGAGATAAAACCGGTAATCGCCGAACCATTAGGTTCCTGTCCGACAGGGAAAATATCCCCGGCAAAAATCCGTTCACGATACTTCAGGTGCAAATCCATCATTTTACGATAAGTCTCAATCAACTGTTCTGATATTGCAGAAGGCGCCAGCCAGAGTAACGGGTTGGCAAACAGGGCAATCGCCGCCCAGTATTCGGCGGAATAAAGATCCGGCTGCATTCTACTTCTGGCACTATAAAAGGTATGATTAACATCTTCATGCGCCGGAATCTCTATCTGCAAAGTTTGAGTTCTGGTATATTTGCTCAATGTCCAGAGGTTATTAAGGGTATCTTCTGGATGATAGCCAATCCCCGCACCGTAAACATAACGGTTTTCAAGGAAGATATTGCCATATTCCAAAAACATGAAATACCCCGGACGCTGACCATTGGTTGTGTCAAAATTAAAAATTATTTTGCCCGCACTCCGTTCACGCAGAGTTTTCACCAGATGTTCCAAATTCTCTTCGGCTAATTTTGTGCGAATCATCACGGCATCAATTTTAAACATTCTGATCCCGTATTGTTGATAAAAACCAAACAGAATATCTGCCATACTTTCCCAATCACGATACTCCTGATTACATGACGGAGCTACCCACAAGGCAAGTTCAATGCCATGCTTGAGCGATGCATCATGGATATTTTTGAATCCATGTGGCAAGTGTGGTTTGGAAACCGTCCAGAATTCAGGCGTTACACAACGGTTATTAAGCACGATTTCCTGTAAAGCACGCCCGGTCTGCCAGCCATCATCAACCTGATAATGGGTCGCGCCAATTGCTGCCGAAGTCTTAATTTCTTCAAGTATAAATTGTTCATTTACCAGTTCAGGAAAGCCCCCAATGCCCCAGGGATTAACCATAATAGAAAAATCTTTGTCAGGGTTCTGCGGGAAACGTTGCTTTAAGTAACGCTTTAATATCAGCTGTTCTTCACCTTTGGCATAGAACCCAACAAGATGGCGATAACTGGTAAAACTTTTTCCAGGTATCAGTTCTTCCGGCGCAATCCCCCAGCCACAGGAAAACAGCATATTATCTTCAGTAACTCTGAAATCATGAGCTTCAAAATCACGCCGCTCACTGCTTGGCGGAGCTTCCTGGAGCAAGAACATTCCGCTATCACTATTCTCACAGAACAGTAGATTGCCGTTTATGTCACCAACAGCCAGCATATGCTCAATCACCAAGTCATTGGTATAATCGGTTCGGCCTTGAAATTCTACAGCTTTAACCGGCGTAATATCTTTATTCAACCGAATCGTATCCGCGCTACTTTCCAGAAATTCAGGCGGATAATTACGTTTATCATTCAGTCCGTCACGATGACTCCAGTAAATGTTTGATGATACATTGCTACGAATAGAGTTCTCCACTGCTATTATCGGCATATCGCTGAAGATCAAATAGCTGCGAACAAAAGTAATACTCTGTATATTTTCAGTCATAGTCAGGTTTATTCTGACATGCTCCGCATCAAATATCGATGCTTTGCATAATTTAACCTCTACTACGCTAAGTTTATACTCTGTTTTATGAGTACTGGTCGGCATATTGATACCGATAAAAGAAAAATCAGCAGATTCAGATTTATCGGCAAATTCAGTTCCATCACTATTTTTCAACGAAATGGTAGATGAGTAGTCATCTGACAGGTCAACTATCCGTTTACAGAGTCCGTTAGTAATGCTAAGCAGATCATCTTTGTAACAAATATTAATTTTCTTATGGGTGAAAATATCACCGAGTAACAACGTTTTATAATCAGTCATAATTTATTCTTATTTTTAATTTATTCTTTCACAATTTAAAAGTACAAAGCAGGTCTAAATGGCCTACCTCTATTTACAAACTTACACAAAGTCTTTCTCGGTGAAACTCTGAGTCTCCTCTGTGGTTATCTGCGTAACAGCTTTTCCCCAAGCCCCAAGCCCCCTCCCCCTATTCTCTCTCAACGACAAACAGACAAATCGGAGCAAACAGATTCGGCCTCATGTTCATCATCCAGGCTGGTTTGTGCCCAAGTGGAATTTCCTCGGTTATTCTCACGTTGAGCTCTTGGCATAGCGCACGAAAATCATTCATCGTGCATAGATGAATATTGTCCGTGTTATACCACCGGGAAGGTAATATCTTTGTTTCCGGCATCCGGCCGCGAAAAATCATTTGCGCCCGGGCACGATAATAGCCAATATTGATAAAACTTATAACTCCTTTGCGTCCAACTCGTAACATTTCACGCAGCAGCAAATCAGGTCGTTCAACCGCCTGTAAAGTACGGCTCAGAACAACAAAATCAAAGCTGTCATCACTGAAATGAAGCCCCGTATTCAGGTCAGACTGAATCACATTAACCCCGTTGGCAATGCATTCAATAATTTTATCCTGATTCATTTCCAACCCTACCCCACGGATTTTCTTGCTGGCCCGCAACAGACGAAGAAAACTGCCACTCCCGCAACCAAGATCAAGTACCGAAGCATTGTCAGTAATAATATCGGCCATTTTCAGCAGATCAGGACGTTTGGCAAGTTTTTCTTTGAGACTGTTAATCATTGCAGATCTCCTGATAACGGTTACGGATAAAATCGGATACCATTCGTCCCAGCGTCTCCACTTCCAACAAAAACGCATCATGGCCATAACCGGACTGGACTTCGCAAAAACTGACATCAACACCGTTTTTCAGCAGGGCATTGACAATATCGTGAGATTGGGCGGGCGGAAAGAGCCAGTCACTGGAAAATGCGATCACCAAAAACGAACTTTTTACATTTTCCAGGGCTTTGATCAGATCACCATCAGAATCAGCTGAAATATCAAAATAATCCATAGCCCGGGTAATATAAAGATAGCTGTTGGCATCAAAACGTTCAACAAAACGCTGTCCCTGATATTGCAGATAACTTTCGACTGCAAAATCCCGACCGAAACCAAAAGAATAACTGCCCGACTCCTGAAGCTCACGGCCAAACTTATTTGCCATTGATTCATCACTCAGATAGGTAATATGCGCTAACATCCGTGCTGTCGCCAGTCCCTGTTCAGGCACCTGCTGTTCATAATTTCCTTCACGCCATTTGGAATCAGCAGTAATTGCTTCGCGTCCAACCCAGTCAAATGCAATACTTTGCGAAGAAAGCCGCGCAGTTGTCGCAACCGGAATAACGCTTCCAACCGCATCAGGAAATCTAGTCACCCATTCGAGTGCCTGCATGCCCCCCATTGAACCGCCAACCATCGACAGCCATTTTTTAATCCCCAAATGCTTCATCAATCGATATTGAGCCTTAACCATATCACCAATGGTAATAATGGGAAAATCGAGATTATAGGGTTTCCTCGTCTCGGGATTAATAGAACGTGGTCCAGTAGTCCCACTGCACCCTCCAAGAATATTGCTGCATACCACAAAATATTTTTCAGTATCAATCCATTTACCGGAGCCGATCATATCATTCCACCAGCCGGGTTTGAGATCATCTACCCCGTGATAACCCGACACATGAGCATCACCGGTTAAAGCATGAAGTACCAGAATCGCGTTATTGCCGCCAGCATCAAGTTCACCGTAGGTCTCATAACGGATATTAACTGGACCAAATCTCTGTCCACAGTCAAGCTCCAGTTTTTCAGCTTCAGTTTCACCAAACAGAAAATCCTGTGGTTCAACAATATATTTAACTTCGTTTCCCATTAAACTATCTTTAGATACTCGTTTAGGTTGAATTTTTAACTTTGATCCTTTGCGTCCAAGCATAAATCTCCAGATAAACTAACTAAAAACTACCCATAAAGGGTATAGAATTTATTTAATCAGTACTGCGGTATGGTTTTTTATTTCCAGAACATCAATTATCATTCCGGCCTTACCCTTGTCAAGTCCGGTATTATCAATGAAACTCTGAACAACCCCCTGTTCACTGGTATGCAAAACCCCATCAACCATAGCTAAATCAAGCATATTGGCCAAAATACACAGTTTCTGATCTTCACTCATCAAAGTAGCTTTACTCTGAAATTCAACCAGTGAATTATTATTATAAAACTCAACCCCTGCCCTGAATTCATCTTTTCTCACTCCGCATATCCGACGAATATAGCGCTCTTCGCTTTCCGCAATTTCATCATCAACACCGGCAACATACATCATGCCTGCCGCCAGTGCGGCAAAGGCATTTAATTCACCCGTAGTAACTGAAGCTTCACCCTCTGGAACCGGCGGAGGAGTCAAGGCACTTTCACCACTGGAATTTTTCCACAGCTCAACGATTACTTTGATATCTTTTTCTTCAAAAGTGGAGAACTTCAGTTTATATTCATTGCCAGCAACAACAATTACCAGCTGTGAATTAAATTTTCCCGCCACGATATTCATTGCGGTAACCTCAGTGCCATAACCGCCTTTGACAACATTATAATAACTACTGCCAAGCTGTCGCCCCAACAAACAGAGCTCACCATCATACGCAACAATATAACTCTCTCCGGAAGAGCCGTCCAACGCGCCTGATGATCTAAAAATTGCTGCCGGATTATCTCCCGCTCCCGCGTCACTAAGCACTTTCTTTACTTTTTCCGGTAAAAATTTAAATTCCATGATTTTCCTCCTAATTTTATTGTTGGTACTGTCAACCCTTACCTATGGTTACAGACCTATTTTCTTACTTAAAATCAATAAAAAACAGAGAAAAACCGTCTTCCCCCTTTTTTATTGCGCTTTTTGATATAAAATCAAGAGAGGTTCCC
>JAKIUY010000074.1 GCA_021647315.1 Victivallaceae bacterium
TATGTTGACTTAATTAAAAATAATGGTAATGTAGAAAATTGTAGTCTTAATGAGAATCCTTCAATTGCTAAAAAATGAGATTATAAAATACGGGGGCATATTACCGTCAGGGAATATACCCGTATTTGCTTTAAATTATTAACACATGAAATCGCCTTGGCTTTTTCCCGAGCCTGATTTAATGCAGGGAGTAGCATTGAGGCTAAAATCGCTATTATAGCGATAACTACCAAGAGTTCTATGAGCGTAAAATTCATGCCGACGATGTTGTGTTGTTTATGTTTCATTTCTACTTCTCCTTGGTCATTTGTTTTAAAAATATTTGGGTTAATAGTCACTGTTTTTGTTGCTATGTGTTCTACTGGAGGGGCTACACAGAGGCACTTCCAACATTATAACATATCCTTATTTTAATTATGGGTTTTATACGGCAACAGCCGTGCGAAGTTCGGCTGTTCTTACTTTATTGATATTTTTAATGCTATCGCCAAGCACAATTACTGGGTTTAGCACTTTTCCTGTTGATATTTTCTCGCCTTGATTAATTTGCCTGAAGCTGTTAAATATTTCCTGAACCAGCTCAGTCGCAGGCTGTTCCAGACAGACAATATTGGTTTTTGTCGGGTGTGCGATCACTTTATCGAATGCGACAACGGAAATATCTGCCGGAACATGCCTTTTAGTTTGCTTGAGGAAATTCAATGTATCGCTATGAAAAATTTCACCGGCGAGGAATATTGCACTGATATCTTCTGATTTGGCAAAGAACTGGGACAGCTTGTGCGGAAAATTTTCTATATCATGGATATGCAATACGAGTTTTTCATCAACTTCAAGTCCCGCGTCATGGAGAGCATCACAATAACCACGATAGCGTTCCGAGACATATCTATACGGGGCATCAGAGGTTATACAGGCAATTCTGTAATGTCCAGCCTTGGTCAACCTTGTTACCAATTCACGGGTTCCGGCATATTGGTCAATCGCAATATAAGGCACGCCAGAACCAAACATCTGTCGGTTGCCGACGATAATATTAACTCCGGCATTATGGAGCTGTTCGATGTCACTGATGTCGCCGGGTTGCGGGGTCGCCCATAACAGACCGTCGAGGTTGCAATTACAACTGTTTTTCTCTTTTAACTGTTGCATATCATCATCACTTAACATTTTAAGTTGTATATTATTAGCAATGCTCTGCTGCATCAGTTCATTGAAGAATGATGCCGTAAAATGACTGTTAATATTATTTGTAGCAATACCGTAGAAGCCAATGGTTAACGGTTTAGCATTAGATGATACAGGTGCAGCGTTGATTGATGATTTCGGCAATTTTATATCTGAACTGACAAACCAGCCGCGCCCGGGAACGCTGGCAATCAAACCTTCAGACTCTAGGTGTTTAAGTGCAGTCCGAGCCGTATGGCGATGAATGCCATATTGTTTACCCAACATGTTTTCCGATGGTATTTTGCTGTCCGCTGTTAACTCCCCACTCTGCATGGCATTTACCAGTAACCTCTTCAGTTGCTGGTATGCCGGGGTTGCACTGTTTTTATTAATCGTTTTTAACATTTTTTATAACCTTGCTCAACTTGTATATACTTGTCTATGTCTGTAGTATAGCAAGCTTTCAAAAGAAAAGCAAGTCGTAACCGTAAAAAAGTAAATTTTTTATAAAAAATGTGTAATCCCTCAGTCTAATTTTGACGCGTTGTGTTTGATTGTAATTTATCCAGTATGACAGCTCTTCCAGACTGTCTTTTCGTTGCGTGTGTTAGCACAAACTATCTGATCCCTGAAAGTTAGAGGCATTACGTAGCATAACCGTCCCGGTCGTGTTTTTTCAATGTAGCATAGGCGTCTCGCCTGTGTCTTTTTACTCAGGCGGGACGCCCGAGCGACTTTAACTATTTTCGCTGCGGGCGGAACGCTCGCGGTTCCGAGGCTATTTTTTTAGTTCATATACTTTGAAGTTTTTGTAGCGGGCCTGCATCCAGACCATTTGGCGCAGGCCAATTTTACCTGAACTGTAAACTTTGCCATAGCGTTTGCCGTCATCATAATAGTCGAGCGAAATTTTCCCGTCAATTAAAAATTGGATATGATTGCGATCTTTTATCAGAATCAATTTATGGGGTTCTGGTCCCGGAGTGACTAGTTTACCATTGGCTGCTAAATAGAAATTATTGTTTTTGCGCAGATTTAATGTACCGCGTCCGGGCAACCCTGGGGTATTGGCATAATAGGAGATATGATAACTGATAATATCTCCTTTGGTATAATAGGTGAAATTACCATTTCTCGGGGCAAGTTCAGGATCGAAAATATCTTTGCCATTGGCTCCATTGGCGGCAAAAAAGACGATGCATAACCCATCGCTATTAATGGTCTGGAACTCCCATTCGGCAATGAAGCTGTCTGGGAAATCTTTTTTACACCAATAGACAAAATGACCATGTAGTTTACCTTTTCTGCCCGTCGATGACATTTCAAGCCAATCATTTTTCACTTTTATAACCCCGGGGCCTTCCATAACCCAATCTTTAAGCTGGGTTGTATCGTTAAATTTGTTCTGATAGAGCAGGCTGCCGGTTCGCGCGGTATAGTCAATCTTTTTGTTTTTACCGTCAAGGGTGGTGAAAATAGCCAGATTTTTTTTATAATATTCTTTTGGAATCTTTTGCTTTATCTGTTGTGGTGAAAAATATTTAGCTGATGTTTCAACCTGAGACACATGCATGGCGTTCTGGTAGACTATTACTTTTGTCGATGTCGGTATTTTCCATGGGGTGACAGTGGTGCTTTCGCGGCGTTGCGGGATACCGTTGATGTAGCCGTTGAAGATGCCTTTATCGGCATCCCAGGTATATTGAATGAAATATGTTTTATCAGGCAGCAGGCTCGGGAATGAATATCTGACTGGTGGTGTTTTTATTTTTTTTGACCATGACCAGAAAATTCTGCATTCATATTTTGTCTGGTAAAATCTACTGCGCCCGATACCGGGTAGGTTCAGTAAATTTATGACCAACTTTTTATCGCGCCCGGGACCATTGGAGAATAGTTTGTCCGGGGTGATTGTAAAACTGATATACCCCGTAGTTCCAAGTTGCTGGGCTGGAGTAATAACTCTCGATTTTTGCGAAGCATTGCTGGTTGATGATTTTGCATATGCCATTATACCGCACGCTATGCAAGTGACAGTGCCGGTCAATTTAATTAAGTTTTTCATAATATCTCCAAGTTGTTTTAATGTAGCATAATCGTTCCGGTTGTGTTTAGCATAGGCGTCTCGCCTGTGTCTTTTTTACTCAGGCGGGACGCCTGAGCTACTTTAACTGCGCTTGAAACGATTTATTAAACTATAGTAAAATCCAGTCATTGTCGGGACAATTTTCTCAGGGCTGAAACGTTCCAGCAGGGTAGGGGGCAGGTCAATTGCCTTGACGGGACAGAATTCATGGCAGCAGTAACATTTTATGCAGGTTTTAGCATCGGCATTCCAGTTTTTTGTCGGATCGATCGATGGTGGTTCGGTTGGACATACATCACGGCATTTCATGCATTTAATACATTTATCCGCAATAATTTTCGGTCGTGGTGACCAGTAACGCTGCATCCAGTCCATCAGGAACTTAGGCAATGGCATTAGTTTGAGAATATTGACCAGATGTTCGACTTTTTTATAGTCCGCAATTTCAAACTGCTGCCATACTTCGCCGACAATATCAATATGGCTCAAGTCAGCTACCCCATAACCACGGTGGGCGGCAGCGGCACTGACTGGAACAGTTTCCGGTGGCAGATTTATGATACTGCATGCAATAATATCGACTGCGGCCAAGTCGGCACTGGCAATCAGTACCCCGATATGGCGTGGATCGCCCCCACTGGGACCGGGACCTTCCATGCCGGTAATTGCATCCATGATCGCCAGTGACGGTTTGACTATCAGATTAATATCAACCATCAATTCAGCCAGCCAGTCACGGGTTTTCAGTTTGTAATGATATTTTGCTTTATCAAGTCCCGGTACACAGCCAAACTGGTTTTTAAGTGCCCCGGTAAAGGTCATTTGGGCATGGGTTTTCAATTTAGGCAGGGTAATGACAACATCTACATCCTTGAATATTGCCGCCAGTTCGATTGATTTGCCGATCAGGTTCTGTTCATCATGATATTCGGCGCGTGGTGTAAAGTCAACAGCCTGAAGTCTGAGTTCATCAATAACAGCCTGCATGCCGGTGATTTTTAAAACGGTTTTGAAATCACCGATGCCGGGGCTGTCGCCGATGAGGACAGTAGCACCAGCTTCCTGGATTTGTTTAGCTACGGCATAGACAATTGCCGGATGGGTTGTCGCTGCCATTTCCGGTTTGAACACCCCGAGCAGGTTTGGTTTCAGTAATACCCGTTGACCAGGCGCAACGAATTTTTCGATGCCCCCCAATGTTTCAAGTAGAGTTTTTACTGCATTATAGACTGTATCGCGATCATAATCAGCGGCTTTAGTTAAACTGACGGTACTTCTCATATTATATTTCGACTAGTGGTCGTTTCCTTTTTTATATAATTTCATAAGTTTAAAATATCCGTTGTTTAGCGTTTGGCAACTCAACAGTAGTGTTTTCTTAAGAAAAAAATATGTAAAGCTGGGGCTTGGCATTCCCGGAGGTGGGAAATACAATTAATATCAGCTTAATCTCGAATTTTTACCTGTCTATATTGGTGTAATTAGGGTCAAACCTACACTTTATTACTTTTGTGCTTAATTTTCTGTATATTGTATTTAAATCAATGCCAATCTGGGGCTTGGCGTTCCCAGAAGAATATCAGCTTTACCATGAATTATTACCTGTTTATGTTGAATAAAACCTTGAATTTTTACCTGTGGCTATTGCAGATATGGGTTAAACACTATAAAGTAAAGGGTGATTTATAAAATTTAATGCATTCAAAGCGAGGTTTATTTGTCTATGAATATAATTTTTTTGATAAAATGTCCCGATCATACTGGTTTACTCGCCAATATATCTTCATTTTTTTATAATAGCGGATTCAATATCCTGCAATGCCGCCAATATACCGATACTATAAATGAAAAATATTTTATGCGGATCCAGCTTGATGGTGATGGACTGAAAAGTTCACGGCGTGAGCTTGAAACCGAGTTTGATGCTTTTGCAGCAGAATATGACTTGGAATGGTCGGTTCACTATTCAGATTACCGGCCGCGTGTCGCGATTATGGTCTCAAAAACCTCTCACTGTCTTTATGATCTGTTGGAACGCCATACTGAAGGTGATATTCACTGTGAAATACCGCTGGTTATCAGTAATCATCCTAATCTTGAATATATTGCCGATCAATTCAAAGTACCGTTCTACTGTCTACCGGTAAAAAAAGGGGAACGGAAACAGCAGGAAGCTGCAGTACTTAAATTATTGAGTCAGCATCATATCGATTTAGTGGTCATGGCACGTTATATGCAGATACTGTCCAATGATTTTATTGCTCATTACCCGGAACAGATAATCAATATTCATCATGCATTTTTACCGGCCTTCGAGGGCGGTGATCCCTATCGTCGCGCCTACGAACGCGGCGTGAAAATTATTGGCGCGACCGCCCATTATGCGACCACTGATCTTGATGGCGGACCGATTATTGTTCAGGATGTCGAACATATCTCCCACGAGCATACTCCGGCAGACCTGAAGCAGATCGGTAAAGATGTCGAACGCCTTGTGCTTGCCAGAGCCGTCAAGTATCATCTGGAAAACCGTATCCTGGTCTCAGATAACCACACTGTGGTCTTTAAATAAGACGGTACTCAGAAAGAGTAGATAAAAAATGCTGAAATTTAAAAAGAAAATTCTGTTCATAATTCTATTGTTTTTCTGCATAATATTTATGAATGATATTTATGCGAATGATTTTTATGTTTCTATTACCGGTAATGATTCAAATGATGGTTCTAGCGCCACCCCCTGGAAAACAATTCAATATTCTGCAAATAACGCAACCGCAGGCAGCACGGTTCATATCAGTGCCGGAACCTATTTTGAGCGTGTATTAATTAATGTTTCGGGTAATGCGGATGATGGCTTTATTACATTTCTTGGTGATCCGGCAGGTGGGACGATCATAGACGGCAGTGGATTCACTTCAGGCAATATGGAGTCTTTCAAACGACCGGCACTGGATCTTTACGGACTTGGAGACGCCTCTGCGCTGCTGGAGATAATTGACCAGTCGTATGTGCGGGTGAAAAATATTGAAATTCGCAACTATATCTGCCGGAGCACGGTTATTTTTCCAATGGGTATAATGGTATTAAAAAAAGCTACTTCCGGCAATGCAATGCAATATATTGAACTGGTGAATCTCGATGTTCATGATATCAAAAACAGTACACGCAGTGATAGCGGTGGAGCCCAGGGGCTTGCTGTTTACGGTGGACATACCGCCGTCGCAATAACAAACTTGAAAATTATCGGTTGTGAAATTCATTCCTGCGTACTCGCGCAGAGTGAGTCTATGACTGTTAATGGGAATGTGGATGGTTTTTATATTGCTGATAATTCCGTGCATGATAATGATAATATAGGAATTGTCTGTATTGGCTGGGAAGGTACTGCCGGGACGATTAATACAAATTCGAATCCGGCTCAAGTTGGTGGACATCATCCTAATGACCGGGCCCGAAACGGAGTTATCAGAGGTAACCTTGTCTATAACTGCAGTACAGAAAAACCGATTAAAAATCCAACGTATCCGGTTAATGATTTTTCAGCTGGTGGAATTTATATTGACGGTGGCAAAGATATTACTATCGAATATAATAGAATCTACCAGTGTGATGTCGGGATTGAAATTGCAAGTGAACATGGAGGGGTCGATGACAACGGCGATCAGAGAAATACAAGCGGAATAATATGCCGTAATAATCTAGTCTATTACTGTGGACAATATGGTATCGGTATCGGTGGATATGATGCACGACGAGGCGATGCCACTGCGTGTAAAATATTGCATAATACCGTATATAAATGCAGCAGTCTTGGTTATGGCGGTGGGCAGATTTATATAAATAAGGCTCACCATAATCTAATTTCCGGTAATATCCTTGTTGCTCGCGGGGCGATTGATGTGGATGATTATGATGGTTATAATAATAGCGGTGACGACTGGGAATGGGATCATGGGCTGGTGCTGGGGAGCAGTTTGAATCAGACTTACAATCATGATAATATTCTTGACAGCAACCTTTATTATACCGCAGGGGGACCTACTGCAATTCGTTGGAAATGGGCAATGACTGATTCACAGGATCCTGATACAGGCTTCAACTCACTGAAAGTAATCGATGTAAATGCTGTTTTCGGAAACCCTGAATTTATAAATGCAACAATCAGTAAAGCAGATGGTACTGAAAATTTTGCGCTGGCCGCTGCGTCTCCAGCAATTGATGAAGCTGATCCTACTCAAATTTTTAATGCGGGAACTTACGATTTTGCCGGTAACCCAAGAGTTTATAATGCCGTTCAGGATAATGGAGCCTATGAGTATTATCCCGCAGTAAATACCTCCATGCGCTATCCTTTTCCACAAAGTCTGACCTATCCTTTCGGCGTAAAACCTGATAATCTAACGCAAAGTGCAATGAACGACAAAGTCAAGGTGCTTTATGATAGCTGGAAATTAAATTACCTTGTCAATGATTTCAGTGATTGGAACGGTCATGAAATATGGCGTGTTAAATGCAACGGGCTCGGTCATGCAGATAATACGGTATCTGAAGGGCAGGGATATGGGATGCTGCTTATGGTTATGATGGCGGGCTATGATAATGATGCCCGGCAGATATTTGACGGAATGTATTGGTTCTTTAAAAAATACCAGAATAGTCATGGATTGATGAAATGGGAAATATTAAGGAATGGAGATGCACCTGAAAATGATAATGCTACTGATGGCGATATGGATATTGCTATGGCTTTGATTATGGCGGATAGGCAATGGGGGAGCAGTGGGGATATTAATTACGCGGCGGCGGCCGATGCTCTTATTGCCGCAATAATGAAATGGAATGTAGATACCCCGGCGGATGATTATGGAGGAGCTGAAACAGACTCATGGCGTTTAACCGGTGGCGACTGGTGGGCCGGTGGAACAGACATCACGTCACAATTAACGCGGCTGTCAGATTTCATGGTTAACCATCTGCGAACCTTTGCACGGATTACCGAAAATGATGATTGGAATAAGGTTATGGAGCGCTGTTACACTTTAATTGATAAAATGCAACAGGACTATTCATCGGCAAATTTGCTTCCGGACTTTATCAGAGATAACACCGAAGCACCGGCACATGCAAATGATATTGAAAGCGCACATGATGGAGGGTATGATTATAATTCATGCCGTGTTCCATGGCGGGTTACAATTGATTATCTGTTTACCGGTGAACCACGCAGTAAAATAACGATGAATAAAATAGCTTCATTTATAAAAACGAAAACAGGCGGTGATCCAGATGCTGTTTGTGACGGCTATCTCTTAAATGGGGATGTTTACGGCGACAATTACGGACCTGATAGTGTGTCGGAAGCATTTCTTGCTCCATTCGGGGTTGCCGGTATGGTGGACGCAGCACACCAGACCTGGGTTAATGATGTTTTTAGCTTTATGACTTCAAATGATATGAGTCAGGGGTATTACGAGGACTCTTTGCGCCTGCTCGCTTCATTGGTTATGAGTGGAAATTGGTGGAGTCCGATCTATTCAATAAAAGAAGACTTATTGACTGAGATTGCGATTTCAGCAGTAGTCACCGGAAGTTTAATTGAACTTGTTGATGGCGACTCAACGCCTTCAGTAATTGATGGTACTGAATTCGGTAATGTGGATAGTGAAACTGAAACTGTCACCAAAACATTTGTTATAAAAAATCTAGGAACGGTTACGCTCTCAATTGGGAATATCCTCTTTGCCGGTGCCGCCGCCGCTGATTTTACTGTCACTACTCAACCTGCCGCTGCTGTTGCTCCTAATGAAACGACAAATTTTTCTGTGACATTCAGTCCAACAGTAGGCGGAGAGCGAGTTGCTGAAATTCTGATCTTTAACAATGACAGTGACGAAAATCCTTTTAATTTTACTCTGCATGCCGGAGCGTCAGATACCATCAATGTGATAGATGGTCATAAAGTAGCTACAGGGTTGCAGTTTAAAATTGCCGCTTCTGAAGTAGCAGACCCTTCGGGAGGAACACTCTCAGAATTTGTTGACAGCCTGAATGTTTATGCTTCTTGCTTTGATCCGGTAAAGGGAGGAGATAAAAAAATGAAAATAAAAGTTTTAACTGATCTGCCCGCCGCTGGTGGTTCGCAGGTGACTGAAGTTGTCTGCGAATGGCAACATAATATTCTACTTTACGATAAGCGTGCATTGCAAAAAGCAAACAAAGCGGGCACTTATACTGCTGACTGGCTTATAAATAATCCCATAAACAATTTGAGCTGCTACTTAAGGGTTCAGACCTGTCTGGCGGATGGAACTAGGTTTGGCGATGACTTAGACAAGAAATTATTCATTACTTCACCTGAAATAACCGATATTGAAAATTTGGACGGAACAATTCTTGGAACCGGCAGTGTTCAACCAGGAAAGGTAATAGTTCTGAAAGGAAAATATTTTGGTTACAAACCACCGAAAGTCTGGATTGAATATCTGGACAAGCATAATAAAATAAAAAAACAGCAGTTAAAAATAAAAAAGGTTTTCAAATACAAAGATCCACGTGGCAATGAAGGGAAAAGCTGTATGAATCTTTTGACTGGAGATAGTGAAATTAGAATACAAATGCCTAGTAAATGGTGGCGCGGCTGGACTGGCGGACCTTATACTCTCATAATCGATAATAACGTTGGCCTGGATACTGCTTCAATATCAACAGCAGATGCTTTCTCTGAATAGATTGAAATCTACTCGCCATAAATGCTGAAAATCATACTCGTTTGTCATCGCTTTAGTGGGCGCTTTCAAGTATCTTTAGGGGGGATTAGTATTCACAGAGACACCGCCTGAAGGCGGAACTGCAAACATCCCTAAATTACGTAACACTTCAGTCTCATACTGACAGGGATGAAATGTTCATCACGGCAGGTTACTGCTGGTCATTGTAGACGTTCAGACCGGAATAGCGGATGTTTTTACGTTTGATACAGGTGTCGAGGATGCTGTCGTCAGCGTAGATAAATGCGGCTTTCTTAGCGCGTGTCAGTCCGGTATAGAGTATTTCCCGCGTCAGGAGGCGGTGTTCCGGTTTGTCAGGCAGCACCATCAGCACCCGATCGAATTCCGAGCCCTGGCTTTTATGAATGGTCATAGCAAACGCGAGTTCATATTCCGGCAACAGATGGGTTGGGAATGCAATATAGTTTTTGCCCTGTTGGAAAATAGCGTACAGTCTACCGCTGGTGATATCGCGGAGCAGGATGCCGATATCTCCATTATAGAGATCAAGAAATTTATCATTATGCCGAATCATAATCACTGCACCGTGGAAATCCTGTTCCTGGTTGTTGCGTAAATCATCTTTAAGCTGTTTTTTCAGAAAACTGCTAATCTGCCGATTAACTGAATTGACTCCGTAGGGGCCATTTCTGACTAGGCAGAGGATGCGGGAAAAGTTTACATAATTAAACAGTTGATCCAGGCTGGCGGCACTTTTGTCAGGATTGGCAAAATCAACAGGAGCTTTCAGTCTGTAGATACTGCGGAGCAGGGTTATATAACTTTGCTCTTGTTGTCCTGAGCTATTTTTAGGCAAACAAAAGTGTTCTTTGATCCAAGCGAGGTAGATCTGCTGCCAGTGGGTTGGCTGGTTGCGTGGGGCTGGTAGAGAGAAAACTCCTTCAGCCGAGTACCACTGCCATGGTAACTCATTGGCATTATCTACCACCGGGTTAATTTTTCTGTCGGCCATAAACTCCTGCCAGGTCGGAGGAAGTTCACTGCTGGTGATCTTCCCCCCTTGTTTGACGTATGTGGCAAAGTTATTGATCTCCTGCTGGCAACGCTGTGATTTGTCCAGTACTGTTACTCGGTTGACCATTAATGAACTGTTGAGTTTGATCGCAAGGTTATGAATAATTTTTTTTCTGCTTGCTGAAGTAAATTTAGGCTCTACTTGAGGTAGGCAATGTTCTGCTAAATATTTAAACTTCGGTGTAAAACCTGATTTGTCTGCTGAATCAGGCATTAAGTCTGCCAGAACGGAACCGACACCGACGG
The DNA here is from genome assembly GCA_021647315.1 of Victivallaceae bacterium. Taxonomy (GTDB): domain Bacteria; phylum Verrucomicrobiota; class Lentisphaeria; order Victivallales; family Victivallaceae; genus JAKIUY01. The sequence continues at coordinate 11,305 of JAKIUY010000074.1, forward strand.
GCGGCAGTTGATATTGGTCGCCGAGCAACAGTAGTTTGCAGTTGTCAGGAATAGCCTGCATCAGTTTTGCCATCATGGTAATATCGACCATGGACGCTTCGTCAATAATAACAATTTTGCAGGGGAGGGGGTTATCTTCATTGTATCTGAAGCGTGGTTTTGACGGGTTGCTCCCAAGTAGACGATGAATGGTGACAGCTTCCAGTTCCAGCACCTTCAGGTCATCTGCTGTCTGGCTGGTCAGGTCTTCGTTAATTCCTTTGCTGACGGCCTCGGTCATGCGTTTGGCTGCCCGTCCGGTCGGTGCTGCCAGGCTGATGTCGGTGGTTTCACAGCCCAGTCGCAGCAGGCAGCGCAGGATGGCAACGATAATAGTAGTTTTTCCGGTACCGGGGCCGCCGGCAATAATCGCAAAAGAGTTTAACAGAGCGGTAATAACTGCCTGGATTTGTAATGGATCGAAGGCATATTTATTAGTGGTTATTATAGCTTGCAGTTGTTGTTTAATTTTAATTGGGTCGGGAATATTTGTTGCTGATCTGGTTGACAGTAACTGTAAATTGTCGGACAGGCGCTGTTCATTACAGTAATATCGTTGGAAGTATAGTCTATTGTCTGATAAGACCAGTGGACTGTTGGGCGTGGTAAGTTTATTCGGCAAATTGCCTGCCAGGGTAAAAAGTTCAGCGGTAGTTGTTGCCAGAATTTCAGCCTGCCGGTCAAATGTGGAATTAAAAATCAGGCAGGTGGATCCGTTATTGACCCGGTCAGCCAACAGTAGCAGCAGGATCAGTAAGAGACGGTTTTCGATGCTGTCAGCGAGCCGCATTATATCGCGGGCGACCAGAAAATCATTTACAGTCAGATTGAGCTGTTCTCCATTGATCACGTTAAAACGTTCGTCGATTAAACCTTCGCCGAAAATCTGTCGTAACAGTTTAACTTTGTGTTTGTTTGTATTCATATAATATCTTCGTTTAGGTTAAAGTTTTTAACTTTTATTCTTTGCTGCTGTGAACTCCAGCAAAAATTCGCAATCGTACGACCTTTTCGAGTAGGGTCTAACTAATCAGGTCGCGGCCGAGGGCAAAGTTGCCGCTTTAAACTCCGCTCCTGCAGTCTAAGAGCTTAAAAACTACTCATAATGGGTATAGTTGTCCCTACCTGTTCCGCTGAAAATCTGTTCTGACAGCTGTCTTGTGTCCAGTGTATCATATTGCAGGGGAACAAAGGCAATGCCGTTCTGTTCTGCTGTTTCACAATTTACTCCTCTTGAAAAAATATAAATTGCCCCTTTCAGGCGGTGTTCAGAGGACAACTCCAATGATTCAAACCACTGTTTTACTGCCATGACATATATGGACAGCTGTACATTGTATTTATGTTCCTGCATGACATAACGCAGGGTTTCAGGGGTATAACCGTTGGCGCTGTAGGTGCTTTTCCAGTCAAGGAGATAATAATCAAAGCCACCAAGCCTGTTCCTGACGCGGAACAGCAGGTCGATAAGACCGTTAATCAGGTGTTGATGGTCATATCCAGCCACCTGATTGTTGAATTCCAGTTCGTGTTTACGGTCAGCGGTTGCAATATCACACAGTCTGACGCCATCCAGATCCGCGAGCGGTTTACGCAGTGTATGCCAAACCAGCCGGGCAAATTCCCGGTTATAATCAGAGACTTTTATGCCTTCACTGTTGCTGATGTCATTGTTGGTCATGTTGTGGCGGCGCATCTGTGATGCTATAGATTCTTTTACCCGCGGGTTACTGGCAAACTGTTTGAAGTCAACGGCATTCTGGCAGAGTTTATAATCCAGTTTTTCAAAGATGTCGTGCATGATATCACCGGTAATTCTGCCTTTGGGCAGTTGCTGAAGCGGGTTTTTATCCATTTCACCGTCGCTGTAATTTGTATCGTGTTCGGGGAGTTCATCATCAGCGTCAAGGTGTTCCGTCAGATAGTTTACTGCATCGGCCTTTATAGAATTGAGCATACTGGAAAATGATTCAATACGCCGGGTACGGGTTGGATTGCAGTTATGGCTTGGCGGTATATCCGGCATCGTGACGGATGGTGTGGTTGTGGTTTCAGTTTCGGCGGGCTGAAGGTAAATTTCATTACTGATTCCGGGGATTGCTGAAAAATCAATTTGGCTGAGGCGCGGCAATATCAGGTTGGTATAGGCCCCGGATGGTTTGATGTTTGGTGAATATATTGGCAGGAACAGTTTAAATATTGCTCGGGTCATGGCGACATAGTAGAGACGCTTATTCTCTTCTGTCTCATCTTTGGCTGCCAGATTTTTTGATGTTTTGCTGATGTCGTAAATTATTTTTCCCCGGGTTCGGTCATAATGTTTACTGAATTTACTTTGATTACTCTGGGTAAAGCCGCCGAAGAGGAACACTACTGGGAACTCCAGGCCTTTGCTGGCATGGATTGTCATTATTTTCACCGTCGGCTTTTCTGTTTCCTGTTCGTGTATGTCTCCTTCGGCGTCGTTATGCTCGTTAAGAGCGAGATTATCGAGATGGCGGCATAAGGATTTTTCATCCATATTTTTTTGTAACGCGGCGTTTACCAGTTCATGGCTTATTTGCTGTAAATTGGCAATTTGGCGTTGGTCAGTTTCGACCGCCGCACGATAAATCACCCCGGTATCTTCTAGCAGGTAGCAGAAAAATTGCGGCCAGGCCCGTTCTTCCGCCAACTCCAGCAGGCGTAGCCAATGTTGATGTAATTCGGGAAAATTATTCTGTTCAAACTCTGTAATATCATTCGGGGTAAGGTTGAAAAATATAGTCAGCATAGCCTTTTTTATATCGCTACGTGTTTTGGTTGCCAATGCTGTCAGCAGAATCTGGAGATTTACTGCTTCATCTGATTTGTAGATACCCGGTTTCTTATAAAATGAGTGCGGGATATTTCGTTCTTTCAATGCCTTTTCTAAAAATAGCACATCACTCTTGCCACGAACGAGAATGCAGATGTCAGCATAACCAAGTTTTTTATAATCTCTTTTGCGGACAAACTCCATTTTGTTGTATAATTGAGCTATCGTAGCGGAAATGCCCTCTGCGAGCTTTCTTTTCAGGAGATATGCCGTTGGTTTGGCTAGCTTACAGTGGATGAAATTAATGGCCTCGGTCTTCGTTTCGTCACGTAGCAGCAGCGGTCCGCCATTGGCGCGGCGCAGGCTGTAATCAGGCGACTTGACGGCGGCTTCTTCCGGCGGATACCAGCCGTTACCAGTGGTGAATAATATATTCAACCCATTAATCAGATCAGGCATAGAACGATAATTAGTATCCAGGCGGTACCCTTTTGCCGGTATTGGTAATTTGAATAGTTCGGCTTTTGCCTGTTCGTAGGCATGGACGTCTGCGCCACGAAACCCGTAAATAGCCTGTTTCGGATCCCCTATAAGCATTATCCGGCTGTTGCTCTGTTCTGATTCATCGACGAAGATGCGTTTAAATATGTACCATTGCAAACTGCCGGTATCCTGAAATTCATCCACCAGAGCGACATTGTATTGTTGGCGCAGACGTTTGGTCAGCAATTTATCCTGCACATTGTTCTCTGCGGCTTCAGCCTTGAGTGAGTCGTAAAGCAGACTGATCATATCATCATAGGATATCAGGTTATGTTCCTGTTTGTATTTTTGTACTCGGCGGTGCAGGTCTAAAATAACTTCGTTGATGAAGTGATATTCCGGATATTGTTGAGGATTCTGTTTTTCTTGCAAGGTATAATGATAATATATCATATTCAGTTGGTTGATAAACTTATCCAGCAGGGCAAAGTCTGCTGCTGCCAGCTCTGAGCTCTGGTCATATAGTTCTTTGAATACACTTTTATCACGATAATCTTTGAAGTTTTTAGCTAATGTTCCCAGGTAGGATTTGTATTGTTCAAGCAGTGTTGTTGTCGGAACGGTTGCTGATGCCATTTCCCATAGCGGAACAAGAAATTTATTCTGCCGGTTACTTAATGTTCGCGGGGTTATAACAGTTTTCGGCACTCGCTGTAATGCTGCTGTAATTTGTTCTGAATTGAAATTATGTTTCAGCTGGTCGAATGATATTCTGAAACTATCTGCCGGGTTTTCACAAGCCGTCGGATAGATCAGATTGTTGGTATTACCTGATAGACGGGCTAAACGGATAATGGTCTGTTCCCAGGTTTCAGAATTAAGGGTTTCATGTTCGAAAATTTCTGTGATATGCGGCACAGACGGCCAGTGGCGTCTGATGCGGTTGAGCTGTTCACGGTAGATAAGATTATCATCGATTACTTCTAAATCGAATGCTGTCCGGTTCTCAAATGCATTGGTGCGCAGGATGCGTTGACAGAATCCGTGAATGGTAAAGATTGCGGCGTTGGCAAAATTATTCAGGGCTATGCTGAGTAATAGGTAGTCTTCCGCATCCGGTATACTTTGCTCAAGACGTTCAGTGATTTCATTATAGATTCGTTCACGCAGTTCTGTTGTCGCTTTTTCGGTAAACGTGACAATCAGTATTTTTTCGATGGGCAGTTTTCTTTCCAGCAGCAAGCGCATTACCAGTCCGGTAATGGTATAGGTCTTCCCGGTACCGGCCGAGGCCTCAATAACCGCATGGCGGTTGATGTTTATTTCATCCGGTGATTTGATGTGTTGCATTATCATTTCCATCTGTTATATTCTGTTCTCATTCTTTACTCCGAGTACCCGCTTCACTCTTTACTTTTAGGCACCTGGCATCTAACATGCATAACACTTTCGTCATAATTTGTTTTCCTGCTTCCGTAGCGACGCAGGAGCGGAGTTTGAAGCAGTACAAGCCAGACGAACGTCTGTAACTCCTAACTCCTAGCTCCTAGCTTCTCTCCCTATGATGTCAGCAGTGAAAACATTCCCATACGTAACCGATATTTTTCCAGGACATTATCCGGTGGTAGTTGCAGGTGCAATATTTTCAGCAATCTGGCATGTTTTTCATCTTCCAGTGCCTTTTGGGCTTTGTCTGTAAAATTTGTCAGATAAATTTCAGCATCTTCTGCGGTTAATTTGTCTGGCGGCAGTTTTAAATCATTGTAAACCTTGAATGGCATATAATCCGGGTCAGTTTCCAGATAATCCCGGGCTATATTAGCAAGATAGCAACGTATGTTATCTGCGGTGACGCTTTTATCCGGCTCACTGCTGAACTTACGGCAGCATTTTCGGGCAGATACTTTATCCCGGTAGACCGTGTAAAGCGTAAACTCTTCAGACAGTCTATCTTCGGGCAGTAACGCACACAGGCAGCACCAGAAAAGAAATGGCTGGAGAAGATGCTTAGTCGGTGCTTTGCCTCCGGTGCTTGAAGTAAGCGTTAAAATACCGGATAGCCGTCCTGATTTGTCCTGCAGCATATAGTCACAGGTGCCGGATAAGGTGATTCCAACTTCGTTTTCTAACTGTAATTTAAGTTCAGGTAATCGCAAGCAGGGGGCGTGTTCAAGTTTATCTGCTTGCCCGAATATGACTGGGCCCTGGAGTATCTGTTCCAGCAACGGGGTTATTTCATCTGCTATTTTTTTCAGGCCATTGCGGTTTTTTTCATTATCTAAATTGGCAAACAACGGTATTGGTGCCAGTGAACGGCGCAATTTTTCCCTGTAGCTTTTTTTAATTAAAGAGGTTAGTGGGGCAATTTTATCAACGTTGCCAGCCTGTTCTGTGAACAATGTTTTCAGCGCATCGGCTGTTAGGTTATATCTTAATAGCGGTTCAAGCTGGAAAGGCTCATCAGTAACTAAAGCCGGAGTGTCAGAGTTATTAGTGGTTATTTCATGCCTTTTCAGCAGAGCATCAATCGGGTTGTTCAGAAAATTACTCAATTCTTTCAAGTCAATCCTGATTTCCTGTGGCATTGCATTTATACTGTGGCCTGCCTGATTATTATCTGACTGTTGAGTATTTGGGTTATGCTGTTGTAACGCTGTTTTCAGTGATGCAAATTGCTGTTTTTTATATTTTGCTATAGCGTGCCCGGGAATATTCTCCATGGTGGTAAGCTTTTTCCGGCCTGCTTCCAGCAACGCCAGCAACCAGTCATTAAAGGAGTAATTCAGATGAAAATCATAGGGGCTGGTGTCAGTCATAACAAAAGAGTCGACTTCAGTACTGATCAATGGTAGGTGGCATACTGGCTGCAACGCTCTGCCCTGATGTTTTTCAAGTAATACCGGATCAATTACTTTTGCGGTATAATTAAGCAGCTCACGAATCACCGGTGATGGCATAATGTCGCGGTCTTTTCTGATGTCACGTTCTACATAGCTTAAATAGAGCTTTTCCCGGGCACAGATCAGCGTTTCCATAAACAGATAATTCATACTTTCAATCTGACTGATATCGCCTATTTTCCGTTCGCGCAATTTTAGATCCATGGCATCATTTTCCGGCTGACCGGGGAATGCATGTTCGTCCAGGCCGAGGATATAGATGATTTTGAATGGTATTGGGCGCATTGGTTGCAGTGATGCCAGCACTGCTCCATTGCCGAGATACCTGCCGCGTCCTGCCGGAATATTGGCGATGCCTTCTTTGAGAAATTCTTTTATATCTTCATAGGTCAAGTTATCCTGATAAGCTTTCAGAACTGTAAGCGAGTCAAATGCGTTGTGGATGGAGCGTTGCACGATGGCTTCCTGGCGGTAGTCCGCCGGTACCGCCAGAAATTCGTCAAGGAATTCATTGATTGTCTCATTCCACTCATCAGTGTTTTTTCCGGTAGTACCGGTTTCTACAATGTGACTGCGGAAATGATGCAGACGTTCTATTATCCAGCTTAAACAGCCTGCGGTCTGCGGTTCACTGTTGAAATGCGGTACTATACCGTCAACCTCATTCAGCCCGTCAGTAACAGAGCCGAAACGCAATCTTTTAAGTCCCTGTTCCCAAGTGAAAAGATGTTGATACTCTTCAGTATCGTACAGTTTATCATAACCACGGAATATTCCCAGCTGTTCAACTATATCCAGCCAGTCGTCAACATCGGAACTTGAACAACCGCAGGCTTCCTGAAAACATGGGTTGCGGAACAGCTCAAAAATATCACGTCTGATAAAATCTTCTTCAATAATGGTAAACAGGGTCTCTATGCCGCGGGCATAAAGACTTTCGACCGATGCATTTGAGTCAATCAGCGAGTAGGGCACCGGACGTTGATTGTGAACTCCGTCAGCTTCAAAAATCCGGCGCAAAACCGGTTGATAAATTTGCATGTCAGTTACCAGTACAGCAATATCTGATAGTTGCAACTCAGGGTTTTCAGTCATATTATAGAGAATACTGTTATAGACGGCTTCAACTTCACGGCGGATTGACGGAGCCCCGGTAATCTGCAGACTGCGTAGCATCTGTGGTTGCTCAAGCTTGGTGCCGTCACCACTCTGGCGCATGCTGATATCGTACTGGACACGATGCAGTAAAGAACATTGTGCCTTTGTCGCTAAATCATTGGGGGTAATATCGTAATTGCTGAATCTGACATTGAAATATGCCGCATCTTCTTCCAGATCACTATAGATTTTCAGCATTTCGCGTCCGGGTTTGCCCCAGGCTTTCAGTAGTTGATTCTCATATTCAGAATCTATCAGCTTTTCGGTTGGAATGTCTCCACTCTGTTGTTCAATATTCAGATTCTTAAAATATTCGAGCCAGCGGTCTTCGCCGGGGGTGGTGATGTCTTCCCAGAATTCAGTACAGATATTGAGATGATAAATATTTACCGGCAGATACCGGCCCAGCTGACAGATAATCTGACGGTGTCTGATTGATAGTCGTGACGGGGCAAAAATATGCAGTTGCTGTATATCAATATCAGTGTGTTTTTCGGAGTTATATACCCGTTCTGCCAGCTGGAACAGGGTTAAATATTCGCACCCGTCCAGGTTGCGTAAATCCTGTTCCGCAAAAATCCGGCAATATAAATGGCGTTGTGCATTTTCCAGTTGCTGTAATGCTGGATCATTTTTGTCGGTAAAATAGGCTTGCCCTTCCAACCAGTTTTTAACCATGCCGGGACGGTGCATTTCGTAGTCCTGAAAACGTCCGGCCAGCCGGCGGCACAATTGCCACAGTTTACTGCGATGGATTTTCCCATCATCCAGCAGATATTCACGAAATGGTTTGTAGACGGGGTCGTTTATAAAACTATTATCGAGCATCAGATGCATAATCATCTGGCTTAAACGGTTGGTATCAAGTCGTTCTATTGTTGAATTGCCGGTAGACAGGACAGTTAACAGTTTCCATAAGCCATGTTCGAGAAATGGGAATTCGATATTTATCGCGGATTGATTATATTCAGCCAGTGAGATCTGGAGGTATCTTTCGACGTTACTGTTGGGAACCAGTACTGTTGACTCTTGGAAAATATCCTGGCTGTTGCTCTGTTCATCATGCAGCGTAGCGGCCAGGTGCTGAGTCAGCACTTCAATTGTATTGCTGAAGTATATTTGAATTGTACCCGACTGTCGCATTAATTTATGATCTCCTCATATTCTCTCATATCCAACCTTTGCTATCATTTTTTAGTATAGCTTTAATAGGTATTCTATATTCTACATAATATCAAACTGTCAAAAGTTTATCAAATTTATAAATTTTAATGTACTTTAGGAAGTGTAAAAAACAATAGGAATATGGGGGGAAACTTAAAAATAGTAATCTTACGCTTTTGGGGGTGGTCTGAAATACACAAAGCAACAACGCTGTCCCGTGACCACGTTGTCACGCCACGTGAGCAGCTTAGGACAGGGCTACGGCAACGTGGCCTTCACGCGATGGAACGTGACTCACAGTGGCAACCAAAAACTTTTTTTACCACGAAGAAAAGAAGAACACGAAGACACAAAGATTTTTTATTTTTTCTCTGTGGCTTTGTGGTTTGCAAACTAAAAGTTCCGGCAAAGCCGGCTATATTTTTTTTGTCTAAAGCAATATCTAGTAAGATAGATGACCCTGCCTGCCCTTTGTAGGGTTTTCGCTTTGTTCTACTGTCGTTACACTCGAGGTATGTGTAGTAGGGCACTGTCAAACAGTACCGGAAAACGTTACTATACAAGCGGGACGCTTATGCTACATCACTCATTTCCGATTAGCCGATTGCCTGACAGACGGTGATGGCGGCTACGCCGAAAATATCGTCTGCGGAACAACCGCGTGACAGATCATTTACCGGTCGTGCTAAGCCCTGAAGGATCGGACCGTAGGCACCGGCACCAGCGAGGCGTTCGGTTAGCTTATAGCAGATATTACCAGAATTGAGATCAGGGAAGATTAAGATATTGGCATTACCCTGAATTGCGCTGTCAGCGCATTTTTTAGCGGCGACGGCCGGAACGATGGCGGCATCAGCCTGCATTTCACCCGCAGTAATGATATCCAGCTTTTCCGCTTCGACTTTCTGTTTGAATGCTGCCGCAGCTTCGACAATTTTTTCCAGTGATTCGTGCTGAGCACTCCCGAAAGTTGAGAAGCCGAGAAATGCGACGCGGGGAGTTTTGCCCAGCAGTGCCCGATAGGTGTTGCTGGTTGCCATGGCGATATCGACTAATTGTTCAGCATTCGGATCGGGATTGACACCGCAATCGGCGAAGAGCAGTACTTCATCCCCAGCTGGCGAAGGTGTTTGCAGATCCATAACAAAACAGCTGCTGCCGGTTTTAATGCCTGGAGCCGTACCGATACAACTGAATGACGCCCGCAGCATATTGGCGGTTGAGGCAATACTGCCGGCAACCATGCCGTCAACCAGATTGTTTCGCGCCATCAGCGCGCCGAAAAATATTCGGTCTGAAATGTTTGTACGTGCTTTTTCAATCGAAATATTTCTCTTTTTACGCAGCTCTTTGAATTGTTCGGCATACTCTTCGAAGTAGCTGCAATTCAGGTAATCAAGCGTATCAAATCTGCGTTCAGTAATTCCGGCCTGTGAACATGACTCGGCAATTTCTGCTTCTGTTCCCAGAACAAAAACCTGTGATGCAACTCCGGCTTCAATGATTTTGTTGGCGGCAGTAACGACTCTTGGATCCTGCCCTTCAGGTAGAACCAGTTTTTTATTAGCAGTTTTTGCTTTTTCTATAAACATATCTATTGCTGGCATAATGTTATTCCATTGTATTGAGGCAAAGCCTCATTGTTTTAGTTTTTGATGCAGGAGACCTATAGTGACAACAGGTACTCACGCAGCACTTCTCGTTTATCCCTGTCCAGTCTTCCAGTTTCACACCCCGTGTTTGAACCCCCGTCAATTCGTTTGGGTCGTTAGAGGACTCACTCTTCAGTTTCTAGCTTCTAGCTCGTCGCCTGCATGGTTACTCTTTCCTGTTGCAACGTTGAAACTACACCTCTGGCGATCATCAGTTCTTCGTCGGTCGGCATTACGATCAGTTTGCAGTTGCTTTCCGGAGTGGAAATAATGCCTGCTTTGCCGAATGCCGCTTCATTAGCTGCTGTATCAAGCTTGATATTGAATGCACCAAGCGAATTAGCAATTTTATCTCTAACATAAGCACTATATTCACCGATTCCTCCGGTGAAGACAATTGCATCGGCTCCATCGAGCAGTGCATAATAGGCACCGATATATTTGACGATTCTTCTGATGAACATTCTCAGGGCACGTTGTGCTTGCTTGTCGCCAGCTTCAGTTGCTTTAATAATATCACGCATATCAGAACTGTCGATGCCAGCGACACCCAGCAGCCCACTCTCTTTATTGAGCAGATGGTCAATTTCTTGCGGCGTTTTGCCCAGTTCACCGAGACGGATAACGACTGCCGGGTCAATATCTCCGCAACGGGTTCCCATGACCAACCCTTCAAGTGGGGTCATGCCCATGGTTGTATCAATCACACTGCCGTGGTTGATGGCTGCCATACTGCAACCATTGCCGAGGTGGCAGGTAATTAATTTCAGGTTCTCAAAGGTGGTTTTCAACATCTCTGCTGTTGCCAGCCCGACATAAGCATGTGAGGTGCCGTGAAAACCATATTTTCTCACCCCGTATTTGGTGTAAAGCTCGTAAGGTACTGCATAGAGATAGGCCTCAGGCGGCATTGACTGGTGGAATGCTGTATCAAATACGGCGACATTCGGCACGCCCGGGAAGGTTTTTTCCGCCGCTTCTATACCATCCATATTCGGTGGGTTATGGAGTGGCGCCAGAGGAAAACAGTCCCTGATAATCATTTTGACCCGGCTGCTGATTAGAACTGGTTTTGTGGCCTGTTCTCCGCCATGAACTACTCTGTGCCCGATGGCTTCAACATCTTTAAGGCTTTTTAGTACCCCTATTTTCGGATCTATAAGCTTATCGCAGATGCTCTTGATTGCTCCGATATGATCTTTAACATTCGGACTCGTCTCTTCAGATATTCCGTCAAAACGTTTATAGATCAAATTAGGTTTTGAACTGCCAAGGCGTTCAACAATTCCCTTAGCTAACATTTTTTCCTGGCTCATTGAGTACATGGTGAATTTCACCGATGAACTGCCGGCATTTAACACAAGTATTTTCATAGTAGTAATAGTTCCTGAACAGGTATTAACCTGTTTTGTTATACAATAGGAAATTGTATTTTGCACGCTAAAGATGTTCGCTTCGCTAGTAAATCCTTTGCTTTGCAAAGGCGTTCGAGGACTTACTATTTGCTCTCCAACAGGAAATGCCCGATTGCATATTGTGCGGTTGAACTACAGACTTTTAGTATGCTTTTTTAGTTAAAATTTATATGCTGATAAATTATCATAATTTTGTAAATATTAAAGTTACTTTGTGTCAATATTTGAAAAAAAAGGCAGATTATTTCAATAATTTGCAAAATACGTCAAAAGATACCATGATTGTGAATGAATACGAAAAAGCTACGTAGTATTATTGGCAAAAGGGAAAGTTATCGTGTTTTTTAGTAGTTTCACCTCGTGGTTTTCAACAGGCTACTGTTTTAAGTTCCGGTGCAACCGGTAAACCCAACCTGTTTTTTGTGAGTCCTTATTTTACCCAGCCCTCTTTTTGGAACTTGATTTTGAGTTCTTCGGCAATTTTCTTGGCACTGTCTTTGGCTAAACCTTCAACCTTACTGCTACCGCTGATTTCTCCATAACTTTTTACGCCAACACCGACAATGAGTCCGATGGGATTCGCCCTGGCGATGAAGCTGAGGGCTCCCAAGGCGCCGCCGGGTGTTTTATTGCCACCGGCCTCAATTTTAGCTGAGCCAAGTTTACGGAGCCCCTTAGCGGTCATTTGATAGCCTTCGACAAAGGTTTGCAATTCGGCGGCACCGTAGCCGAATCCGATAATAACGCGTTTTGTGCCTTGACCTTGCACCACAGAGAGTATATAACCACGCAGAACGATATCATTGACTTGCGGTTTAGTTGCCGACTTGGCTTTTACGGCAGTAATTCCCATAGCATTAATCTGTTTTACCAGTTGTGACGCCATTTCAACACCCAATTTGCGCCCAACTTTTATCTCTTCCTTAGTTGGTGGAGTAACTTTGCCGTCAGTTTTGCCGGTGAGAGCGGAATCCTGCGGCACCTCGGCTTTATTAACCACAAAGTCGTGAATTAAAATTTTCCCCGGTCGCTGGAGTTTTTCCGTTACCAATCGCTTACGGTCAGTGATTTCAGTTGATGCACAGCCCGAGATCAGGAGCAGGGCGGACAAACAGGTAGCGGTAAATGACAGTTTTTTCCAAAAACATTCCTGGGCAGGTGACTTTTTCATAGAATATTATCCTTTTATTAAATAATTAATGAGCCCATCGCAAATTTTTTGGCTCTTTAATTTTAAAAGATACTCTCATGTTATTATTACAAATAACTATCTAAAAATAAGTAAGAAGTATATTGAATTAATACAAACGGAGTGGAGAAAAGCCTTTAATTTCCGCAATGCGGAAAATAAAGGCTTTCCGAGTATCGCCTAGTCAATTTTTATCGGTGAACTCCAGGCGTAATTCCCGGCTTTGTCTTTTATTTGACAACGCAGGTAGGTCAGGTTGGTTGGATGAGGTATTTCTGTCTCAAATGAGCTCATTTCTGTGGTTTTATATCTTGCTTCAGGCGTAGTTGCTTCGAAGCCGGACATATTACCGCAACGCCCGAAAGAGCCATTACTCATAACGATAATCTCTTCACATGGTGAACATTCTACTGAAAAAATATTGTTCTCAAAACTTATCTTATGAAAATCCGGCCCCTGTGAAGCATAAACAGCTCCGTTTTTCAGGGCATTCATTGCTGCCCTCGGTGTTTTCTCTTTAGCGCATACCATCGTCCAGCCACCGAAAAAATCCCGCGGTCTATGAGTGTCGTCAACTGCGATGCCCGGCAGATGATAACCCATGTTTAAAAGTTCATCCCAGGTTTGAACGCTACAACCTTTACCGATGTAACGGGTATCAGTATTATAGACCTCAATTGCTATAAGGTTTTTTACCTGCATGATATCATTACTGGTGAAACCGTTCCAGTAAGGATGTGCGACAATAGACTCGCCACCCGCCTTGCGGACTGCTTCTATCGCCTCATGGCAGGGTAAATCTGAAGGATTGGGAAAGTCTTCCGGTACGTTCAGAGCAATAAAATGCCATCGAATACCGCGTGGCCCTAACGGATGAAATTCCATACCGCTCATCAGCATCAGATCCCCCGTATCTATTTCACTGACCCGGTTGGCGATACGATGATCTGTTGCCGCCAAAATATCGTAGCCTTCAGCTCGATAAAGATTTACTGTATCCTGCAGGGGGAGTTTCCCATCTGAAACTGTACTATGCATGTGGAAATTAGCTTTGTAGGTGTTGAGTTCTTCGCCATAAAGATTAATTTTTACTGTCATTGTTTTGCCTCTTTTATTAAGTAAACCGTGGGTCTTGCAAAATAGCTTAACCCTTTAATTATTAACGATTTATATTCCTTTTTTATTTGAAAAATCCTCCAAGGCGTGATATATTATAACTCTTTCAATGTCAATAACATACCACCCTTGAAAA
>JAKIUY010000003.1 GCA_021647315.1 Victivallaceae bacterium
CTTGAAGATGCTCCCAATTAAGACTTGATTGCTTTTCCACTGGTTCTGTCAGAGGACGTACCATATCGGTTCTGAAATCACGGTAGTGAGGTGGCTTTGCTTCCGGCTTCAGGTCAATATCAGAACGCGAATTAGACAGTACTTCATGAAAAATAATTATAGCGGATGCTAGTTCATTATACGTTAAAGAACGACAAAACCATTTTACAATTTTTAAAATATTTGTTTTCAAGAGAGTGTTTCCTTTTTTTAAAGGTGATAGTTTGAAACGTGGGAACCTCTCTTGATTTTAGATCAAAAATCGTAACAAAAAAGGGGGGAGAAGCTTTTTTCTCGTTTTTTTGTTGATTTTAAGTAAGAAAACAGGTCTGTAACCATAGGTAAGGGTTGACAGAACCAGGAAAAGGAAAAGGAAAAGGAAAAGGAAAATATATAAAATATGAGATTTTTAAAAACTTATGCAGTAAATGGTATTGATTGTTTTTGGGGTTATGGCTCTTAATGCAGGAGATATTAGTAATTTTGATGGTAAGCCTGGAGCGAATGAAATAGCTCAGGGGTGGCAGAAAAATAAATTTCACGGGCAGGGGCAAACTGAACTTATTACTGATGATAAAGGCGGGCAAGCGTTAAAACTGACAAATCACGTAAATAAAACCAAGCAAACCATGCAAGTTTACGCCCGTACTAATTTTCCGGTAACACCCGGTGAAAAAATTAAAATTTCGCTGCGCATGAAAGGCAAAGGCAGTTATACGGCTGGATTTTATTGTTTTACCAAAAAAGCCGGACCTTATGTTGGGTGCCAGGTCAAGGAGCTGTTTCCCGGATATAAAAAATTTGATGCCGCCGACTGGGAAAGCCGTTCTTTTGAGTTTACAATTCCTGCAGACAAAATTGGTGGGTTTAATGTGAATATTGTCAGGCTGTTTTTTGCTGTCGGCAATGGCGAAATAACTATTGATGATGTTGAGTTTACCAGAATCAAACCGGAAATTAAATCGGCGGTTGTGTTAAAAAACAGCTACTCGGAAATTGTTTTCGCTTCGGCAAAAAATGGGTTTTCATGTTTAGAAATAGCTGACCCCGCAAGCAGAGCCAGATTTATTTTTCCTGAGCTTTCCGCCCAGCAGGCAGGATTGTGGCAATTAAACTTCGTCAAACCAGGGCGGCCGGATAAAATTCAATTGACCAACCTTGACCCGGCAATAACCGGTATTGCAAAAAAGAAACTGTCTGACGGATCTGAAGAGCTGACTTTAAACTGGAATGGTCTGTCATTCGCTGATGAAAAAAATACGGTAGATGTGACGGTTAAGGTTTTATTGAAAGCTGACGGTGAAAGCGAATGGCGGATTGCGGTTCAGAATAGGAGTATGAAATACGCCTTATGGAATGTCGACTTTCCGAAATTTTTATCCATTGCGGCCCCCGGCACGGCTGATGTAGTTTTCCCCGGTGGTGTACTTGGCGGAATCCTGCGAAAAAAAAATCGCCACCCTGGTCACTTTGTCTATCCTACCGAAAGCTGGCCATTGCATTTTCTATCATTTGTGACAAACAATAAAGGACTCTATATCGGCGTCCATGACCCACAACAACGCCCCAGTGAGGCTCAATTATCAGACGGTCAGGATTTGACGTTTAAACAGTTCCCAGATGATATGGCGGTAGTTGGAACCGACTACAAATCAGCATTCCCGATTATTGTCAAGCTACATGATGGCGACTGGTGGCAAGCCGCAAAGATTTATCGTAAATGGGTAATAACCCTACCACGCTGGTATAACAAACCACTGGCAGAAAGAAATTTACCTAAGTCATTCCTCGAAGCTGGCATTTGGCTCTGCATGTGGCAATCGCCAACGGCTGTTGCACGGATTGTGGTTAATTTCGAACAGCAATTTGGGGTCAACGCCGGTGTTTTCTGGTGCGAATGGGGACAACATGTATTCGATCATAATTTACCGGAATTTTTCCCGTTCCGTTCAAATATGAGCGCATCGGTAAAAAAGATGAAAGATCATGGTACAGCGGTGATGCCCTACACCAATGCCCGGGCGTGGTCGAAGGATAATAAAGAATTTTCATCAGAGCCGGTACAGAATGGCTTGGTCAGAGATTATAATAATCAACTGAAAATTGAGAATTATGGTGCAGGATTAGGCATTATGTGCCCTGCCTACCCGATGTGGCGTAAGAAAATCATGGACATTAACCGTAAATTAATTAACGAAGCCGGGGTGAATATGGTTTATTGGGATCAAGTTGGCGCAGCGGTGCCGCTACATTGTTTTGCCAAAACCCATAACCATCCTGCCAGCTGGAATTATTGGACTTCAGCCTATAATTCACTACTGGCAAAAACCAGAAAAGATATTATCGGTCGCAAACAGGTGGCATTAGCTACAGAAAGCGGTCCCGATGCTTATGATTTTGATGGCATGTTAAACTGCTGGTGGAATCACCGGTTCAATTCTCAGCAGGCGATTCCTCTGACGGCTGCGGTACTGTGTGACCGAGTACGTTATTTGCCGCTTTCACCGGATAAACTCCAAACCTTTCAGGCATACGTAATGATTCAGGGACGGTTTTTTCTCTGGGGAATGGCCGCACCAATTCACCATCGTGAATCCGAAAATAATCAGTTTCCCTGTTCCGATGTCAAACGTAGCACTGCGCATGCCGTTATAAAAAAATTTGTGCAATGCCGCATCGCGGCAAAAAAGTTTATGGTTTACGGCGAACTTATGGGTGAATTAAAATCTACAAATTCATTGCCGACTGTCTCTGCGGTATTTGATTGTAATAAAGTAAAAGACCGGGTAACCTTCCCCGCTGTGCGTGCTTCGATTTGGCACCATGCTGATGGTGATCTCGGAATTGCCATAGTAAACTGTTCCGGTTCCTCGCAGATATTCAATTTTAAACTCGACACTACCCTCTATTCAACTCTAAAGCAACCCAAATGGCAAGTCGTAGAGCTGTCAGTCCAAGGTAAAAAGAATATTGGCAAGAGCAGCGGGGAATTCTCCAGTTCAGCAACGCTCAAACCTTACAGTGCTAAATTTATAGCTTTGCGCCAGATAAAATAAGAAAGGATTTTAAATTATGACAAAAATAATTAGTTTTATTGCCACCTGCATTTTGAGTGTTATGTTGGTGAATACAGTAAATGCCTCAGGTAAGACCATCACCACTAAATCCGGGATTAAGATGGTACTCATTCCTGCCGGGGAATTTAAAATGGGTTCTAATAATGGCAAAGCCGACGAAACCCCTATTCATAGTGTCAAGGTTAATGCATTTTATATGGATAAACAGCTGGTAACCCAACGGGAATTTGAACGATTAATGAAAATTAATCCATCAAAACACCGTAAGCCAAAAAATCCGGTAGAACAGGTGCGCTGGGCACAGGCTGTTCAATATTGCAATGCCCGATCAATGGCAGACGGCTTGGAATCCTGCTATGATCTGAAAACCTGGCAATGTGATTTCAGTAAAAATGGCTATCGACTACCGACTGAAGCGGAATGGGAATATGCGAGCCGTGCCGGTTCAACTAAAAAGTACTTTTGGGGTGATTCGCCTTCAAGGTTGCAGTTATACGCCTACTACCGGCTGAATTCCGGGAAAAAACCGCGTCCGGTTGGCAGAAAAAAAGCGAATAAATGGGGGTTGCGTGATATTTATGGCAACCTCTGGGAGTGGTGCAACGATTATTATTCTCCAGACTATTATAAATCCAGCCCCAAGGATAATCCTAAAGGTCCAGAGAAAAGTGCCTTTAAAGTCCTCCGTGGCGGATCTTGGAAATCAAAAGCGAAAGATTGTCGTTCTGCCAGCCGAGCAAAAGAGACCCCGGCATTCGCTGATATCTGTTTTGGCTATGATACCTACGGATTCCGTTGTGTACGTAATGTTACGAAAAAACAGTAGTTACGGCTCAAGTCTTCAGTTGAATTTTAAAACCCGAAGATACTGCGAATTAAAATATTTTTCCATGCTCATTCATGGTGGAGTGTTGTAACAAATAATATTTAAAGGATGAATTATATGAGATTAATTACCCTGTTACTTGGCATCTTTTTACTGTTGTCCATAATGCCTCAAGTGAATGCGAAAACGAATGAAACTATTGTCGTTAAACGCCTTAAAACGGCACCGGAACTAGATGGTATTATTGATGAAGATATGGCGTGGAAAAACATTCAGTGGAACAAAGGTTTGTTCTATATTCTGAAAAGCTCTACTCCATCAGCCTTGCAGACAAAATTTAAACTCGGTTATAATGCTGCGGGGATTTACTTGGCGGTTCAGTGCCTTGAGCCACAGATCGGTAATATGCTAGCTGAAAAAAGTGATATGGAAAAAATATGGCAAGATGACTCCGTTGAAATATGGCTTAATGTTGGTAAATCAAAAACCATGCACCTGGTATTTAACTCAGTAGGTGCGATGAATAATCTAGGTAGTGAAGAGTTGCTAGACTGGTCGGTCGCGGTATTTCTGAGTGAAAAAAAATGGACTGCAGAAATCTTTATCCCGTATGAAATGATAAAAAAGATTCCCGGGAATAATTGGAAACTTGGCATTTGCCGCAATATTCAAACATTGAAATCCAAGCCCTATTACACTGCGTGGCGCCTGCATCCGCCAGCAATAAATTATAGTGATCTATTTCCGATGCAGTTTAGCAGTAAGCTGTCTAAAGCTGAACAAACTCAATCATTAAACGATATCAGAAAAAAGAGCGAGGAATTAAAAGATATATACTCATTAGCAGTCGTTTATCCGGGCAAAGGATTAACGCTGTTGACAGGTCGCGATCATACCAGTCTATTGGCGAGAATTCATGGCAACTGGATAATGCCGCAGCTCACCCCGTCTGGGGATACTATCTATTTTAACTCAAAATCAGGGAAACAAGATGGAGTATGGAAAATTAATCCCGCGGACAAAAAAATGTCCAGAATATGTAATGGTTCACAGGTTGCCTGTTCCAATGATGCTAAATCAATTGTATTCCAACGTCATGGGCAAATTATTTCTCGAGTGCTGAACACCGGAAAAGAAACAATCATTTCACCTGAATCCTGGATGAATTGTGCTTATCCAAGTTTTATGGCTGATGGTCGAATAATCTTTATTACCACAGGAAAAGTAGACAAAGTTTACCTTGCACGCGCTGGAGAAAAACCGCAACTACTGTTTTCCGGAGAACTTAATAGTGCTCCACGCTGTTCCCCAGATGGTAACATAATTGCGTACCAAAATGGTGCTCACCTCTGGCTTTACGATATAACATTGGGTAAAGCCCGACAGCTGACGAGAATTAATGGGATCCAGCGTCATCCTAGCTGGACTGACGATTCTAAAAAAGTGATATTCAGCCAGACTTTTGATCAATTCAGTTCAGTTGGTGATATTTATATCCAGGACATCATCGGGAAAAATATCAAACGTATCTGCCAAGATGTGGATGGGGCTCCAGGGTTTTCCGGCAATTGGACTTTTAATAAAAATACCATAGCACTACCTGCAGCTCCTAGTCTACGCTGGATCACCAGTAATAAACCTATCGCTTTGCCAGTTTACATTAGTAACTTGCCTCTTAATAAATTCCAGCCGATAAATGTCACAAAATCCACTAAGTTAAAAGAGCTTGCCATAGATTGTGGCAATACACTTTTAGTTGTTTCCACGACACATAATAAAATTCTCTGGGTGCTGAAAACTCCAGTCGGCAAATTGCAGAAAATTCAGCTCCTGCCGCGTTTATCAGCCGGCAGGTCAGCAACAAAAATAACCGCAATCAAGGTTGCCCGGAAAGGGACAGACCAAATCACCTGTAAAATTAAAGTAACGATGGCAAACAAACAGCGTGGTGAAATTATACTTACTGCAACTGCCGGTCGCCCGGTACTCAAAATAATTACTGCCGGTGCCGTACGACAGGTCGAATTAAAACATAAACTTAAAATGGTTATTGGTACGGACCGCTATGCTTGGGATCTACAGTATCTACCGAAAAATATTACAAAATATCCGGTAACAACCGCATATTCACCATTGATGATGCTATTTCCTGAGTCTGAAGATTATCTCTTCATGCTATTAAGATCAAAACAAACTGTTCAACTGTTGAAAAGCAAACAAACTGATAAATTTAGCGGTATAAGCGTTAAAAACGCAAAACGTTATCGTCACTTTTATCTGTTGGGTCTGATCGGCAGACAATTATGGGGCAAGCTTAAATTTGACGGAACAGGTGTCACTAATACGGCGACAAACTCAGATATCGGAGGACAGTGTGGGACCTCAATGTGTAGACCTTCATCAACCGCACTCAAAAAAATGTTATCTGGCGAATATCTCAAATTGAGCTGTTCAGTCCCTGCCGCTCTACAGTGGCGCTATTCTATCGCAGAGCAACAGGGCAATAACTATTCAGGAATGTTTAACTCTAATGCCGCATCAAGTAATTTAAAGTTCAAAATACCTATTCTGACTGCATCAGTCAAAAATATTTCTTCGGCATTTTATTATCCCTATGATCGGGTGAAGTTAACGCCACTGCAACAGCTCACTCCGATGGATCTGATAATCAACGCCATAGGATTGAGCAACACCGCTAAACTGCTTGATCTGCATGGTCTCCGACAAGTGCGGGTTGACAATCCTAAATGCTTCTATAAAGATTATCGTATTATCCTTAACTGGTATAAATGGACCTATATTACTCAAACATCGGCAGCTGACACCGCTTGTCGTATGGCGGATAATCTATCTGAGATGTTTAATATGATTTTGACGCGAAATATGGCATATCAGCAGTTTTGGGCTGAATTAAAGCAAAAAACTGCTAAGAGCTCAAAGCCAAAATTGACCAGACAGTTAAATTATATCATTAAAGCTGCAGTCCCCCTCCGTGCAGAGTCTAAAAACAGTGTGAAGTTTAATAAATTGGTGAAAAAATTTAAATCCGCAGCAAAAAAGTTTAAAGCTCGACAGGCGAAAAAGCAATTTGCTACTGACATTCGTAAACTATTTGAGCAAGAGATAAATAATCTTCAGCAGTATCGTTTGTTGGTACGACAAATACGGATGATTTCAGGCAGACAAATCGCTCTGTCGCCTGCACAACAGGCAGACTATGAGCAAATTAGAAACAGCTGCCGGAAACTTCTGCTATCGCCGGTCTATCATGAAAATAAAAACAGTGACGAAAATATTATTAACCAGGAAATCGCAAACTATGATAAAACTAAATAAAATTCTGCTTTTAGTGTTGTTAACTGTCGGACCATGGGTTGACGCCAGTAACAAATGTATCGTATCAAATAACCGTTATAAAATAAACTTAAACGCCTCTAGTGCCACCCTGTCAATAAGTTTTGCCGCATTACCAGACAAACCATACAATATAAACCTGTCCCCTTATGATGAAAATCACCAGACGGTCAGTAGGGTTGTATCATGCAAGGCAGTCAAAAATAATCCTGATACGTTTAAGATTAAATGGCAAACTGCTGGTCGCAAAAATATGGTTATCGGCCAGCTTGCTATTGCTAAAGACAAAAGCATTCAGCTTACTCCAGTCAAAAATATGGGTGGAGTTTTTATTAACTCGATGATTAAAAACATCGTACTGCCCAGTCGCAGCGTAGAATCGGTCAATTACCTGCCAGGTAACTACCCTCCAGCAACGCGAATAAATATTCCACCGGAGAATTTATTGCTGGGATTAGCGGCTAATGGCAACCGATTAATTGTTATTGCCAATCCTCAACCTAGCAATAAACTATCGATCTATCGCAATAAATTCACCGGTGCGCAGGCAGGCTTTAGCCGAATTGACTATAGGCTAAATGGCGGAAGTATCAATCTTGCTGTTTGGGATATTAAAAATATTTGGCATAGTGTCGATACCGCTGCAATGAAAACTGGTGAAACGGTCAAGTTAAACTGGCAACCACCGTTTACGGCAGAATGGATTATTGAACTTAGTGAAAATAATATTCCAATATTTTACTACTTACGTTCAAAGCGTAAAAATAAATATCGCCCTATAATCGGCATGTATCAATGGCCATTCTGGTCTGAAAACAATCATATTAACCTGCGCATTGATTCAAAAATGTTCGGAGAGATCAGTAATCCCGGATTAATTTATGCCCTTGATAGTGCTCCGACAACCCCCTACTACTTTCTGGCATCACTCTATAGTAATGCAAAAAATAGACCAATTGAACTTAACCGGCAGCGGGATTTGTATTCATTAATGCCGCGAAAACTAGCCAATAGTTTGTGCGATAATACCTGTCATGGGTTAACGATTGTTTCAGAAATATTTGTTAAAACAGGTGCCTTTGGTCAACATCCGGCAGCCATGTCACGCCATGCAGAAAACCGACTAGGGCTGAACACTGCATCTGAAAAGCTGACGCGAAAATATCTGGACTGGAACAGCCAGATGAAAACCAATATCAATAAATGGCGCAATCAAGAGCATAAAAATAATGACTTAGTGAAATATTTTAATCAACTTGATATTCTATTGAGTAAAATGGACAAAGAGTTGAAAAATGCCCTGAATGGTAAAACGCCGGAAAAAAACATAGCCCATAGTCTCCAATTATCGCAACAGATAAAAAAACTGGTCTATAATAATTCTGGAACAGAACGCGCGCCGGAGCTTTATGAACTGTTACGCCAGATGAACAGCTATATGGCATTATATGAACGTACTACCTACTATAGCGGTCGTAACTTACGAATAATTTTTAAGGCAGCGGCAAAAGATGCTGCCGGCTCTGTCGCCGCCTGTCGTTACGCCACCATCATTAGAGCGCAAATTCGACAATTACTGACAACGCGCGGAGGCTATGAACTAATTTTACCACACCGCAAAAATATAACCAAATGATCGTTATTTACCTTAAATTAGTCATATCTATGAGATTTTACGTAGCGAACGCTAAGTCACAAAATTATATTTAATAGTCAAAACAGCGCAAGTAAATATCAATATAATGTATTATACTATATGAAATTAAATATTTATATCAACTAACTAGACCTCATTCGAAAAGGGTGCGCGAGTGCGAAGTTTTGTTGGAGTTCACAGTTAGCGTGCTTTTTTAAGCCTATGATAGCACGCTAAAGCTGTGAACTCCGACAGTAAATATCTTTTCTAACAGAGGCTAACTAGCACAAAACAAGGAATTTATCATGAGACAAATTAAAGCAAAAATTACCACTGTCGGTGTCATCTTTTTAAGTTTGATCTTTATTTTATCATTAAGAGTTGCGGCTGAAGATGATCTCTCGTTCAAACTCACTTTTGATAACAAGAATACTACCGCAGACTTTGCACGCGGTAATCCGGCATCAACAACCTGCGATGCCAATCTTGAATTCAGAACTATACTTGGATTCAATCTGAAGAATGCCTTTAATAAGCGTGAAACCGAGACACTGAAATACGATGTAACGAAAAACATTGATTACCGCCAGGGGACCATAACTATTTGGCTAATGGCAAAAAACTATGTTCCGAAAAATTATCGGGCCGGAAACCGTTCTTTTAAATCATTTTTCTATATCCTCTTTAAAAACCGCAATGATTTTGTTAAACTCTATCTTTATGAATATTATCAGTGGGCAAATGGGCTGATCTATTTCGAATGTAATGGGGAAAAATATGCTATAACCAAATTTCCGATGGGGAGATTCAAGCAAGGCGAATGGTTCCAAGTCGCGGTTACCTGGGGCAGTAATGGCTTGAAAGTCTATACCAATGGTAAATTTGTCAGTAAAGCTGCGATGCCGAAGAAATTGAAAACAGTTAATTTCATCCCTGACCCGAAAGAGTCTTTTATTGGTCTACGTGAACGGATGTGGCCGGCCGGCAAACCGGATGTTGGTAAAGAAACGGTGATTGATGATGTTAAAATCTACAAAGTGGCCCTGTCTGACTTGCAGGTAAAAAACCAATACCTCAAGGCAATTGCCAACACTAGCAAAAATAGCAAAGAAAAAATGGTCAGCATTGATATTAAGTTGAACGGGATTGATGATAACTCAGGCTCACTGGATAAACTGGAAACCATTTTTGCTTTCAATGCTCTTAGCAGGGCCTGGCGCAAAACCATTAAGTCCGGCAAGGCACAGGCGAAATATGAGCTGTTAAAACCCAACGGACAGAAAATTACTGGTAAGTTCACGCCGAAAAGACTTACTCACCGTTTAGTTATTCCCGGCATCACCCAGCCTGGAAAACATAAAATGACCATAACTTTAACTGCAACCGGACAACAAGCTGTGATCGTAGATAAAGTGGTCGTGCGACCGAATACCGTCTGGTTCAAAAACCGGATCGGTAAGGCAGAGAAAGTACCGACTCCCTGGACACCATTGTCTATTGATGCTGACAATGTGGTAAGGATGTGGGGCAGAGAATATCATTTTGGCGATGGCCCGCTGCCGACTAAAGTTATCCATACCGGCGATTCACTATTAAGTGCGCCACCCCAACTTGAAATTGTCACGCCACAAGGCAAAGCCAAAATCCGCTATAAAATCACTGCCAGAAAAATCACTAAGACAGCGATCACCCTCATTGGAACCGGAATTGCCAAAAGTTTCACCATCAACTGGAAAACTCGGATTGAGTTTGACGGTTTCATCAGATTTGATTTTGCCATTAATGGTCAGCCGACAATTACTTCTATGAAGTTGACCTGGACAGTTAAACCTCAATTTTCCAAATACCTGATGACACCACTGTTGACGCTGGTTGATAAAGGCAGTTATGAGACGATTTTTCCCACTCGGCATGATGATAGTTCAGCCAGCATGAAGAATGACTCTTTCCTCTGGATGACTTCAAAAAAGAAGGGTTTCTGCTGGGGGCCTGAACATGATGCCAACTGGGTCTATAACAAAGGTGAAAAAGTACTGCGGGCAGTAATTGATGAACGTGGCGGACATTGTGAAGTGAAAATGATTACCAAATCGGTAAAATTGCCGGCAGGAGCTGATTATCATGCAATGTTTACCACTACCCCGACACGACCACTGCCAAAAGCCTTCCGCACCTATCGCCTCGGCGGTTATGGACAGTATTCAAACTGTGATGTGGCAATGGTTCAGCATGTCGGTCAAGGTACTGAGGGTATTTATACCGCCAAACCTAATAAATATTTCGCTCAACTGATGGCAGATTTCAAACGCAGTAATATGAAGCGTTTGGTAATGTATGACGCCTGTACCAGTCTTGGGGACAATGTTCCTGAATCAATCTATTTTGGTAAATATTGGAATATCCCTGACGGGCCGCTGGTGCCGTTCCCGATCAGACCCTATAAAAAACAGCCCAATGAGAAGATGTGTGTTCATGCCCCATCTGATCCCTCTATGGCCTATGCCGATTATAAACTCTATAATCTAAAACAGCTGTTGACTCACCCGGCAGAACGTTATGCAGCCATCTATTATGACCTGGCGATAAATTTTATCAGCCGTAACAAATATAACGGTATGCTGTTCAAGGATAAATTCGGTCGTACCATCCCCCGGTATATTATTATGGGGCTGAGAGAGATATTAAAACGTTCTATGGTGCTTGCCCACAGCTTAAACAAGGATACTCTCTATCACGATCACAGTTATTATAATCCACTCTATGACAGTTTTGCTGATTACTGGTATCCCGGGGAACAGTATACGGCATTGATGAATAAGCATAAATCGCCTTACGTTTACAGTGACATCATCAGTGACGACATCTATAAGACAGAGTTAAACTCCACGATGAAAGGATCAGCGATTCTGTTTCTCGGCAACTTGAAACGGGCAAATAGAGCCTACGGCACTAGAGAACAGACCGAAGCCTATTTGACCAAACTGCTACTTAATGACATTCAGATGTCGATTGCTTTTGAGGATGGCAGCGTTATTAATAAAGTTTGGGGAATCAAACTCAAATATAAACTTGATACCGCTGCCGTCATCCTGTTTGATGCCAAAAACAATGCCGTAAAATCAAGTAATCCGCAGGTAAAAGTCACCTATTATAAATGTGCTGACGGGCGTTATCTATTGATGATCGGTAATGTCAGCAAGCAAGCCCAGACTGCGACGATTGATATTAGTAAATTAAAACAGCCTGCACTTGTTCGGGATGAATATCAGGATAAAAATATTGTGGTTAAGAACGATGCCTTCAAGGTCACAATCCCTGCTCGTAACTTCTCTATCATCGGATTTTAAACATTGTATTGTAGACAGGATAAACAGGATAAAATAAAAAATCTTGTTAATCCTGTCTAAAAAAGTTCCGGCAATGCCGGTTATATTTATCTAAAAAATGGAAATTATGAAAAAAATTATTAACAATCAGCTCATTAGCGGCTCTTTTATTCAACTTGATCACTGGAGCGATGATGAAGGCGCCAGGTTTCAGGAAGATATTCGTACTTTAACTGAAGAACATTGGTGCCAAATGGTTAAAGATATGTTCAATATCGGCATGGACACGCTGGTGATTCAGCAAAGTATCGACTGCCGTACCGGCTGGGACAATGCGCAGACCTATTACAATAGTAAAAAATACCGGAAGTTAGGCTGGATCAAAGGTGACACTTTTGACGCAATCGTTGATACGGCTGACCAACTTGGCATGACCCTGTTTTTCGGTATCGGCACCATGTATACCAAAGATCCCTACTATGAAACCGATGTCGTAATTGAACAGGCAAAAGTAGTTGCCACTGAATTGCTGGAACTTTATGCTGAACGTCCCTCTTTCGGTGGGTGGTATTGGACCTATGAATATCCGCCCGGCTCAATTGCCGGACGTGACAGTTTACAGATAATTGTACCTGAAATCCGTAAACTGCATGACTGCCAGTTTATGTTAGCACCTAATTCCGACCGTATGATGTCTCCGACCCTGTTACAGGATATTGATGTTGATATCTGTGCCTATCAGGATAATGTCGGTCTGGGGATTTGCCCCGATCCACTTGGGCGTTCATTCCGTACTGACCGTTGCGCCAGTTTACAGGCCCTGCCGCTGGTGTATGAAAAACTCAGATTTGCCCATAATGCCTGGAAAGCGGCGGATGAGCAACTACCATTAAAATTGTGGAACAGTTATTTCCGCGAACGTGGCCCTACCGCATTCTGGAATGATGTCGAAGTATGGGAATTTGATCATAAAGGAGCCCTGATACCGGCAGAATTTTCTAGAATAGTCACTCAGCTGAACTATACCGCCCCTTATGTCGAAAAACAGATCATCTACCAATATCCCGGCCTGATGATTCATCCTGACTTCCCGGTAAAAGTAGGTGGGGAACGCGCCGAAACACTCTACGAGCAATACGCCCTCTACCGCGATGCCGTCCTTGCTGGCGAAAAGTAAATAAAACAGCGCAGCTCATATTTTGACAGGATAAACAGGATGGGATAAAAATAAAGGTTAATAGAACCGTTTTTTGCGGTAGCGCTGCTATTTTAGTTGCCAATACAGCCCCAAATTTTTCACCACAGAATTTTTTACTTTTGAGTTTAGCGAGTTTTAGCGGTGTCGAATGATTTATTACACCAGATTTATCCTGGTTGCTATGCGGTATTTACGCGGGGTGGTATTGTGGTATTTTTTGAAAATTGAAAAGGTAACTGAGGTTGGAGAAACCACATTCTGAGGCAATCGGAATAATTAAAAGAGAAAGTCACAAATTTATATTAAATAGTCAAAATTATGCAAGTAAACATCTGATTTTTGTAGTATACTATATACAGTTCTTATAAGAATGTATTGTTCTGATAATAAAGTTTTGGCTTATCAGATGGAGTAAATTACCGAGCTCTAGTCACGGTGACAACAGTTCGCATAACCAGTGAGGCAACATAAGAGTCTCCACGTTGAAAAACAGTATAAACATGTGGATTTTTACATTGCCTCGGAAAAACGGAGAAAAAGAGATGAATGCAAGACGAAAAAACAGTGACGGAAAAAGTCGTAACCTATTGGATTTTACACTCATAGAGCTATTGGTAGTGATAGCTATTATCGCCATCCTGGCTTCAATGTTGTTGCCTGCATTGAATATGGCGCGTGAGAAGGCACATTCAATTGAATGTGTCAGCAAACAAAAACAGATTGGGCTGGCACTCGCTATGTACGAGGATGATAATGCTGATTATTATCCACCAAACCATAAGTCCAGTGTTGAAACTGGGCGTTGGATGATTACTCTGTTCCCTTATATGCAGAAAAAAGCTACCTGGTATGATTCTTCAACGGCATCCATTCCTGAATTTTACTGTGTTACCAATAAACTGGTTCCATATCCAGGTAAAGTTCATGGCAGTTATCGGACCAACTATTCCTGGAACTATACCTTGATCTCTGATCCTACTGCAATGAGGAAAAATAGTATTTTACGTAGAGCGTCAAAAACAGCTCTGATCTGGGACGGCGGAGCTCGTAATGGAGCTTTAGGTTTGGGTGGAGATCCTACTAATCAATATATGGCAAGTGGTACGTGGGGGATAAGAGCTATAGATTATCCTGCCGGTCTGACTATCGGTTTTATTCATAGTGGCGGAGCCAATGCGTTGTTTGCAGATAAACATGTAAAAGGATCTTTGAGACCTCGGATGTTTCCTAAACCAACGGCAACAACACAAGGCGCATTCATGGCAGGCGGCGGTGGCGGTGGTTTTGATTCTGCCAAACTATGGTAAGGTAGACTTGTCAAGTTGAGATAAGTGTTGAATTCACGGCATGGAGTGCTGTTGATGTGTTTATCTTAGCTGAAATACAACTCTATATTTCTGCGTCCATGGGAGCAATAAGGACGGAGTTTGAAGCGGCATCTGCCTTCAGATGCCACATGATTAGATGAATACATGTTCGGGATAATTATCTATCTCTTTATTACCCCAGTACAATATATCATATATCGGGGGCAATACTGCCCTACCTTGAAAACTATCGAAATCAGCAATAATGGAGAATGATTATGCAATATAAAACAAGCACCTCGTTGAATCTGAAATCAATCATCAGTGTAAATCGTTGGTTAATAGGAAGTTTTATTTTTATTGCATTGATTGTATTTGCGCCCTGTTTGGTTAGTGCGCAGCAGTATAATCCGGTATCGACGACAATCTCCATTCCAAGTGGGTATACCGAAATGCTGGTTCCCGCCTATCATGGTAAATTATTGGCAACAGGAGCATATTCCAGCCGCTATCCATCAACTTACCATAATATGCAGTTAATGGCATTTCGTAATCCTGCAACTAATCAGATCTTTTATGTTCAGACCCAAGATCCCAATGGTCAAGTTATTGACTGGGCAGTCGCTGGCTCCAGTGGTTCATATAATTTAACTTTAACAATATTTTCTCTGTCCAGTACCTTTCCTGCTAATTTTTATATTACAGACACTACCATGACGGCGGCTACGCATCGAGAGTTCTATCGAACAGTTGCCAGAAAATATAAAGCCTGGGCTATTAATCAGCAATGGGCAAAACGTAAGAAATCAGCGATAGATAACATGGCAACCATGGCAATTGCACCTGATCTTCGCCAGGTAACTATGGATAATACAGTGTTTCCCTATATTGATGCCTGGAACGGCGAACAGACTGGTAGCTGGATAACCTTCTGGCGTAAATATTGGCGATATGGCATTGATGGTGCTTTACCGGACTATCGTCTGGGTGGGAATGCAACTGAAAGCCTCAGCTCATTAAGTCAGCTTGCCACTAAAAACTCTAGCTCATTCCCCTATACAAATGCACTACTTTGGGATTCAAATATCATTTACACTTCCAATCCACAGACTCAATTGGAAATAGATATGAATGAAATCTGGACGAATAACCCATCCGCAAGATATAATTCGGCTGAAATGATTAAGAATAGTAGTGGGCAGGTAGTTGCCTATAGTAATAATACTCATATGAAATATATTTGCCAAGCTTCGGCTGTCTGGAAAACGACTTTTGTCAATGCATGTAAAACGATGGCTGGGGATGGCTGGCAGGGCATTTATTATGACATGGCGGCATTTACTGCGCCTATCTTATGTTATGCTGCCAATCACACTCATGATGCTGGCGACCCGCTGGTCTGGCAGGATGGCATTAGGGATATTCTTAGTACCCTGGAGAGTGACAACCAGACTAAAGAATTATTAATTTTAACTGAAGGCAATGCTGAAATATATATGGATTTAGTTGATGCATTCCTGAGCTACGCTGAAACTGGTGTTACCGACAGCAACAATCCGCTCAGAAAGCAGGTTCCGCTGTTCAGAGAAGTTTATGGAGACATTGCCCGTTTTATCGGCTGGCAGCTTTTCCCGGCGGCAATTCCACAAGAAACAGTTAATGACCTGACGCCGACTATCATGAATGATGCAATTATTAAAGCTGCCAATTTTGGCTCCCTGTGCTACGCCGCTCCATATTTTATTGGGTGGTCAGCATCTATAGATGCCCAGAATTTATTGGCTTCAGATGCAGCTTACGCCACTATTTTTGATAAAATTAACAATCCACTGTACAAGCGAGTATATGAAGCAGGCGGTGGCGCCGGTAACTGGATTTTGAACGGAACTGCTCCAGCTGCAGTTAATGTCGTTGACAGTGAAACCGGAGCGGCAGCAGTTCAATTCGGCATTACTAACCGGGACGGCGGTGCAAATTATCAATTAGATATAAATGAAACATCTTTTTTTAATATCTCCTGGGATATGAAAATAAGCAACTCATATTATATCCTGGTTACCGTGGCAGCCAGCGATGGATACTGGTATAATCTGCTCTACGATCAACATGACAGAAATTATCGAGTGACAGCTGTTGGAACCATCAAAATCGGTCTCGGAAGCAACACATTTGACGGAACCTGGCGTACTATTCACCGTGACCTTGCGGATGACCTGTATCAGGCAAACGGCAAAACTATCACCAAAGTAATTAAGTTTCTGGTATATGCCAATGGGTTGGTGGATAGTATTGCACTGAGTAATGCACCATATATCTATGAAGATGGCATTGATGCTTCTGACTGGAGCATTAGCGGCAGCGGGTTGTCAACAAGCAGTGTAACTGACAGTGAAACCGGTTCCGCGGTTATTCAGCTTTCCGGAATAACTAACCGTGACAGCGGGAAATCTTTTACCAAAACATTAGGTGATAGTCAACGCTTCGACATGGTCTGGGACATGAAAACTTCAATGTCTTATTATGTTATAGTTACCGTGGCAGCCAGTGATGGATATTGGTATAATCTACTTTATGACCAGCACAATAGAGATTATCGAGTGACATCCGGCACAACTGTCAAAATCGGTCTGGGAGCAGATTCAAATGACGGCACCTGGCATACATTCAGGCGCAATCTTGCAGATGACCTCTATGAAGGAACAGGTCAAAATATCACCAATGTGATCAAGATGATTGTTTATGCTGAAGCTTCAATTGATAATGTTTTACTGTGGGGCAACGGAATAAGAACATCAGGCAGTCGTTAACCATCAGCTTGCTGTACGCTGTATAATTATTAAGCAACTAAGGCATTTGCAAAAGTCTTCAGACTATTGTAAATGCCTTTTCCAAAACGGAGAAAAATTTGAAAGACATTAGAAAAATATTGGAACGGCACCCTGCCAATCCAATCATTGACCCGGAAGATTTCCCAGGCGTACGGCAGATGTACAACCCCAGCCCGGTGAAATTCGGCGATGAGATCATTCTGCTGGTCTCAGCCCAGCGTTACAGTGAGCCCGGTGGAGAAACCCGGGTTGCGCGAAGTAAAGACGGGATTAATTTTACAGTTGAAGATAAACCGTTTATTAATCTGGACAAAACAATCTATCCCTATAATATTATCAATACTCATGTTATTGACAACCGGGTGACTAAGATTGATGATACCTACTATATTCTTACACCATTGTCAGCAAACGGCTTTGGCGGTCCATCAACCATTCTCGGAAAAACTACCGATTTTGAAAATTATGAGCTCATTGATGTTATCGCTCTACCGCAAAATCGCGGCATATCGCTCTTCCCGGAAAAGATTAATGGCAAATATTATCGTTTGGATCGTCCCGGGGCTGGTGACGGGAATCGTTTTGGCCCTATCTGGTTATCTTCATCGCCTGACCTGATCCATTGGGGGCAATTCCGGCCGGTAGTTCAACCGTTTGCCCTGTGGAACTGGTCGAAACTCGGACCAACCCCGCCGATAAAAACCGATGCCGGCTGGCTGGTAATTATTCATGGCGTCAGCGATCCATGTGACGGGCCCCATTATTCAATCGGCGCGGTACTGCTTGACTTGGAAGATCCCTGTAAGATGATTGGTAAAACTATGTCTACACTACTCTATCCACAAATGGATTATGAAACCCGGGGCATTGTCGATAATGTCGTCTTCCCCTGCGGGGCAATCCCATTTTATGAAAAAGATGAACTTCACCTCTATTACGGTGCCGCTGATACCAGAATCTGCCTGGCAACTGGCTCGTTAAGTGAAATAGTCGAAGCCTGCCAAAAAGGGCTGTAATAACACTTGTCAAACCTAATAAGAAATTTCAGTCACGAATACACTAATTTATAAATTTGCGCATTCGCGGCTGAAAGATTGTTTTTTATTCGTGCATTCGTGGCTAACGGTTGTTGTTTTTATTATTTCCGGTAACTCAAGTTATGTTCATTTAATAGGATATTGCCAACCACGAGATCCATGATTTCGAAGCTCTAAGCTATGTGAAAAGAGGTGAATAATCACCGCATTCCAAAACGTTTTGCATCAAATATGATGGAAATATCTTTACACCAGATCAATTCTGGCGGCAAGGCGATATTTACGCGGGGTGGTGTTGTAATATTTTTTAAATACCGCGAAAAAATAGCTGAGGTTGCCAAAACCACATGCATCAGCAATTTCATGGAGCTTCATATTGGTAGCGGTCAGGAGCCTGGCGGCGTAATTCACTCTTGAACGTGTGATAAATTCAACTGGGCTTACTCCGTAACTTTTTTTCATCTGCCGGCTGATATGTTCCCGACATTTACCACAGAGCGAATACAATTTATCTAAACCTTTGCGCAAGTTCTGGGGCTCTTTAATCTCCATACAGGCATTTTTAAGCCAGTCAGGGGTGTTGGGGGCGAAATGCTCTTCACGCAGCTCATACATGAACAATAAATTGAGCAGAAATCTTTCAACATGAAACCGGTTCCAGATTACCCGCATCAACTGTTGAGCATCCAGCATGAATTTTTTTGTTTCTGTGTCAGTCATGATAAATGATTCAGGATAAACATTGTCACCACTCCAAAATTCTTTTCTTTCAGTGAACAGCCGCTCACGCAAATCTTTAATCACCTGTATCGGAATCTGAACATTTACCATCACCATTTCTTTAGCTGCAATTTTTCTGGGAACCTCAAAGCGATGTTTGTCCTGAGGACGGATAAACATTATAGTATTTGTCTCCAAAACCTCACGTTTATCATTGATATAATGAACAAGCCCTGGGCAGAGCGTAACGAATACTTCGTTGTACTCGTGAACGTGTTCTGTCAACATAACTTCTTTAGCAGGAATAAAGACCAAATTGCACCACTGGTCTTTAGAATAAGAGGTTTTCCAGGGTAAATTCAGCATAAAATCACAAAGTTAGAGCAAAAAGTTAGTATTATTTAGAAAAAAATCACGATAGTATATTATACTATAAAAGAATGTATAATGCAAACATAAATAAAAAAACCAGCCGCAAAATTTTAATTTTTAGGTACAGACGATGTTTGAAAAGATTTCGGTATTCTGAAAACCCTCTCGAGCAGCGTCTAGCTAAAAGAATGCACTTGTGTATTATTTTTTGCCTGATGCTCGTAGTTGGCCGCAGGCGGCGTTGACTGATGAGCCTTTTTCCAGACGCATAGTCGTTTGAACACCACGGTTCAAGAGAACGGCTTCAAAATTTTTCAATGCCGAAAGTTCCGGACGTTTAAATTCAGTCCCGGATACTGGGTTGTAGGGAATCAAGTTGACTTTTACTCTGTTCTGACGGGCAATAGCGGCCAGCTCTTCAGCTGCGGGCACCATATCATTGATTCCGGCAATCAAGGTGTATTCAAACGTCACCATGCGTCCGGTATTGGCGCGATAGGCATTACATGCCTCAATAATCTCCGCAATCGGATAACTCATTTTTTCAGGAATTAATTTTGCCCGAATAGTGTCATTCGGTGCATGAAGTGAAACTGCCAGGTTCAACGGCAGGTTAAGTTGCGCGAGTTTAGCAATCCCTGGCACGTAACCGCTGGTGGATACTGTAATACGGCGCGGTGAAATATTCAGCCGTTCGTGATCACACATAATCCCGATAGCAGTGGCCAGATTATTAAAATTAAGCAATCCCTCGCCAATGCCCATAAAAACAATATTATCCGGGAGTGCATCAATGCGTTCACTACCATGATAAAGCTGCTCAACCATCTCACCGGCATTAAGGTTGCGGATCAGGCCATCAGCACCGCTGGCGCAGAAATAACACTGTACGGGACAGCCTACCTGAGTGCTCAGGCAAAATGTTTTACGTTCCGGTGATGAGATAATAACCATTTCAATACTGTTGCTATCCCGCAGGTTTATCAGTAATTTTTCAGTAGCATCACCGGCACAGTCAATGGTTTCAACTTCAGATGAGCAGCAACAGAAATTTTCTTCCAGAGCGTTTCTCAATACCAGCGGAATATTTTTCATTTGTGACGGAACTAGGATGCGTTTATGGAAGACCCAGTCAAGAAGCTGCTTGGTTCGGAATGACGGTTGATCGTATCTGGCGACAAAGTCGGTCAATTCTGCTTGGTTAACAGTCGCTAATAACGGTTTTGGGATGTCGTTCATTTCCCGCCCCGCCGCTGCTTGCTGATTTTTTCTCCTTTCCAGAGACGCAGGTCTTTCCCACGGTATTTCTTATTGGGTGGAAATAGATTAGTCCAGCGCCGTTCAGGCATTCCCGGAAATCCCAGACTGAGCAGATATATTACCGGCTTATAGTCAGGAATATCATTCAATGAAATAATCCGCTGAACCCGGTATCCTGAATAGTAACATTCCCCATAAAGGTCGACAATATCGATTTTATAAATAAGGGTACTGTGCGGAACACTACTGTTTTCCAATGTCTCTCTGATTTTACTCCCCAGATTGCTTTTCCCTTTATCCTGAGCCCGATATGGGTACATTACCGCCCAGAAAAAGGTGGTTACACAAAGTGTGAGCAGCAGAATAAGTTGCCATATCCTGACTTTGCCCATTTTTGAACAGAGCCAGATGCCAATACCACAGATCATGCAACCGTAAAACAGACTGAGAAAAAGATATTTGGGATTGGTGACAAATCCCATGCCGCGTTTCATTGATACTAAACTGCTCCACCATGTTGTCGGCAACAGATACACGGCAATAACAGTTATTCCGATAGTAATCGCTAAAAACGAGAAATATTTAAGTAGCATTTGCAATGTTTTTCCGTAACGTCTAATCACAATCGGGTAATAGATCCCGGAAAGGATAGCGACCGGCGGAACCAGAAAAATGATATTGCGCGAATCGGCTGATGGGTTGAGCCAGATAAGGAAAAAGAGTGAATAGGCGATAGTTCTGAGGAAACGGCTGAACACCGGGGTTTTATCCAATGGAATCAGGGCAACGCAAAAAGGTGCCCAGGCAATTATCGACCAAGGTAAAAAACGGAACACAACCTCAAAAGGGAAGGTTAGCAAGTGGATAAGATAGTTGCCCCACGTATTTGTTGGTAGCGACAGAAAAGAAAGAGCCTGAGAGTTTTGCAGATATGGTAAAACCCACAGCATAACAAACCCGACCAGCAGCATCAGACCGGCAAAAAAACCTGGTTTGCGCAGTTTCGGC
The DNA here is from genome assembly GCA_021647315.1 of Victivallaceae bacterium. GTDB lineage: Bacteria > Verrucomicrobiota > Lentisphaeria > Victivallales > Victivallaceae > JAKIUY01. Next base: position 21,989 of record JAKIUY010000003.1, read on the forward strand.
CAGATAGTCAAAGGGCGACGCATGAAAATCAGCGGGACGGTAAAAATTATAATCGCAGTCCAGCCAATGGTATAAAATGCCAGACCACAGAAAAAATATCCGGCCACCCAGGCCAGACCCCAGTTGTTTTTTATCGTTCCGAGATAGAACCAGAGCAACCAGGCAATCGTCAGAAACAACACCCCACCCATTTCAGGATAGCCATCGAGACTTTTCTCGAAAATAATATTGGTACTCATCATTACTGCCGCCGCAACAGTAGCCGCCTTGGTTCCGGCAGCCCGACGCGTGGTATGCCAAACTAGGGCAATAATCCCTCCCAGAGCGGCAACTGCAATTCCCCGCAGAATAAAGGTTATCGGCAAACCGGACAGTTCATGCAGCAGTCTGGCCAACCATGGAAACAGGGGAAAGGAGTTGGTCTGCATAATACCATGTGCTCTGGCAACGGGAAACCAGTATTCTATCCCGGTTGATTCAACAGCATAAAGTCCTTCGTTCCAGTAGAGCTCACGGTCGCCAAGCAGCCATAAAGGATACATGACAATAAATACTATAACAATAAAAAATATTGCGTAGCTTTTTTTAAATGGAGTTTCTTTATAAACCGACATTATATTATACTCGTTTAGGTTGAAAATTTAACTTTACTAATTTAAAAGGATCGAACACATAACCAGATAAATAAGTGATGCTGAAAGATCGTTGCCGGTCGTTACAAACGGGCCGGTAGCTAACGCCGGGTCAATTTTGAACTGATTAAGCACAATCGGCAGCATCGTTCCGGTAAACGCGGCAAAGCTCATGGCGACAAACATGGAAATGCCGACAATAATCATTAACCTGACCATCGCCGCCGGGTCAATGGCATCGGCAAAAACCGTTAGGTTGATCCAGACAGTCATTGCTGTAAGTACACCACAGGTAACACCCATAATCGCCCCAACCATAAATTCACGGCTGAAAATATTCATCAGATGGTTCAATTCGATCTCGCCCAGAGCAATACTGCGGATGGTCACCGCTGAAGCCTGCATGCCGGTATTGCCGCCCATCGCCAGGATTACCGGAATAAACGCGGCAAGTTTTTCCGCACCGTTAATATTGACAATCTTCTGGATAATCAGACTCACCAGAGTCCCGGCAATCATCGTTATCATCAGCCAGGGCAGCCGGAGCCGGACAATCGCCACCGGTGAATCTTCCTTGGTTTCAATATCCGGTGCACCTGCAAGTTTGGCGATATCCTCAGCCGCCTCTTCATCCATAACATCCATGACATCATCAGCGGTAATTCGGCCAACCAGTTTTTCATCATAATCGACCACCGGCATGACATAAAGGTCGTATTTACGGAAGTCAAGCGCGATGTCATTGCTGGAGTCATCCACATGAGCCGTAATAATATCTTTATCCGCGACATCCGCGACTTTTTCTTTACAAGGTTTGGCAATAAGTTCTGAAATATGAATTGCTCCGACCAGATGACGTTCGTTGTCTACCACAAAAATCATGGTAATCGGGTCGGAAAAATCGGCTTGGGTCATGGCATGAATGGCCTGTTCAACCGTTGCGGCAGAAGATACGGCACAGAGCTCCGGCGTCATCAAACCACCGGCAGAATCTTCCTCGTAATCAGTCAATTCTTTTAGTTCCTGACGCTCTTTATTATTCAGATAGGGCAGGATTTCATCCTGATCTTCCTGATCCAGTTCATTAAAAAAGTCGGCAGCGTCATCCGGAGCCATTTCCCGCAGCATTCCGGCCAGGCGGTCGGCCGGCATATGCTCAACCACCTCTTCGACATCGTTGGTACCCATTTCAACGATAACCTCTGAAGCGGTTTCGTTGTCAAGGATAGTGAAGGCCTGTTCAACCTCATGGGCATCAAGTTCTTCAAGAATATCTGCAAGATCGGCGGGGTCAGTTAAAGCAATAGTATTGCGCAACTCATCGAACTGCTCGTTTTTCAGCAGTTTTCTAAAGGCTTTTTTGTTAAATTTGCGAGCAGGCATCAGCAGAACCTCATGTTCAATAGACAAACAAACTGCTTCCGTTACTGATGACAGGAAGCAGTCTGAACAATTGTTTTAATCCGCAACTGACAGGCTATAACTAGACCCGTAACGGATAGATTTAAGTTTGTTTGCAGCTATTTAAGCTCATCATAGCGCGGCTAATTCGAACAATACAATACGGCAAGCTGCTAAATGTCATCTCCCATCAGATCATAGAATACCAGTCCGGTCAGAAAATCAGCGATTTCTACTGGATGGATATTAACGCTGACATTAACCAGCCAGCCAACATGAGCTCCGATTTCCCAGAAATCAGCCGCGCTGTTTTCATAAGCGGGCAGTTCAAAAGTCGCCAGACCAAAATCAGTCTTATCAATATAATATTCCTTAACCGTACCAAAATTTTCAGTAATGAATGTTTCGTTATAGTTGAAACAGAAAATTCCGGCTTCCGTACCATGCTGGTAACCGCCGCCATACTGACGTGCATAGCCTTTGGTGAGGAAATAGTTCGGTCCATGCCAGCCACCCAGTTGGAAATAACGGGTCAAATGCACCTCCATAGCTCCATGACCGCCTGCTCCTAAACTCATAGTAAAAATGTCAGTTGCGTCAATAATCCGGTTCGGAATATAAAGCAGCAGAACCCTGCCCATATCATTAGCGTGGGAACCTTTTCCCTCCTCAACTGGACTGCCTGGTGATAAATTGTTACCTGCTGATAAATTGACGGCTGCGCACATAGTGAAAACAATGGCTATACTCAGTAATGCTAACTTTTTCATGGAAAGTTCTCCTTAGTAACAGTTGTTGCTGCTCAAATATTCCCCAGTCAATACTGGATTAATCAGGTGGCACCTGAAGGCAGATGCCGCTTCAAACTCCGCTCCAGCGTCGCTACGGAAGCGGAGATGAAATTCAAAGTCTTGCCAAAAAATGACAGGACTTTGCGACTAAGCACCTAAACACTTAATATAGCCTCATATACATCAAACTGCAAGCACAAGGCAAAATGAGTTGCACTTTTGTAATTAAACATTATTATAAATGATAACAAATTCCACATGGGATCAGATGCCAGAACGTTTATTAAGTTGTAGGGCTTGGGGCGTAAGTTCATAGACACCCTAATTCTCGTCCCGCAAATGGGCTACAACGATCATTCAAGAGTTCACCATCAAAGGCTATACAATGGATGATGAGCGTCTGAAAATGACGGTTCTGTTCTTGGGAAGAAGTATTTTGAAGAACAGTTGCAACGGATTCGGGAAATCCGTCTGAGCGAGCGGAAATTTTACCAGAAGATTACCGATATTTATGCGACCTCCACTGATTATGATGTAACAGCCCAGGCTACGAAGTGCTTTTTTGCGATGGTACAGAACAAGTTATATTGGGCCATTCATGGTCAGACTGCGGCAGAAGTGATAGTAGATCGGGCGGATCACAAAAAAGACAACATGGGATTGGCAACCTGGAAAGATGCTCCCGGATGAAAGATTCAGAAGTTCGATGTCAGCGTGGCAAAAAACTATCTAACTGAAAACGAAATGGTGCAACTGCAACGGTTGGTTTCAGCTTACCTGGACGTTGCGGAAGATATGGCTTTGAGGCAGATTCCGATGACGCTGGAGGACTGGGAAACGCGTCTTAACCGGTTCATCGAAGCTACAGACCGGAAGATTCTGCAAGATGCCGGAAGAGTTACAGCGGAAATAGCCAAAGCTCATGCGGAAAGTGAATTTGAAAAGTATAGAATAGTTCAAGATCGACTCTTTGAAAGTGATTTTGACAGAAAGATAAAAAAAAGAGTCAAAAATGTAAAAAAACACGAAAAGTTATATTGCGGTTTTACCGTATTTTACCTTTTATCCTCATTATTCTATTAAGTGTGGGAACTTTCTGTATCGTGCTGACTATTATGCTGAATAGCAAACTTGATAAAATCCGCGCCGCCGGTTATTCGGCTAGTTTAGCTGAACTCAATGAATATTATCCGGCAGTTCCTGACTCTGAAAATTATGCATGCTGACTTTATTGATGCTGTGGTGGATTTTTCATGGCAGTCGAAACAGACCAGAATCGACAAATCCCTGCTTGCCTATCTCTGGGGCAGTAAACCTAGGTGCACAAGGAGCGATTGCCTTCCTGCTCACGGTCGTTCATGATACCGGTGCAAATAGTCTCGCTTCGGCTTTGTCCAGGGCGTGAGTTATGAAGATCAGGTCTGTTCAATGCTAGTTTTTATCTCGTGCTTTCAGCGGTGAATGTTGCTGAATGTAATCAGCAACTGCCTGGTAAATTTTTATTTTAGTATTCACTCCACGACATTCAGGAGTAAGAGAAAGTTTATGCAGCAATGGGAACTTGCGACCATAGATACCGGCCAGGTCATAACTGGAGAAAGTGATTTTGATCCGCGGGGCATCAGCTTCCCAGGAAGTGCCGTCAGTAAAACGCAATTTGCCAACCACCTTACCCTGCCGATTTATTGCAAAATGCAAGCCAACAGGTGTGAGCCAGTGGTAACGGGTGCCACGTTTCGCCTGTTCCTCAATGACTGCTTTCGTTTCATTGGCAGTTAGCATCAGAGTAGAGACCGTGTCTTGATAGGGATAGAGTGCGAATGCCTGTTTACGGGTTATTTTTCCTGCCGGAATAGAGACATCATATTTTGCGCTGATAAATGCAATTTGAGTTTTGGTGGCAACGGCAATTGCCTGTCCATTAAGGGTAGCGGCGGTTGATAAGGTGCCGAACTTTGCCAGTGCTGAAATCAGAGTCTTCGTGCTCCCCAGTTCCTGTTGCCCTAATTGCCTGATTTCATTCAGTTCATCACGTACAACAGCCAGACACTGCTGATCAACCGGTGTGGTCTTGGTTACCGGAATTATGTATGACTCTATTTTTTTAACCCGCCTGGACTGCGCACTGAATTTTATGCTGATTTTTGCGACGCCACCGGCATGTTTGCCTGCTTGAACATACCAGCCGTTGCTGCCGATTTTTTCACCGGGAACATTGCGATGAGTGTGACCGCCGAGAAACAGCTTAATCTCAGGATACCGCCGGGCAAGTTTAAGCATCATCTTGTTCGCGCTGTAGAGACCGCAATGAGCGGCAAGAATAATAACATCAGGCTGGTGTCGGTTTATTTTATCCATGACCTGTGGCATAACATTAAGTCCGGAAATTACCGTGAACGTATCGTCACGCCAGTAGTTTTTTTCCGAATCCGGCAGGGACAAGCCGATAACCGCAATCTTTATACCGTTCCGATTGAATATTTTCCATCCTGCAAGCGGTTTCCGGTCATGGCCGGTTATCTGCAAATTTGCCGCCAACATCCGCCCAGAGAAATCCCGGTGGTATTTCAACAGCGCGGCAATCCCGAAATCGTAGTCATGATTCCCGGGGATCCAGACATCGTACTGTAATGCATTAAGTATTTTCACCGCAATCCCGCCCCGGGTTCTAGTAGCGGTAAAGGTGCCGGCAACAGTATCCCCACAATCAATTAACAACACGTTATCACGGCCGGCCGAGAGCCGTTCGTGCCTGATAATTGTCGCCAGCTTCAACCAGTTATCCTCCTCACCGGTCAGATGGCAGTGAATATCGGTAGTCTGCAAAATTACCAACGTCTGTTCAGGAGCTGCGGACAGGTTATAGCCGATTAATAACAACCAGATTGTCAATTGCAAAAATTTCATATTTCCTCAAGTATGTTCGCTTTGCGGTTTTCAACCGGCGATGTCCCGGCGACACTTGTAGAGACAACGTAAAGATTGCCAATGCGCCTAACCTGTTACCGGCAACTGATACTTGCCCGCTTCATAAAGATAGTTCAATGCAACTGCAAGCCCTGCATAATCACCGATAGCTCGTTCCAGTTTGCTCGGTACTACATCACACTCGTCCAGCATCTGTGACCAACAATAATCAGGCAGATGTTTCATCAACGGCTCCATAAACAGTTCACCGGTAGCCCATGCCATGGTTCCGAGAATTACTTTGTCAGGATTAAAAATATTGATTATTGCCCCTATCGCCTGGGCGTGACGCAGACTCAACTCTTCCCATAGCCTAACCGCGTAATTATTACCGTCACGCACCGCTTTTTCGATCGCGATCATATCGATTTTATCAACTTCACCACCGGCATATTTGACGATAGGGTGTTCAGGTTGCGTGGCAAGTTCCAACTGAACACGTTTGGCGACCGCCACGCCACCGCAGAAAGCCTCATAGCAACCATGCATGCCGCAGCTGCACTGCGGACCGTTAGGATCCAGACAGATATGACCGATTTCGCCGGCAAAGAAACCGGTGCCGTGCACCAGTTTGCCATTGGCGATAATTCCACCGCCAATGCCAGTACTTAAGGTTAAATAGATAACATTTTTACCGCCGACGGCGGCACCGAACATCCATTCAGCCAGCACTCCCGCATTAGCGTCATTATCAAAAAAAGTTTCCGTCTTAAATTCATTTGCCATCAGATCACGGATCGGGACATCGCGCCATTTTTGATTATTGACCGGGGAGGTAAGAATACCGTTGGGAATATCCGCCGGAGCCGGAGCACCAATCCCGATAGCCTGTAACTGCTCAGTGGTCATATTTGCCTCTTCCAGTAACTGATGGCCGGCGGCGAAAAGTTCCGGCATCACCTCGTCCGGGCCACGACCATGACTTGGGATGCGTTTTGACCCGAGTATTTTGCCATCAGATGCTCCAAGAGAAATGACAATTTTCGTGCCACCGATATCAATTCCGAAAAGGTTGAAGCTGTTACTCATATTTAATCCTGTTTTTTTTTATATTTAACTCGACAATTCGTAATAAATTATTATTGTATACTATTATCATTTCACGAAAAGTCTTAACTTAAAGGATTTAAGATGTATATTCAAGCTCTATATCCATTTTTTGCTTCCGCCGGGGCATATTATGCGTTCAAAGAAAGCGACGGCGTCGGCAAAACAGTTGTTATCCTGCTTTTTCTAGGTTCAATGCTGACCTGGACGATTATGATTGAAAAGGGTTTGTCGCTCTTCAGAGCCAGAAACGCTTCAGAAAAATTTATGCAGCTATTCCGTAAAACCGAATCACCATTCGGCAACTATCGCAATGCCATAAATGATAATAGTCCGCTGGGGCACGTTTACAAAACCGGAATTGAACGGCTGTTTGATTTTTATGGGGTTACTGGCGAAGAGATGAATACCTTCAATACCACCGGACGCTACCCATGCCGGCATTTAACCGCATCACAACTGGAAGCTCTCAGGACGATTCTGGAACGTGAAGTATCAGATCAGATATTGATCCTTGAAGAAAAAATCGGCTTGCTGGCCACTGCCGTCAGCGTCAGTCCGTTCTTCGGTCTGTTCGGTACGGTATGGGGCGTGATGATTGCCTTCTGCGGTGTTGCCGCCAAAGGGCGAGCGGATATTTCGGCATTGGCACCCGGTGTCAGCGGGGCGTTACTGACCACCGTGGTCGGTCTGCTGGTGGCAATTCCATCATTGATCGGCTACAACCTGTTGGCAATTACCATTCGCAAAATAACGGTCTATATGGATAACTTCGTCGAGGAGTTTATCGCCAAAGTAAAACTTGAACAATTAAATCAGAACCTGTCGGAAGAATAATCATGGCACGCAGAAAACATCGTTCACAGCTGGATGCAATTGACGAGATCAACATGACCCCGTTGATCGACCTCACTTTCCTGTTGTTGATTATTTTTATGATCACCACACCGTTGCTTGAAAACAGTGTGGATGTCTCACCGCCGGAAATGAACGCGAGTGAACTGCCGGATAAAAACAGTTGTTCGATCAACCTCAACCGGAATGGTCAAATTGTTTTCAATAAGATTCCAGTTACCAGGCAGGAGCTGGGAATCCGGTTGGCGGCACTGCATGAACAAAATCCGAAAACAGCGGTACTTATCCGGGGTGATGGCGAACGGCGCTACAGTGAAATCATGGAGTTGATGAAAACAGTCAAAGATGCAGGAATGACAAATATTTCTCTAGTAACCATGGCAGAAGGGAAGTAGTGTCTGAACGGAAACTCCCGATGCGAGTGCCCTGTCGCTGGTACGACAAATGCCGGCTTTATCAAAGCCTGGCACTACAAAATCCCGGCGCAGCCGGTTATGTTTAACCCCATTCGGGGTAATAAATAGCTAACCTCAAAGAGGTTACACAGCAATAGCCGTAGGTTTTAACCTACGGTACAATCACAACATAACACCACAACCCCAAATGGGGTTGGACAATAAAAAGTGTAAATTACTTTTTGAAACATGCCGGACATGGCATCAGTTTAAATGCAGAGCGATAAACAGAAATAAATATGAAATACAAAAATATAAATTTGACAACTGACCAACAACTGAAGTCAGGTGAAATGGTCAGCAGGGCAACTCGGAGAAAAATTCGCAGAACCGTGATAATTACCCATATCGCGGTCGTGCTGGTACCGTTTTTGGTATTAATGGTTTATCAGTGGTTCAAACCGACTCCGCCTGAAAGAATTCGAGTGCGCCTGGTGCAAATGCCTCCAGCCGCTGACAGTGATAAGCATGCCGCAACTCCGGCAAAAAAAGTGCAAAAGCCCAAGGCTAAACCGAAAAAGAAAAAGAAGAAGAAAACCATCAGCAAGCCGAAGCCGAAAAAGAAAACAGTCAGCAAACCAAAGCCAAAACCGAAAAAGAAGCCCAAACCTGCGACGAAACGCAAAATACTTAGTGCGAATGACATTAAAATATCCCAAAACGTGGTAAAAACTAAAACGCCTAAAAAATTATCTCCGGCTGATTTAGAAAAGAAAATTCTTAAGAGCTGGAAAAAGGTCAAATACCCGGTGAAAGCGACAGCACGATATAGCGGTAAAGTTATTGCCGCCTACAGTGATACCGTCGGAGCTTACCTCGAACCGATCTGGGAACAGCCGGATAAAGTAAGTCTTGGCGGGCGCTTCCCGGAAGTCACCATCAGAATTGATATTGGCGGCAACGGCCGAGTCAGCGGTTCCAGAATTATTCGCCACAGCGGTATTTCTGTCATGGACGGTTCCGTTGACAAGTTACTGAAAAATTTAAAACATGTTCCGCCACCACCTGACAAGCGGGCGAAAAGCGTGACAATCATCATGGCAATCGAAAAATAACCATGGAGTTATAAATATGGACAAAGAACATCTTAAAACATTACGTACCATGCCAATCTTTGGTGGATTGAGCAATGATACTATTGATTATCTTTTTTCTGAAGCAAAGCTTATAACGCGCGCTAAAGGCGACTATTTTTTTCATGAAAAGGATAAAGGGCATGACCTCTATATTATCCAGCATGGCTCGGCGGTTGTGGTGAAATCATGGGAAAATGTTGAATATATCCTTGCTCAGTTGCACCTTGGCGACTGTTTCGGTGAAATGGAATTAATCGATATTTGTCCGCATTCAGCCTCAGTCATTGCTGAAGAAGACAGTGAAGTGATTGTCATAAAACATAACTCGATAACCAGTTTATTAGAAAAATCACTGGAAGAGTATGCCATTATTATGATGAATATGGGGCGTGAAGTCAGTCGGCGGTTAAGAACAGCCAATAAGATAATTCTAGAAGAAAATATCAAAGCAGGAAATTTAAAACGCTACCTGGATAGACCTGGAGAAAAAATATGAATTCATTAATTATTGCAGTAACGGCGGCAGTTCTCTATTTGCTGGCCTATCATACTTATGGCAAATTTATTTTTTATAGAGGTGAAATAGGTTAGCCTCGGTTACATCTACACCGTAAACGGATTTTGTGCCACTGATCTTCTCCAGCAGAATACCGAAATATGGTGCAAGTTCAACCTTGAGCCTTTTCCGCTCTGCTAATGTTAGATTTTTTACTGAAACATCCTGTGCCCTGCCGCCCACATGCGGGAAGCCTGGCGACATTCCAGCCTGTAACATAATTTCCCGTTCCCACCACTGCAATTCAGTTGAATTCAACTCTGTTCGTGTATCCGGCAGTTTTTCGTAGCCGAATGCCGTTTTGAAATCCCGTTTGATATTTGGATAGTTTGCCTGTTGATCAGGTCCAAGAATAATATCAAGCTGTTCCTGCCAGGTACGATTGCTACTGGTCAGATAGGCCTTACCCTTTAACTCTGGATACTTTTCCTCAAATCTATTAATCAGTTTTCTAACTTCGGTTTCAATATTCATCTGTATATATCCATTTTTACTTTGATTCTTTTATTTTGCGCCCGCTTAGCTGGCAGAACTGATGACTGTTTATACCCCAGAGGTTGCGAGCTAACTCTAGCAGGTAACCGCGACTGCATGCAAACTCCGATTCAGATTGACCGCGTTCTGAAAAAAGCTTGAAAACCAGCTCTTTATCGGTCGTTTTAATTTTCTCGCCTTGGATTCTCCGAATCAACCATGGATCTCGTAATAATCCACGGGCGGTAATCACTCCAGCCACACCTGCCGCTTGCCCCATCTGTTCAGCATCAGCCACCGTGAATATATCACCACTGCCGATAACCGGCACTGTTCCGGACAATTCAACCGCTCGCCTGAGTCGCTTGATGCCATTACTGACCGGCAGGTAGAGTTCAGTTACCGTCCGGTAATGCATTACAATAAAATCGACATCTGCTGACAAACAGGCTGGAATAATCTGTTCCATTTCATCCGCTGAACTATAACCTGAACGCAGTTTGACGCTAAGCGAATGGTTCGGCAATCGCTGACGGATTTTATCCAGTAATGCCGCCATGTTTTCCGGTTCGAGCAGAGCTTTGCCGCCATTACCTTTGCGCATTACCTTACGACTCGGACAGGCAAAGTTGAGATTGATTCCGGCAATATCCAATGCTTTAAGCTGTTCAACTGTTGCCAGCACCAATTCAGTATCACGTCCCATGATCTGAACAATTACCGGCAACCCCCCAGCAGTAAAAGGGGTAATAATTTTTTTCAGTGCTGCATCTTTAAATGTTGAGTTTGAAATGCGAATGAATGGCGTCATCCAGTAATCGGTCAGTTTAAGCTGATGAAACACTCGGCAATAGAGTGGTATCATAATCCCCTCCATCGGTCCGGGAAAGACTCGACTCGGTAACGATGCGCCATGCTTCAGAGGCAATGGCTTCAGCCAGAAATTTTCTTTTTCTTTCATTATTTTATCAACTTATCCCCAAAGATAATATTACTTACAGGTATTTTTTAACTAGTTTGGTATTAAATCTAATCTGAATTTTCAGAGTATCAAGACTGAATGATCTGGCATATCCTTAATTTACTGTAATTTATCCATAATGCCGGTGTATATTTTTGAGCCGAGCTGGGGCGCAGCGTTCCTGGGGAAACTGCATTCAAAGGATGCCTTTATTCAAGTTTTGTTAAATTCATGCTTGAACCAGATAATCAAGTTTGCTTTTTATTATTAAACATGGCATATTAATTCAATTGTTGGGGTTTTGAAAGTGCCTCTGTAAAAGAACAAAAGGAAAACTTAAATGAAAAAAATTAAATTTTTATTATTGCTTGGAGCCTGTTGCTGTATTATCACTAGCGGTTGCCGGGCCATAAAAGCTAACAAAAAGATTAAAGCTCAGGCAATAAGTCAGAACGAACAGGCAAAACTTGATATGATTGCTGATCGTTATGGAAACGAGCTGCTCAAGTCGATTCAGGAGAATAATTATGAGTTATTCATCAAAAACTTTATGCCTGAAGCAAAAAAGCGGATTACCAAGGCTCAGTTTGAAGCGAAAGTTGCCAGAGTTAAGGAAAAGATGGGTGATCTGGTCAGTCATAAGTTTCTGACTTCGCTTGACCAGAATATGCTGAAAACTTATGTCTGGAAAACAAATTTTGTCCGTAGTACCTCTAAAGGCCCAGTCAAGGTTCAGGAGATCTTCCGGATCATGGTGGTCAAGCTCGATGGACAATACTATATCTGGAACTTCTACCTCTATTAAACGGACGAACAGACGTTCGTCTGGCTTATACAGCTTTAAACTCCGCGACTATCGTCGCGATGGAAACAAAAAGGCAAACCTGTTTTTTGTGAGTCCATCATGGGTATATCAGGCGCCAAGCGCTCAAACACTAAAGGAAATAATATTATGCTAGATAAAATAACTGCGCTGGAAAATGAACTTAACAGTTTCGACAGTGCTATTCGCAGTCAGGCACTGGAAGAATTGAATCGTCTGCTTGAAGCTGGTCAGCTTGAAACTGCTCCCGATACTTTAGCACATAACCTGCATTGCCATACCTTTTTTTCATATAACGGTTACGGATTTTCACCTTCATATATTGTCTGGATCGCTAAAAAAGCCGGCCATTTTGCGGTTGGATGTGTTGATTTTGACGTGCTTGACGCGGTGGACGAATTTCTTGCTGCCGCCGAATTGCTTGGCATAAGAGCAGTCTGCGGTCTGGAGACCAGAGTCTTCATTAATGAATTGGCAGATAAAGAGATTAATTCACCCGGAGAACCCGGGGTCTCGTATCACATGGGAGTTGGTTTTACCAGTTCACGCGCCACGGAACCAGTGGCTGCAATACTGGCAGAGATGAGTGCAACCGCCCAGAGCAGAACTGAAAAAATTGTTGAGTTGGTCAATGGTTTTATGACTGAAATTGCCCTCGATTTTGCTGTTGATGCCAGAGTGTTGACACCGGCAGGAAATGTTACCGAGCGCCATGTCTGCGAAGCCTACCGGCTTAAAGCAGAAACAATTTTCCCCGAGACAGAATCACGTGTAGCATTCTGGGCTGATAAACTTTCTATGGAGAACGAAGCAATTGTCACGATTATTGATGATGCGGCGGCAATGGAAGCTTTGATCAGATCAAAAACGATGAAATCAGGTGGCGTAGGCTATGTAAAAGCCAACCCTGATTCATTTCCGACCATTGAATCAATGAATGCATTATCTGCCGCCTGTGGGGCGTTGCCGACGATTGCCTGGCTTAATGGGGAATCAGCTGGCGAATCAGACCCTGAGGCCTTAGTTGCACTGCATATCGCCAAAGGCGCGGCGGCAATAAATATCATTCCTGACCGCAACTGGAATTTTGCTGATGCCGACGTCAAAACTCAGAAAACCGATGAATTGAATCGGGTTATTGCTGCGGCCAAAAAATGTCACCTGCCAATTATTATCGGCACGGAAATGAATGCTCCCGGGTTGAAACTGGTCGATGATTTTACCTGTGAAGCCCTGGCACCGTATGTTGATGATTTTGTCGATGGTGCTGCAATTATGTTTGCACACACGCTGCTGTCCACGCTTCAGATGGGTTATTTGAGCGAATGGGCGACAGCCAATTTCAACAATGATGCGGATAAATATCAGTTTTATGCTCAATTAGGTCGCGCCGCGACTACCGACAAATGGAATCTTATAACCAAGATTTCAGCAGATAAAACACCAACAGAAATCCTTGAACTGCTAAAATAGTAGTTTGCGATCTCCGAGCGATACTCGTAGAGGACGCAGTAAACAAACAGGTATAGTTTGCAGTAATAGTAGTTTGCGATCTCCGAGCGCAAGTAACAGATACGGGTTGCAGTGGACGCGTCAGAAGATAAGTTAATATTTTAGGTGTATTCTGATATTGCTCTTTGCGTTCGGAGAACGCAAGCTACTAAACTATACAAAATAAAAAACTAATATGCAAGTTATTGAAAATATTTATATTCATGTCCCGTTTTGTCGGGGGAAATGTGCCTACTGCTGTTTTTATTCAGCAGTTAATGCTGATAATGAACTTCAGCAAGCCTACCTAGACCGACTTGAAATGGAGCTGCGTTCAAGTGAATTCATAGCTCCGCTTGAGACATTATATATTGGCGGTGGCACCCCAACCCTATTGGCAACAGAACAGCTACAACGCCTATTTGCTATGCTACGGAAATATTTGCCCCTAACAGCAGGTACAGAAATATCTATTGAATGTAATCCGGCTTCGATTACGCCAGATAAGGCAGCGTTGACTGTTGACTTTGCCAACCGAATTAGTGTTGGCATCCAATCATTTAAACAACAGCATCGCGACACGTTGGGGCGCAGTGTTAGTGATGATGAGATTGCGTTAGCAATTGAGTTGTTAGGTCATAATCATTTCAACTTAGATCTTATTTATGCAATTCCAGGGCAGCGAATGGCTGATTGGCTGGATGATCTACGCCAGGCAATTGCTCGTGGTGCGTCACATCTTTCCTGTTACTCTTTGACCCTAGAAGAGGGCACGCCACTGGCTCAACACAGTGATATTACGATTGACAGTGATATAAGCGCGGCAATGTGGGAAGAGACGGCTATTTTGCTGCATAGCGCCGGACTTGAACGTTATGAAATATCCAATTATGCGATTCCGGGGAATGAATGCCGCCACAACCTGAATATTTGGCGGGGCAAAGCTTACCTCGGATTTGGTCCCGCCGCCGCCTCTTTTGATGGTGTTAAACGCTGGACTCAACCTGCATCGGTTGCGGATTGGCTGCAAGGCGCTAGGGCAGAGGTTGACATGATTGCACCGGATGCCAGAGCCCGGGAAGTTTTTGCGATGGGACTGCGTACCAGCGATGGCTGGAATCGGGAATTATGGGAAGCCTGCGCGTTGCCTGAGCCACCTGCCTGGGAAGAGATGCTCGTATTGACCGATAGTCACAATTTTATTCATGAAAAGAATCAGATCCGTCTAAAACCTTCAGCAATGCTATTCTGGGATGATATTGCCAGCTCTATTATTTGAACCTTATTCGATATTCGACGTTCCGACGCAGTCGGTTATGTTCAAGTAATCAGAATGGGGTTTTGCTGGGGTGGCGCAGGGTGCGACACCGCTGACACATAAAATTATCCAACCCGCATACCAATGCAGTTGAACTGTCTTTGCGCATAATAACTTCATCTTCTTCATTAAGTTCGATTCGTTTCGGGGAGTTATCTGCCACCAAAATTGCGGGACCGCGAATTATTTTTACCCTGATAACCGAGGTTTCCGGCAAGACCAAATGATTGACCACTTCGGTACTGTTGCAGAATGCCAAGCCGATTCCAATACGGAAAACACTATGGGTTATACTGCGATAATATGCGGTACTGCCGTGTACTGTGGCGATACCGACCCCGTCTCCGACAATTTCCCTGGCATAAAGTTTATCATCAATCCAGATTCTATACCTGACCGCACTGACCGGATCCAGGTTATGAATGAAAATATCATTAACAGCCAGCAGCGATTGTTCGTGTGCTGTACCAACTAACTTGATCAGTTCGGCAGGTTCAGGCTGATTGGTAAAAAAGTTTTCCAGCTGACTTTCAATAGGGTGTTCAGGACACAATGCCGCCGAACGCAGGGGTAATTTGGGAATATCGGGGTATTCGCGTTCCGCTCCCAACAGGGCACCGTCGCCACCATAAGTAATAATCAGTTCAGGCTTGGAGTCAACAATTTTACAATCATACTTTTCCATTAATGGCATTAACTGTGAACCAGCGCTACCGATAATTTTTATTCTCATGACTGTTCTCCGCTTTTTGCAATAATTGCGTAAACAACCGCCGCCGCGCAATTACCGACATTTATCGATGCTTTTTGTCCGAACATCGGTAAACTTATCGTTGCATCACAAGCCACAATTGTCTCCTCGGTAATTCCCAAGGCTTCGTTGCCTAACACCAATGCCAGCGGGAATTTATAGTCAAACTCCCAGGCAAGCGTGCTGTCCGGCATGCTTTCCACCGCCAGAATCTGAGCGAAACCTTCACACCGCAACTGTTCAACCGCTTCCAGTGATGTCGCAAACTGCCGGCAGGGCACCATGGTATCGGTTCCCATTGCGGTTTTTTCCAATTTAGGGTGCGGTGGCGCGGGCGTATAACCACAGGCAATTATTTCAGTTGCCCCGATGGCCTCGGCGATCCTGAAAATATTACCGGTATTATATGCGCTGCGTAAACGGTCAAGCACCAATGTTATCGGTTGTTTTTTCACAAAACTTTTCCTAATCAGGTGGCACCTGAAGGCAGATGCCGCTTCAAACTCCGCTCCTGTGTCACTACGGAAGTGGAAGTAAAATATTATTTGCAAACCCGCTTCCGTAGCAACTAGTTGCGAAGTTTGAAGCGGATTAGTTCAGACGAATGTCTGTTTAAGCATCAACAACGGCAAACATCAATGCAACTTTAGCAACAATTTTACCATCGACTCTAATAAATCCTTTGCCCTTGCCAAAGCGTGATGGGCCTTCAGGCACCGTCACATCAACGACCAGCTGATCGCCGGGGAATACCGGGCTGAAATATTCAGCTTTGTCAATTGACATGAAATAGCCTATTTTGTTTTTATTTTCCGGGCGTGCCAAAACTGCCGTGCAACCAACTTGAGCAATCATTTCGGCCTGTAGGGATTCCGGCAAGACCGGATAATCAGGATAGTAACCTTGGAAAAACTCTTCATTGTATGAAAGATTTTTTACCGCGGTAACATCAGCTCCATCAATTTTGACAATATTATCAATTAACAGGAAAGGATAACGGTGCGGAATGATCGACATAATTTTAACACTATCCATCGGAATGTCATCATTTTTGTCAAATTCATTATAGAGCTCCGGCATAGTTTGCGGCCCCGTCTTTTTGCGGGTTGCCAGAACCATTTTTGACTGACAGGTCACCCCGGCATTAGTACTGGTTTTCGCAGTAACAAAAGCCTCGTCATCAGCAATATTAGTAACTTCGATTTCTATTTTAAGCCGATCACCCGGATTAGTAGGTTTACGGAATTTGACCCGTTCGATTAATCTGGCATAAACCTCATCTTCGCCCGATGGATTTATTTGATCATTTACCGCAAAATGAGCTACCTGTTTCATAGCTTCGACCTGAAGTACGCCCGGCATGATGGGATGATTAGGGAAGTGGCCCTGAAAAAATATTTCATTAATGCTCAGGTTTTTGAGCCCGATGTATTGAGTTTCACTTACCATTTCTATTCGGTCAACCATCAGCATCGGATAACGATAAGGTACTTGCTCTTTTATCTCTTTAATTCCAAATAGTTTACTCATTTTTCTAGCTCCATAATTTTATTATAGTTATTATTTTAACTTTTTTCAGTTCCGGCGTTGTCGAGCGAAGCGACACCTGAAAGAACCCGGTTATGTGCTTTAGCCCAGTAAGACAGATGCTCCTGTAAGTCACGTGGCACTGTCATTTTTAACATTCCTGTATGTACATTCAGCTAGAAACTCAAGCTTAACGGTTACTATTTTTAGTTCCGCCTTCATCTCAACTTCTAGCTTCTAACATTGCTCCAGCCAGTTTTACATTCACCGGATGTCCGGGTTTTATCGCGATAATTGATGCCTTGACTCGGCAGCCGACCAAAAATATATCACCGATGATATCCAGCATTTTATGCCGGACAATCTCATTTTTAAACCGCAAGCCATCTTTACAGATAATCGCGCCGTCATGAATTATTGCCGCACTGTCCAGGCTGCCGCCTTTAACCAGTCCCATTGCCAGCAGTTGTTCCAGATCACGGTAGGCAACAAATGTCCGGGCCGATGCAATCTGTTCCCTGAAGCTTTCCTGGGTTACTGTTAATGAAAAGTATTGCGGGTCATAAGGAACGCCGCTGAATGAAGTAAGACAGCTGACTTCCAGCTTATCACTGGGATATATGACCATCTTGGTATCACCCTCATCAACCACAATCGGGGCTTTGGCCGTCCAGTATTTTGCCTCGGCATCCTGTTCAATAATACCGGCTTCAATAATCATTTCCAAATATGGCAGAGCACTGCCATCAACAATTGGTGCTTCCTGACCATCCATCTCCACTACTGCATTGTCAATCTGACAGGCATGCAGTGCCGCCATAATGTGTTCAACTGTATAAACGACAGCATTGCCGGAGGCGATCGTCGTGCCGCGTCTGACATCAACCACATTTGATGCCAATGCCGTGACTTCAGGCTGTCCCGGGAGATCAATGCGTCGGAAACGAATTCCAGAATCGGCATCAGCCGGTTGAATACGCAGGGTTGCCCGGGCTCCAGTGTGTAAAGCGATACCGGACAGAACGGCAGTTTTCTTCAGTGTACGTTGTTTTTCCATATCTATGTGCTACAATATTAAAGTGTTTAAAGTTTAGCGGTTTATTTCCTGCAAACCGGGCATTATATTAATGTATAATCTTTTTGTAATAATGCCAGTAAGGACTCACAAAAAAACAGGTTGGATTTTTCGCTTGATTGCAAACAGCTGCTCTGCGTTACGAAAATATTTATATAGTTCTACTATGTAAAGACTTTCGTGCCTTAATCAGCAGTCCGCATCCGACGCGAAACTATCCAATCTGTTTTTGAGCTGATCCTAAAGTCATAAAATATCATGAGTGAAAAAAACAAAGTTATCATTATCACCGGTCCGACCGCGACCGGTAAAACCGCTTTGGCAATAGATTTGGCCGAGCAGTTTGACTGTGAAATAATCAGTGTCGATTCTCGACAGGTCTATCGCGGCCTCGATATTGGCAGTGGTAAAGACCTGGATGAATACTGTCGTAACGGCAGAACTATCCCCTATCATCTGCTTGATATCGCGGAACCCGATCATGAATATAATCTGATGGAATACTGCCGTGATGCAGAAGTTGCGTTGGCGCAGATTATCAAAAATTCACATCTGCCAATCTTCTGCGGCGGTACTGCGCTCTATCTTAATGCCCTGCTCGCTAGTTATACCCTTCCCGGACCACCACCAGACCAGGCGATGCGGTCATTATTGCGCGGCAAACCGGCTGAAGAACTTGCCGCGTTACTGAAACAGCAAGCACCAGATGCTTATGAAAAACTAAAAGATAAAGGGAATCCTACCCGGCTGCTGCGGGCTCTGGAAATGAGCACCGGACAAAGCAGACAGGTAAACCCAATTGGCGCAGCTATTGAACCGCTGGTCATCGGGGTTTATTATCACCGCCGTGATGTTCACCGCCGCATTGAAGAACGCCTTGATTCCCGACTTGCAAGCGGTATGATCGCAGAGGTCGAACAGCTCCAGCGCAATGGGGTATCATGGGAACGGCTGGAATTTCTCGGGCTCGAATACCGTTATGTCGCGTTGCATCTTCAGGGCAAACTATCACTAGCTGAAATGCGTGAAAAGCTATTTATCAAAATCCGTCAATTTGCCAAACGCCAGGATATCTGGTTCAGAAAAATGGAGCGCGAAGGGATGAAAATCTACTGGCTGGACGAAGCCCACCGCAACGATGCTGGGCAACTGGTTGAAATGTTCCTCGGCAATGAAAAGTTACCCCCACCGGCTTTTTCAATCAAAGACATCCACTACGGCCCAGTAACATCGTAGTGTCAAAGCCATAACCAAAAATAATGTTGATGAGCTTATTTCAGAAATGGTCGATACCGGGATTTATTACGCTGAGGTTATCCCGGGTAAAAAGATCAACAGTGCGTCATATAACCTGGATTTGGATATCACCTATGGTGGATAAATAAAAAATATTCACCACAGAGCACACAGAGAGCACAGAGTTTTTTACGGAATACCAATGCTTATCTTTTTTTGTATAAACAAAAAAAGATAAGCATTCCCTGTCGTTTTGCTCTGTGTACCCTGTGTGCTCTGTGGTAGAAAATACCTTTCTTTGATTCGTTCAATTTGTTAGATTACTCCGTCTGTCGCTACGCTCTAGTAACGCGGTTAACTTTTTTTAATGATTCTGGTAAAAAAATCATGGTAGGGATTGCATGTAAACCATCCGGGGTATAAATTTAGACTAAATACAATTTCCTAGTAGGTAAATATACTAAATTACCTGTTACGGGTACAACATACGGAGCAAAGATGACACATACTTATTTGGCATTTGATTTAGGCGCGTCAAGCGGACGGGCTATTATTGGCAAAATTACCGATGGCAAACTTCATCTGGACGAAGTGCATCGTTTTGTCAACGGTTCAGTGGAAGGCGATGGCACCCTTTACTGGGATTTTCCGGCATTATGCGAAGAAATAAAAACTGGATTGCGTAAGGCTCTGGCTATTGCACCTGAAATTAGCAGTATTGCCATTGATACCTGGGGGGTGGATTATGTGCTGTTTAATCAAGCCGGAGAGGCGGTCAGACTGCCATACCATTATCGTGACTCACGGACTGACGGGGTGCCTGAAGAGGTGTTCTCGCTTATCACTGAAGAAGAGCTGTACGGCGAAGCTGGAATTCAGTTGATGCAGCTTAACACCGTCTACCAGCTTTATGCTCATAAGCAAGCTCATCCTGAAGATTTTACCGGTTCTACTCTGTTGTTTATGCCTGATGCGTTAACCTATATGCTCTGTGGAGTTGAGAGTTGCGAATACTCTATTGCGTCAACCTCTAATATGCTCAATGCGGTCACCGGCAAGTGGTCGGAAAAAATATTGACAAAACTTGGGATTCCACAGGATATTCTACCTGAAATAGTTGATTCATGCACCCAGGCAGGGACACTTACGCCAGAAATTCAACAGGAACTTGGCTGCAGTGCGATTCCAGTCGTCAAAGTCGGAGCTCATGATACCGCTTCCGCGGTTGCGGCAGTTCCGGCACCTAATGATCGGGCATGGGCATATTTGAGTTGCGGAACCTGGGCTCTGCTCGGTGCCGAAACCGATAAACCATTACTGGTCGATGCCGCCAGAAAAGCGTCATTCACCAATGAAGGCGGAGTCGGTGGGAAGATTCGTTTCCTCAGCAATATCATGGGTAGCTGGTTGTTTCAGGAAATTCGTCGCAACTGGAACGCTGCCGGGCGTAATATCTCATTTATGGAAATGGAAAAACTGGCGCAAGCAGCCAAGCCTTTGCAGTTTATAGTCAACCCCAACCATTCCAGTTTTCTGGCACCGGATGATATGAAAAATGCTGTTATAGCCTATTGCCGTGAAACCGGACAGGGGGAGATTACTGATGACGGTACATTGTTACGCTCTGTTTATGATTCACTGGTGCTATGTTTCAGAATGAAACTTGAACAGATGCAGCAACTGGTCGAAGAATGTTATCAGTGTTTGAATATTGTCGGTGGCGGCACCAAGGATCGCATGCTGATGCAGCTTAGTGCCGATTGCCTCGGAATTCCGGTTGTCGCCGGTCCAGTTGAGGCAACCGCCATCGGTAACATTATTGGACAGGCCATTGCTGAAGGTTCGCTTGCGGGACTTGAGGCGGGGCGTGAGCTGGTGAAAACCTCGTTCGAGCTGGACGAGTATATGCCGGACCCGGAATATAAAACAGCCTGGGATGCGGCACTTGAGAAGTTTATCACTCTGCCGTAGTTCCCGACTACTGTTTTAAGTTCCGGCGGAGCCGGTTATGTTCATCAGAACTAACACCATAAAAATAAAAAGTCCAAATAGAATTCCCTCGGGAATGGGCTGCAATGTGGGAGCGACGTTCTCGTCGCGAACTTCAGAATTCCTAACTTGCAAGAATTAGAGCTGACACCAAAACAGTTCGCGACCGGGAGGTCGCTCCTTCTATGAGCCCGTTGGTCAAGCCCCAAAGCCTGTTTTTCTCGATTTTTTTGCAATAAAATCCCATTCATTATTTTGATAAATAAAGACACAATACCTCTTGATCAATTCCTATTTCCGCATATTTTTGCTGTTTGAGCTTAAATATTCAAATAGATCAGGAATTCTGATTTTGCGAAAATATTGACTAGAGCAATTGATGCTGGATTTTATGATTTTGAAGACGGCATTTCTTTTAATACGATTGGCAAAAACTTGAGTTTATAAGGTTTCAAAATCGACCTCAACAGCTTGATCAAGATCATTTAATCTTTGAGATACGGTATTTTTCAAATCAAAATCATCAAAAGTTTCCATGATTTTTTCATATACTTTTGCCGGAATAAGATATGCCGTGGGTGTATTGTGATTTAAAATCGCAATTGGGGCACCATGTGCATTTGAAATCAAAGCACTGGGATTTTTTTTCAATTCTGAAATACTAGCGGTATAATCGGCTAAAACATGTTGCACAATGACCTCCTTTATGGTTTTTATTATGGTCTTAATATAAGTCTTTTTATCTTTTTGCGGATAAATACAACTTGATGCTGGGCGGGACGGTTGTATACTAAGAAAGTATATTTATAATTAACATACCGCGCAACGGAAAAGTCAGACGAAGGTCTGTAATATTTTATGAAAGCTTTTATTATAAAATTTTTAACTTTACTTATTACGCTGATCTGTGCGATTGGAGCGTTGATCTGGTGGCTCGGACGGCCTCCGTCTGCGGTGATTGCCAGTATGCCGGGAATGGACAATGTTCCGCCCGGAGCCCGCAATCGGATAGAAAAAATAGCTATCGGTGAATTTTTTAAACGCTTTGATAATGAATATGATAAATCACTGACCGGTGAATGGCCCCGTTTTCGCGGCAAAGACTTTTCAAATATCTCCCGGGACGGGATTAAACTGTTGGATCGCTGGCCAAAAAAAGGACCGCAAGTCATCTGGCGTAAAAAACTTGGCGAGGGACATGCCGCACCAGTTATTTATCAGGGGAAGGTCTATGTGCTTGATTATCTTGAGGATGAGCAGGCCGACGCGCTGCGTTGTTTTTCGCTGCGTGACGGGCATGAACTCTGGCGGCGCTGGTATAAGATAAAGGTCAAACGCAATCATGGGCGTTCACGGACAATTCCGGCGGTAACCGCTGATTATGTGGTGACGATGGGCCCGAAATGCCAGGTCATGTGCGTACGGACCGATAGCGGTGAATTGCTCTGGGGCAAGGATTTAGTGCGGGAATACGGGACTGAAGTGCCGCAGTGGTATACCGGTCAGTGTCCGTTGATTGACGGTTCAACGGTGGTGCTTGCTCCCGGCGGCAAGGATGCTTTGTTGATAGGAGTGAACGCAGTCGATGGCAAGGTATTGTGGCAGACGCCCAACCCCGACGGGTGGAATATGTCACATGCTTCGATTATGCCAATGACGTTAAACGGTCGCCGTATGTATGTTTACAGTTCGCTCGGTGGCGTAGTCGGAGTCTCCGCTGAACTCGCAGATCGGGGCAAAGTATTGTGGAAAATGTCAAAATGGGCGCCGTCAGTAATCGCTCCGTCGCCGGTAATTATGGATAACGGTCTGATCTTTCTTACCGCCGGTTACGGTGCGGGCAGTATGACGATCCGGGTATCGTATCAGAATGGTAAATATAAAGTGGAGGAACTTAACCGTTACCGTCCCCGTCAAGGGTTGGCGTTGGAACAACAGTCGGCAATCTGGAGTGCTGGGATATTGTGGGGCATCATGCCCAAAGATGCGGGGGCACGGCGAATGTTGTTTGTCGGTTGCGACCCGAACAATGTGGCAGAATTCAAAATTACCGGTCCGCGGGAGTTGCGCTTTGGCCTGGGCCCGTTCATCAAAGCAGACGGTAAATTTTACATTCTGGATGATCGCGGAACGCTGACGATGATTAAAATATCCGGCGATAAATGTAATATTCTCGGCCGTAGCAGGGTGCTTAACGGTCATGATGCCTGGGGGCCGATTGCGCTAGCTGATGGTTACATGCTGGTGCGTGATTCAACATCAATGGCTTGTCTTAACTTGAGAGGTGAAAAATGAATAAAAAATTGCGGAAAAATTTAATAATTGCGGCAGTATTGGCCGGGAATCTTGTTTTACTGGTCGCGGTTGTGATGTTCCTGTTAACTCCTGACGAAACCACCCAAAGTGATATCTCGATGCCGATAAGTGTCAAACCCCAGGACAAACCACGCGCCTGGCAGAAAATCAATACAATTAATATTTCAACTGAAACAGCTCATACCCTTGCAGTTAAAGCTGATGGAACACTGTTGGTCGGTGATGATGATGGCATTACGTTCTATGATATGAACGGGAAAAAACGGGTATCAATTGTTTTGCGGGGGGGGATTGTCGCTCTAACCTCAGATAAAGATATTATTTATGCCGCCCTGCCACGCCAGATTATAAAAATAGCTGGCAAAAAATTAATAAAATGGCCCGAATTTGATTCACGCACCAGAATAACAGCATTAGCCATTACCTCTGGAACTACAGGTAAAACCCCGGAACCGCAGGCGTCTCGCCTGCAAAAAAGCCACAGACAAGACGCCTATGCTACTATGGCTGGGAATGCGGGCGTCCCGCCCGCAGTCTCATTCTTATTCATTGCCGACGCCGGTAACCGCAAAGTCTATTGTTATACTGTCGATGGCAGAAAAATCTGGGAGACTGGCGGCGTTGAAGGTGAAACTTTTATTATTCCTAGTCCATATTTTGATCTTGCACCCGATGGTAACGGTGGCATTTGGGTGGTTAATCCCGGACGTCACCGCGTTGAAAATTATTCTGCCACAGGAAAATTCAAGGCATTATGGGATCCGGTACCCGCAAAAACCATGTTGGGTTGTTGCAATCCGGCCTATTTGGGAGTACTTTCAGGAGACCGGTTTGTTACTTTGGAGAAAGGGCTTGTGCGTTCACGCCTGTTTGCCCCTTCAGGCAAAGTGATTAATAGTGTTGTACCTGAAAGTGATTTTGCTCAAGGTGTATTCAGGTATGATTTAGCGATATTACCGGGAGACAGGGTTGCCATTCTTGACGGCTTCGGGAACAAGATTGATATTTATGCCCGTAACAAAGGGCAGGAGTAGATATGAAACCAATATCAAGACGTGATTTTCTATTATCATCACCGCGCTACCTGATAGCCGGAGCAATTGGTGGCGGTGCGTTCTGGCTGTTGCAGCGAGGTAAAGGAAACCCCCATACATGCAGTTCCAGTAATGGTTATTGCAAACAGTGTCCAAGTAAAAAATCATGCGGTCTGCCCGCTGCCATCTCATTCCGCAGGGTCACCGGTCGGAGGTCTGATAATGAGTGAAGAACATGTTGATAAAAAACGGCGGACTTTTCTACGTTGGACTGCGTTTGCGGTGCTGGTGGCATGTTGCCTGCCATGGCTTAAACGCAAAAAACAACACGATACCGTCTGGCAGCTTGACCCGGAAAAATGTATTCAGTGCGGACGCTGTGCCACGGCTTGCGTTCTGATACCTTCAGCGGTTAAATGTGTTCATGCCTATGCGATTTGCGGGTATTGTGACCTTTGCAGCGGTTATTATATCGAAAAACCGTCAAAATTGGATACCGCTGCGGAAAATCAGTTGTGTCCCACAGCCGCAATCAAACGAACTTTTATTGAAGATCCCTATTTTGAATATACAATCATTGAAGAGCGTTGCATAGGTTGTGCTAAATGCGTAAAGGGCTGTGATGCTTTCGGGAATGGTTCATTGTTTATTCAGGTTCGGCATGATCGCTGTACAAATTGCAATAGCTGTGCGATTGCTGAAGTTTGTCCAGCCGGTGCTTTTAAACGGGTGCCGGTCAAACAGACCTATTTATTGAAAGGATAAAACTAAGTAGATTAGACGGGAACGCCTAGGTTACCTTGGAAAATTATATGACAAAATTATTTATAATAACCGTACTTTTTTTCAGCGGCATGCTGCTGATTGCGACAGAGTTCCGGTTTCCCAAACCGGAATTTACCTCCGGCTACGAGAGCCCGATTCTTCAACAGCCGTTGCCGACAGCTGAATGGATGCCCTATTTAGCACTGGGGCTTTTATTGCTGGTGATGATTCTGACCGGTTATGCGGTATATAAATGGCGTTCGCGCCGAATTCAGACAGTGCTGATTGTCTTTTCGCTGGCATTTTTCGGTTTTTTCCGTGAAGGCTGTGTCTGTGCCATCGGTTCTATTCAGAATGTGACGGCGGCACTGGCGGATGCGGGTTTTGCACTCTCATTGCCAGTACTTGGTTTCTTTGTATTGCCACTGCTTACAGCGCTCTTTTTCGGCCGCCTTTTCTGTGGCGCGGCCTGTCCAATGGGAGCGTTACAGGAATTGGTGCTGGTGCGGCCGTTGCGAGTCCCGAAAACCCTGGACCGGGTATTGCGCCTGATTCCACCATTATATCTTGGTGCAGCGGTGTTATTCGCTTTTTGCGGGCTTGGCTTTATTATCTGCTCATGGGATCCATTTGTCAGTTTATTCAGATTATCCGGGTCAGTTTTTATGTTGGGTGCCGGAGGATTTATTGTCATTTTAAGCATATTTATTGCGCGTCCATACTGTCGTTATATCTGTCCTTATGGTGTGTTGTTAAAAGCAGCAGCATTTTTTTCAGCGCGTCAGGTTTCGATCACGCCTGATGAATGTATAAAGTGCCGGCTGTGCGAACAGGCCTGTCCTTCAGATGTGATTATTCCGCCACGCCCGCGAAAATATTCTGAACCGGGCTTCGCGGCGGTACATCGTATTCAATGGCTGTTGGCGATTACACCCGGCATTATCGCAATTGGAATCATTGCCGGATACCTGTTGGCAAAACCAGCCACGGCATTGGACTCGCAGATTACTCTCTTACGCAATATCAAAGCCGGTAATGTAGAGAATGAAGCCGTCAGCGCGTTTTTAGCGACCGGCACTCCGGTTAAAGATCTAGCTATTAGAGTACAACAGCGTAAATATAAGCTGAAAATTGGCTGGATGCTATTCGGAGCCTGGAGTGGACTGATAATTGCCGGTAGTTTAATCGCCGCCAGCCGTCGCCGCCGCAATCAGGACTTTATCCCTGACAGGATGAATTGTGTCTGCTGTTCGCGTTGCTACGCATATTGTCCCCGTGAATTAAAAATAAATAAGAATGGAACCACAGGTAACTCCCCGGAACCGCAGGCGTCCCGTCTGCAACCACGCCCTGGGAACGCAGTCGGGGGATGTTAGTGAAAACTGAAAATAGAAAATTATTACGTCAGACGGTAACAATTGTGGCAAAAGTTACTGTGGTTTTTATGATTATTGTGGCGGTGATAATGGTTATGCAATATATTCAGTTGAAAAAGATTTCACCTGAATCTTCAACATTGCTGCCCAGTCTCAGGACAGAATTGAGTGCGGATCGAAAAAATGATGTTCTGAGGACGCAAATCAGAGAACTTGATCTGTTAACTCGGCGGGCCTGGTTTACCGGTCAGAACCAACTCCGTACTGGCGGCTTACTGTTGCTTGGTGCTGGCGGGGTGTTGCTGGTCGCCTTTATTCTGCTTGGTTTGACCGCGAAAAAACGGGTTGATGAAAAATCATGTCTGGGCGTGACGGAACCCAAACGCACAGGGCTACTCATAGCTCTGGCGTTAACCGGTGGCGGTCTGTTTATCGGCGCGCTGGCGGTGGCGTTTATTTATGATATTGGCAATGACGATAAAAAGATCGCAGTTCCGCTGCCGGAACGGAAAGTTTCAGCTGAAGAATTTTATGCTAACTGGCCCTGTTTTAGAGGCCCTGATGCCAGTGGTATTGCTCCGGGCCGAAAACTTTTTACCGACTGGGATATTCCTTCCGGTCATAATCTGCTCTGGAAGGTGAAAGTGCCGCGTCAGGGATACAGTTCGCCGGTCGTCTGGAATGACAAACTGTTTGTTACTGGTGGCGATAAAAAAGAGCGGGAAATTTACTGTTATAATGCGAACAGCGGTGAACTGCTGTGGCGGCATAGTGCTTCCGGTATTTCCGGCAGCCCGGTAAAATTGCCGAAAGTAGCCGATGACACCGGATTTGCGGCTTCAACTCCGGCGACTGACGGGCAGCGTATTTTTGCCGCCTTTGCTACTGGAGATTTGGTCTGTGTTGATTTCGCAGGAAATCGCGTCTGGTCCAAGAATCTCGGAGTTCCTGAAAATCCCTACGGTTATTCCAGCTCACTTTTAACTACTCCGGATAAATTGATTGTTCAGTATGATGACGAACGCCGCCAGCTGCTTTTGGCTTTTGATTCCGCAACCGGCCGCGAACTCTGGCGCAAACAGCGCAAAGCGGTTATTGCCTGGTCTTCTCCAATTAAAATTGAAGTAACCGGACGTAACCAGATCGTAATTCTGACCTGTGAATCAGTCGAGGGTTTTGACCTTGAAACTGGGGAACAGCTTTGGCGCGAAGATTGTATGAGTGGTGAAGTCGCCACCTCAGCCACCTTTGCCGGTGGCCGGGTATTGGTTGCCAATGATAATGCGGTTGCGGCCGCGATTGATCCGATTAAGGGTGAAATTTTATGGGAAAATGATGAGATTGATCTGCCGGATGTTTCATCGCCGGTCGCATTCGGCAATATGATGTTTATTTTTACCAGCGGCGGTATCGCTGAATGTGTCAACGCGCAAACCGGTGAGCTGCTTTGGGAACATGAACTTGAAGATGGCTTTTACAATTCACCGTTGCTGGTCGGAGACCGGATTATTGTCATTGATAAAAAAGGCATAGCATTTATTATTAAGCCTGACGCAAAAAAATTCATGCTTGAACGCACCTGTAAGGTCGGCGAAATGGTAGTTGCCACCCCGGCACCGGGTAATAACAGATTATGGATTCGCGGAGTTCAATATCTCTATTGTGTCGGTAAAAAGGAGCAGACCCCATGACTCCTGACCTACTGCGCAAAGAGTTGATTAAACTGGTTGATAAACATGGACGCTCACGACGTTCATTGATTCATCTGCTACAGGCAATTCAGCAGAAATACAACTATTTATCACCTGAAATTTTGGCAATATTACCGGGGATAACTGAGGTTACACCGACTGAAATCACTTCAGTTGCCACATTCTATCACCGTTTCCGGTTGCGTCCGGCGGGACGGCATTCGATCCGGGTCTGTATCGGCACGGCTTGTCATGTCAAGGGTGCCGAAAGAGTTTACGAGGCGTTTCGCAATCATCTGAATATTCCGGAAGGCCAGGATACCGATGTGGACGGGCTGTTTACTGTCGAAAAAGTGGCCTGTCTGGGCTGTTGTATGCTGGCACCGGCGGTTCAGGTTGATGAGGTGATTTACGGTTGGGTCGAACCTGCCCGAGTCGATAATGTAATCCATGATTTTCTTGCCTCACGCCACGATCACGAAGCGGTTGATGCCGGAACCCCGCAAGCCGGGAGTGGTGATGCACGGTTGTGTCTCTGTTCAAGTTGTACCGCTTCCGGTGCCGGCGCGGTGTATGACGAATTACGCCGTTGCGCCGGAGAATTTAATCTTCCGGTTCGACCGCTGGAAGTTGGCTGTGACGGTATTTCGTATCGTTCACCGCTCCTGCGCATCAAGGATCGTAACGGGAATCAATTTAATTATGCATCTGTCGACCCGGACAGTGTCAGCGCAATTTTACTCCACCATTTTGCTCCACAGTCACTGATTAAAAAAGTCGCCGCCGGCTTTAACCGTTTTGCCGCTAAAGTTCTGGGCGATAATTCCAGAGTCTGGCGTTATCGGGTAACCGGTAAACGTGACGCGGAAGACAGTTCATATCTGGCTTCGCAAGTCAGAATTGCCACGGAACATTGCGGGATGATTGATCCGTGCTGTATGGATCTGTACGTTAAACATAATGGCTTTGCCGGGTTAAAAAAGGCACTTGCCATGCCACCGCAGGCGGTGATTGATGAAATAAATTATTCAGGTCTGCGTGGCCGTGGCGGGGGTGGTTATCCGACCGGTAAAAAATGGCAGACGGTTGCTGACGCGACGGGGGGTCGCAAGTATCTGGTATGCAATGCGGATGAGGGTGATCCTGGAGCATTTATGGATCGTATGCTGTTGGAATCGTTTCCGTTCCGGATCCTTGAAGGGATGATGATTGCCGCTCATGCCATTGGCGCTGAACAGGCTTTTATCTATGTGCGGGAGGAATATCCCCTGGCGGTCAAACGCATCCGTAAAGCGGTCGAGGATTGTCATCATGCCGATTATGAACTCAAAGTAGAGGTAGTTGAAGGGGCAGGTGCTTTTGTCTGCGGCGAGGAAACCGCGCTATTGGCCGCGCTTGACGGTCGTCGCGGGACTCCGAGTTTTCGTCCGCCCTATCCTTCGGAATGCGGGTTTGACGGTTGTCCGACGCTGATAAATAATGTTGAAACTTTTGCCGTAATTCCCTGGATTATGCGCCACGAATCGGATGCTTTTGCCGGACATGGCACTGACTTGAGTCGCGGGACCAAGACTTTTGCGTTGGCTGGAAAAATTCGCCGTGGTGGTCTGATTGAAGTGCCGATCGGCATGTCTCTGCGTCGGATCATTGATGAAATCGGGGGTGGCGTGCCGGACAACAGACGTTTGAAAGCAGTTCAGGTCGGCGGCCCCTCCGGTGGTTGTGTTCCGGCATCACACTGTGATCTGCCGGTTGATTATGAGGCATTGACTGAAACCGGTGCTATTATGGGATCAGGTGGTATGGTCGTGCTGGATGATGCTGATTGTATGGTTGACATTGCCCGCTATTTTCTCGCATTTACCGCACTGGAATCATGTGGCAAATGTACCTGTTGCCGGGTTGGAACCATAAAAATGCTGAAAATTCTTGAAGGTTTGTGTCATGGTCAGGGCAAAGCAGGGGATATTGAACGGCTTGAAGAGCTTGCCCAGCTGGTGCAGGCCGGTTCTATCTGCGGCCTGGGGCGCACCGCACCTAACCCGGTACTTTCTACGCTTAAATTTTTCAGGGAAGAATATGAGGCGCATCTGCAAGGTAGATGTCCGGCGGGAAAATGCCGTGAACTGATAACTTATACGATAACTGACCGGTGCATTGGCTGTTCGCAATGCGCCAGGGCTTGCGGAGCCGGGGCTATTGCTTTTACCCCGTGGGAAAAACATGTTATCGATCAGGAAAAATGTGAAAAATGCAATGCGTGTGTCGATATTTGTCCTGAACACGCAATCAAGGTGGAATAATGATAAAATTAACTATAGATGATAAAGTTGTAGAGGTCGCTCCAGGTGCAACTATTCTGGTCGCCGCAAAAAGCGTCGGTATTGCGATTCCGACGCTATGTTATCTCGAATCATGCGGATCGACCGGTTCATGCATGGTATGCGCGGTGCAAAATAGTGAGAATAGCAGAATGCTCCCAGCCTGCGCCGCGCGTTGCGAAGCTGGCATGAAAATCTCCACATCAAGCTCGGCAGTTATAGAATTTAGACGTGGCGTTATCGAACTGCTACTGAACGAACATCGTGGCGATTGCCTGGCACCATGCCAACTGGCCTGTCCGTATGGACTTGATATTTCAACGATGCTGCATCTACTGGTTCAGACCAAGCACAAAGAAGCTGCCGAGCTGTTGTTCAGAAGCATTCCTGATCCGCAACAAACCTGTCCCGATTGTCGCGGGGGCTGTGAACTGGCTTGTCGACGTGGTCGCCATGACAAACCAATAGCCATCCGCCAAATCATTGCTGACCTGTCTACCCAAAATGTGGGAGTCCCGCACCTAATGGGAGCCGATCTCCGAGCGGCGAAGTGCAACAGCACATATAAAACCTACAATCACCATTTTGGTCTGGTCACCAAAGAGGATATGGCAATTTTGCTTGAAGGAAAAAATGCGAATGATGATACCGGTGAAGCGGCTCGTTGCCTGCGCTGTGATTGTCGAGCCGTGAATGATTGTCAACTGCGGCAACTGGCCGCTGAATATGATGCAGAACAACAGCGTTTCGGTAAATCTTCAGTCAAATTTGACCGAGTATATTACGGTGAAGTCGGCTACGAGGTCGGCAAATGTGTCAAATGCGGTAACTGTATCGCGGTTGGCGAACGCCTGAAACCGGGTCAAGGTCCTGTTTTCAGTGACCGGGGGGCAAGGTTAACCGTGTCAGCACCATTTGGGATAGACAAAGATAAACTGTTCGATAACATTGCCGATGAATGCATAAAAGTTTGCCCAACCGGGGCACTGTTTCGTGACTGAAACGAAAACTCTATTTTAGACAGGATAACAGGATATACAGGATTAAATAACAAGCAAAGTGGTAATCTTGTCAATCCTGTTATTATGTCTGAGAAAGTTCCGGCAAAGCCGGTTGTTTTATCAAAGAGGATCAATGAAAAATAGTAAAAAAATGACAATTATAATTGTTTTTGTCCTGCTTATATCGGCGATCGCTTTGATGCTGTTATACTGCCATGAGCCGTTAACCGAACCGGCAGGTTCGCCAATATTATCATATAACAGTACCGCATGGCCGATCTTCAGAGGCGACCGTCAGCTTACCGGGTATGTGAAATCAATTCCTGAAAACCCCAAAGTGGCATGGCGTTTCCGGGCTGAAGAGATGGTCGATGCCGGACCGGTATTCAGCAACAACAGAATTTATTTTGGAGATACTGAAGGAACATTTTACTGTCTTGAGCTCCATACCGGCAAACCGGTATGGCAGAAAAAAATTTCAGACGGCATCAGTGCATCTGCGTTATTGCTTTCCGGGGTCTGTTATGTCGGCAGTCAGTCTGGAGAGTTTTTTGCGTTGTCAATGGCTGACGGGAAGCTCCTCTGGCGTTATAAATGTGAAGGTCAAATCAGCGGTTCAGCCAACTATTTTATGGAACAGGGGCAACTTCGGATCATTTTCGGCAGCTATGATTTCAAACTGCACTGTCTGGACGCGAAAACCGGCAAAGAATTATGGAGTGTACCGACCGGCAACTATATCAATGGCGCACCTGCGGTCGAGGACAACAGGATTGTCTTCGGCGGTTGTGACGGTTATCTGCGCACCATTGACGCGGGTTCCGGTAAAGAACAGTTAAAACTGAAACTTAAATCATATATTCCGGCATCACCGGCAATTTATGATTCAATCACCTATGTGGCGCTCTATGGACAAAAAATTCTTGCCATCAATGGGGAAAATAAAATTCTCTGGAGTTATGCTTCGGATGCTGATGCGGCATTTCTATCTTCACCGGCGGTCAACCGTGAAGTTGTCGTAATCGGTGATCGTGATGGACTGGTGCATATTCTCAACCGGGTAGATGGGGAAAAAATAGCAGAATTCCAGACTGCCGGTGATATTGCAGTCGGACCGATAATTTCCGATAAACGAGGATTAGTTACCGATAAAGATGGCTTTATCTATATTTTTGATCTAGCAACCGGCAAAGAAATATGGAATTACCAGCTCGGTCCGGCAATCACCGCGCCACCCGCAATTTGTGGCAACAAAATAATCATTGCCGATAACAACGGCAACATCACCGCATTTACAAAGTAAACAACCCGGGTACGCAGGCGTCCCGCCGGAACCCGGAATTATATAAACAGTTTTCATATTAGATTAAAATAACTATCTTTACCGAAACGGATAAAAATTAAAAAAGTTATGAACACACTCACATTATGACTAAGATGAATCTAAATCAAACAGGGTTATCACAAAAAATCAGTTAATAATATTTTAATAGATAATGACTCCATTTTATCATCTGTTACTTCATTTGAAAACTCACTGAAGCCAACTATGTTAAGATAATTGCATTAGGTAGGATGATAAATCTTCCCATATACGGCATCCATTTCAAGGATGATATTTAGAAACGATAGAATAAATTATTGATATGAAAACGATGAGAACAACACGCGTTCCAGAAAAAATAACTGCTCCGGTACGACGTCTGTGTAAACGCATCCACGTTGACGCCAAAGCATTTTATATTACTGTAATACCCAAACCAGACAGCAAAATCCACGATTGCTTTGCCGTTGTAGATCGCAAAATAAAAAGTGCAGGTGGTGCCGTGCGTTTCGGGTGGGTCGTCTGGTTTCTTCCTGGCATCATGATGGAAGGTGAATTTCATGTTATATGGCAATCACCAGACGGAGACCTGATAGATGTCTCTCCTAATCCACTTAATGTAGACACTATCCTCTTTATTCCAGATCCAAAGATAAAATACACAGGAAAACAGGTCGATAATATTCGTATCCCTTTGAATAAAAATCCAATGGTTCACGAGTTCATTAAACTAGCTCACAAAAAATTTCTCGTTATGAATGAGGGTGATTTAGCATATCAAGTTGGAGAAGTTGCGGTCAATAATAATAAAATTACACCCATAATGCAACGAATGCAGCAATTAGCGAATGAATTGAAAATCGGATGATTGCAAATAATAATAAAAGAAACAATAATAAAGAGTGGAGCTATAATTAATGGCAAAGAAAAAAAACGGCAATGGAACAAACGAACCATTGGAAAAACAACTTTGGAAATCGGCTGACAAATTGAGAAAAAACATTGATGCAGCAGAATACAAACATGTTGTACTTGGATTGATATTTTTAAAATATATATCTGATGCTTTCGAGGAACTATTTGAAAAATTAAAAGCCGGAGAAGGCGAATACGCAGGAGCCGACCCCGAAGATAAGGACGAATACAAAGCTGAAAATGTGTTTTTCGTACCAACAGATGCTCGCTGGAGTTTCTTATTGTCCAAAGCAAAGCAACCGACTATTGGGAAAACTGTTGACGAAGCAATGGACGCCATCGAAAAAGAAAACCCATCATTAAAAGGTGTTTTACCAAAAGTTTATGCAAGACAAAATCTTGACCCTACAAGTTTGGGCGAACTTATTGATATGATTGGAAACATCGCTTTGGGTGATGCCAAATCAAGAAGTGCCGATATTCTTGGTCACGTTTTTGAATACTTCTTAGGAGAATTTGCCCTTGCTGAAGGGAAAAAGGGAGGACAGTTTTATACTCCAAGAAGTGTTGTTGAATTGTTAGTAAAAATGTTAGAGCCATACAAAGGACGAGTTTTTGACCCTTGTTGTGGTAGTGGCGGAATGTTCGTCCAATCTGAAAAGTTTGTTACTGAACACCAAGGAAAAATAAATGACATTTCAATATACGGACAGGAAAGCAACCAAACAACTTGGCGACTGGCAAAGATGAACCTTGCTATTCGTGGTTTGGATAGTTCTCAAGTAAAATGGAACAATGAAGGCTCGTTTTTAAATAATGCTCATAAAGATTTGAAATGTGATTACATCATTGCAAATCCACCCTTTAATGTGAGTGATTGGAGTGGTGATTTACTTCGTAAAGACGGACGCTGGCAATACGGAACACCACCAACAGGAAACGCCAACTATGCCTGGATACAGCATTTTATCTATCATCTTGCACCAAGCGGGCAAGCCGGTTTTGTATTGGCAAAGGGTTCACTGACCAGCAAAACTTCGGGAGAAGGAGAAATAAGAAAAAGGTTGATTGAGGAAGGTTTAGTTGATTGTATTGTAAATCTTCCTGCCAAACTGTTTTTGAATACTCAAATACCTGCTTCTTTATGGTTTACTTCACGTAAAAGCGTGAAGCCCTCCCTTAATCCCTCCCAAAGGGAGGGAAATAAATTTCACTATAGAGGTGGATTTGATTTTTCTGGATTGGTTAACGAAGCAAGACAATTACGAAAAAATCAGACTAAAGCCGAAGAATTATTTTGGGAATTAGTAAGAAATAAAAAGTTTATTGGACTTAAGTTTAGAAGACAACATCAAATTGGGAGTTACGTTGTTGATTTTTACTGTCATTCAGAAAAATTAATTATCGAATTTGATGGGGAAGTGCACAATACAGAGGAACGAAAATTAAAAGACAAAAAAAGAGATGCTTATTTAACAAGTATTGGTAATACAGTTTTAAGATTTCAAAATGAAGATATTTTCAATAACCCTGAAAATGTTTTCAATAAAATAACAAAAAGTTTCTCTCCCTCTGGGAGAGACGGAAGAGAGGGTGAAATCCTTTTCATAGATGCCCGAAATATGGGGCACTTGATAAACCGTAGAACTCGTGAACTTTCAAAAGAAGATATACAGTTAATTGCCGACACATACCACAACTGGCGAAACCCTGACGGAGATTATGAAGATGTAAAAGGCTTTTGTAATGCTGCAAGTATTGAGCGAGTAAAAGAACTCGATTATGTTTTAACTCCCGGGCGATATGTTGGCCTAGCTGATGAAGAAGATGACTTTGATTTTAACGAACGCTTTACAAAACTGAAAGCAGAATTTGAAGAGCAGTTAAAAGAGGAAACTGTTTTGAATAAACGCATTACCGAAAACCTTGCTAAAATTGACCTGCCTGTGCAGGGCATGCAGACAGGGTTGAAAGATGAGTAAGTTTACCCCCCCGAATTCGAGGGAATTAAAAATAAGTGGTCGAATTTGACCACTTTAAAGCGGAAACTATTATGAGTGCTAAAAACGAAATAATACAAATTGATAATATTCAAACCCGAATTTTTACTATTCGAGGTGTTCAAGTAATGCTTGATAGTGATTTGGCAAAAATATATAATGTTGAGACAAAAGTATTTAATCAAGCAGTAAAAAGAAATATTGATAGATTTCCTGATAGTTTTAGATTTCAACTTTCCGAAGATGAAGTATTAAACTTGAGGTCACAATTTGTGACCTCAAGTAAGGTATCGCATAATGCGACACCTAAACATGGTGGAAGGAGATATTCTCCCTTTGTTTTTACAGAGCAAGGTGTTGCTATGCTTTCTGCGGTACTTCGCAGTGAAACAGCCGTAAAAGTAAGTATACAAATTATGCAGGCTTTTGTTGAAATGAAAAAGTTTATTTCAACTAATGCAGATATTTTTCATCGTTTGGACACTATCGAAAAAAGACAAATCGGATATCAAATAGAAAGCGATAAAAATTTTGAACAAATCTTTAAAGCCCTTGAAGACAAAAGCATAAAACCCAAACAAGGTATATTTTACGATGGGCAAGTCTTTGATGCTTATGTTTTTATTGCCGATTTAATTAAGTCTGCTAAAAATTCTATTTTGCTAATTGATAATTATATTGACGAAACAGTTTTGCAGCTTTTTACCAAACGAAAGAAAAATGTACCCCTTACAATTTACACCAAAAACATCACAAAAGTTTTGAAACAGGATTTGGAAAAGCACAACGCACAGCACCAAAATATAGAGATAGAAAAATTCGCCAAAGCCCACGACCGTTTTTTAATAATTGACAAAACCACCGTTTATCACTTTGGAGCAAGCCTGAAAGATTTGGGCAAAAAATGGTTTGCCTTTTCTAAAATGGATATGCAAGCGATGAAGATGATTGCTGAACTTAAAAACGGAGGTGGCGATGAGTGAAATAATTACAACTACTGATTATAAGAATTTTATTGAAAAAATAAAATCACAAATTCAGCAATCGCAAATAAAAGCCGCTGTTTCTGTTAATGTTGAGATGCTGAAACTCTATTGGTTTATGGGCGAGCAAATTGTAGAAAAACAAAAATCAACGAAATGGGGTGATGGTTTTTTAAAGCAGTTAAGTCAGGATTTAAAAGCCGAATTTCCTGATATAAAAGGGTTTTCTAAGAGAAATTTAGAAATAATTAGACGATGGTATTTATTTTGGTGTCAAGAAATCTCAATTGCGAAACAACTTGTTTCGCAATTAAAAGATGAAAAAGAAAGTTTGCTTTTTCAAATACCGTGGGGACAAAATATTGTTATCATAACAAAATCAAAATCTATAGAAGAAGCACTTTTTTATGTGCAGAAAACCATTGAAAATAATTGGTCGAGAAATGTTTTAGTTCATCAAATAGAATCCGGTTTATATAAAAGAACGGGCAAAGCAATTACGAATTTTGAGAAACGCCTGCCTGCCACAGATTCCGATTTAGCTAATCAGATATTAAAAGACCCTTACAACTTTGATTTTTTAACAATGCGCGAAAGATATGATGAAAAAGAACTTGAAGATGCTTTAACAACCAATATCACAGAATTCTTGCTGGAGCTTGGTTCGGGCTTTTCGTACATCGGCAAACAATATAAACTAACCGTTGATAATGAAGATTTTTATATTGACCTGCTTTTTTATCATACAAAACTCCATTCTTATGTTGTGATTGAACTTAAAACCGGTAAGTTTAAGCCGGAGTATGCCGGCAAATTAAACTTTTATGTTTCGGCAATTGACGGCGAATTAAAAACAGAACAGGACAATTCCACAATCGGTATTCTTATCTGTAAAGAGAAGAAAAAAACCATTGTTGAATACGCATTGAAAGATATTTCCAAACCGATTGGAGTTAGCGAATATATGCTTACAAAACATCTGCCCGATGAATATAAATCGTCACTTCCGAATATTGAAGAAATTGAAAGAAAAATTGGAGGTGGCGATGAGTGAGTGGAAGGAATATAGGTTATCAGAAGTGTTAGATTTAATAAGTGGTTTTGCTTTTAAATCGAAAAACTTTCTTGAATATCAAAAAGAAGGAAGTTTACCAGTAATTAAGATAAAAAATGTTGCAAACGGTGATGTTAATTTAGAAAAGGTAGTTTATCATCAATATGATAATTCCTTAGAAAAATATAAGCTTGCTTTTGGTGATGTTTTAATCGCTATGACAGGCAATCACCCACAAGCAATAACACAAGTTGTAGGTGATGTTTCTAAGTATAAATTGAAAACAGAAGCTTTATTGAATCAAAGAGTTGGAAAAATTATAACTAAAGGCGAAAATGATTTAAATTTCTTCTATTACTTTTTTAAAGATGAAGAAACTCACAGATACTTGGCAAACAATTCATCTGGGAGTGCAAATCAAGCTAATATTTCTAAAAATGATATTTTAGGTTTAATAAGTGAGATACCTGAGCCAACCGAACAACGTGCCATTGCCGAAGTATTAAGCAGTCTGGACGACAAAATAGACCTGCTCCACCGCCAAAACAAAACCCTTGAACAAATGGCGAAAACGCTTTTTAGACAGTGGTTTGTTGAGGAGGCTAAGGAGGATTGGGAAGAAAGACCATTAAGCAGTATCGCAAATTTTTTAAATGGCTTAGCCTGTCAAAAATATCCACCTAAGAATGATGTTGATAAATTACCCGTTTTAAAGATAAAACAATTACGAAATGGTTTTTCAGAAGATTGCGACTGGTGTACAACAGATGTTAAACCTGAATATTTAATTAAAAACGGTGATATAATTTTTTCTTGGTCTGCTTCATTAATGGTTAAAATTTGGGATGGTGAAGCTTGCATATTAAATCAACATTTATTCAAAGTTACATCTGATGAATTTCCCCAATGGTATTATTATTTGTGGAGTAAACATCATTTAGATGAATTTATAAGTATTTCAGCGAGTCACGCAACCACTATGGGGCATATAAAAAGAGGAGATTTAGACAATGCTATGGTTTTAGTACCGTCAGATGATGAAATGATTGAATTATCAGAAATACAAACACCAATAATTGATAAAATTATTTCAAATAATAAGCATTTTAAAAAGCTTGTTTTAATGAGAGAAACATTATTGCCAAAATTAGTAAGTGGTGAAATTAAGGTTTTATTAGATGAATAAGCTAAAAGAAGTTATAAAAGAATATGGATTTTGGTCAGACCTTTCTTTGTATATCGAAAGAATTGAGGCTCATATAGAATCTGATTTTAGCCATTCGTTAGAAAATATAAAAGCTCTAATAGAAGCAATCGGCAAAGAGATTTGTAAACAAAAAGGTGTTACTCTAAATGATAATTCTACAATAAATGGAGTGATGAAACAAGCTTTTAATGCAATGGGTTTTTCAAATTCTGCAATGGTTTTTCAAATTTCAAAATCACTTGCAAATATTGGTCAGAATGTTGGTGATTTAAGAAATGAGATAGGAACAACAGCTCACGGCAAATCACTTGAGGAAATTAGACAAAGAAATAGTAAAGTTGATATTTTTACTCGAGAATTTTTAATTGACACTATTGAAACAGTATCAGTTTTTTTAATCCGAAATTTTGAAACTAAAACAGAAAGAACTTCTACTAAATTATTAGAAGATACTTTGAATTATTGGGAAGCAGAAGAGTTTAACGAATCTTGGGATGATTCATTTGGAGAATTTGCAATGGGTGATTATTCCTACCCTGCAAGTGAAATATTATTTAATACTGATAAACAAGCTTATGTAAACGAATACAAGGCATTTATTGAGAGCGAAGAATAGATATGGAAATTACAAGCATAAAAGAAATAAAGAATGTTGGAACATTTGCAAATTTCGCAAATGGAGGTAGTATAAGGTTTGATAAACTAACCTTTATTTATGGGTTGAATACGTTCGGGAAAACTACAATTGCCGACATTTTCCAATCAATAAAAGATAATAACTCAAGTATTTCTAACAGAAAGACTATTCCTTTTTTAAGTCAATCACAAAAAATAAACATTTCAGTAAAAGAAAACAATAGTGAACAAAGTTTAATTTTTCAAAATGACAATTGGCAAAACAATAAAATCAGTAAGTATTTAGAAATTTTCGGAAGTGAATTTATACATAGAAACTTATTCACAGGATTGTCTATTGAGAGGGAAAATAAAGAAAACTTTACTCAGTTTGTTCTCGGAGAAAAGGGCGTTGAATTAGCTAATGATATTGAAAGTAACAAAAAGAAATTAGCTGATAAAAGACGTAACCTAATTAATAAAGTACCAGTATTTGTGAAAAACAATACTGAAAACGAAATAAATAAATTTGTTTCGTTTCCTACAGATAACCTGAATATAGAAGACATAAAAACACAAATTAACAATCTCACAAGAATTGTTTCAGATGAAAAAAAGAAGTTAGAAGAACCTGATAAGATTTTGAATTTGCCTGACGTTCAGAAATTTACAACTCCTGAAATAAATATTTTAGCAAATATTGAAAAGGTAAACCAATTATTACAGAATGATTATCAGGATATTAAAGATGAAGTATTAAGAAAATTAGAAAAACACATCTCTGAAAATTTTAAAGAAACAGACGAAGCAGAAAAATGGATAGAATTTGGAAATAATAACCGCAAAACTAATCAAAGTGAGAATTGCTCTTTTTGCGGTCAATCTCTTCTAAATGCTAAAGAGCTAATGGGTGCATACGATTTATATTTTGATGAAGAATATTCAAAATTTATCACAGCAATTGAAGAAAACTTAGAGAAATATAAGCGAAAGTATGAATTTCAAAAGTTCAACAATAAAAATGTTTTACAAAATGCATTAACACAATCATTAAAATATAAAAGTTATATCACTAATGAAACTTTTCAAACACAACTTCAAATATTAGAAGAAAAAATAAATTTATTAGATGAAGACTTGTTGTTTCAACAAAAAGAACAATTAGCTGAAACAATAAAAAACAAATCAACACAAAAAAACAAAAAGCCGTATCAAAAAGTTGATTTAGTTGAATTCAATGAGTTTAAAACACAAATAAATTCCTATTTAAATGTGAGTAATTCTGCAAGTCAGATTATTGATAATATTGTACAAATTGTTGAAGATTTTAAACAAAAATACAAAGACACCAAAGGAATAAAGGTGCAGATTGAGAAATATGAAATTCAAATCAGAGGATTGCAATATAAAGCAGCAAGGTTAGAACAGGATGAAAGTTGTAAAACCTATCTTTCAGAGAAAACTTTAATAAAAAAAATAGAAAAAAATGTTAGTGAACTTGAATCTGACTTGGAGAAAAATCAAACAGGTTATTTGACAACATATTTTTCTAAAATCAATAGCCTTTTTAATAAATTGGGAAGCAAAAACTTTACTTTAAAAAAAGCAACAGAAGGTAGAGGATATAAACCTGTTTATTCATTAAAAGTAAAATTTCACAATAAAGAGTTAAATGACAATCAATTAAAAACGGTTTTTAGTGAATCTGACAGAAGAGCCTTGGCACTTGCAATATTTTGGGCTAAAATTGAATTGAAGGACGAAAACGAAAAGACTAAAACTATTATAATTTTAGATGACCCAATTACAAGTTTTGATGATAATAGAATATCAAGCAGTATTACTTTATTTAAAAATTCTCTTGATTCACTTAGTCAGATTATTGTTCTTACTCACTATCCAAATTTTATAAAAATATTTTGTGAAAAAACATTGGATAGCGAAATAAAAACTAAATTTATTAAGATTGAAAGAGACAATAAAACAAGCTTATTAAAAAATGAAATAAGAGAAACTTTTACTAATAGTCCTTATGAAGTAGTTTTTTCTAAAATTATGGGGTTTATAAACCGAGAACATCAAGACTGCATAAAATCAGATTTAAGACCTTTTATTGAGAACTTGTATATTCCTACTGTGTTTGCAAAAGAATTAAAGGAAGCAAAAAAGCGGAATGATGATTTGTCAAGTTTAAACAATATAATAAATGCAATTTTTACTGATGAGCAAACAAAATCAAAATTTCATAATTACAGAAACAGTTTAAATCCTGATGCACATATTTTTACAAGCAATAACTCAGAAGATGTAAGAAATTTTGCAGATGAACTGATGACATTTCTTTATTCCTTTGATTTTAATTTAAACGGTGTTAATTATGAGCAATAAAATAACCGAAAATACAATAGAAGAATTTACAATAGAATTATTGGAGCGTTTAGGCTATCAATATATTTATGCACCTGATATTGCACACGATGGCGAAAGACCGGAGAGAAATTCTTATGAAGATGTTTTGCTTACGGAACGATTGCAAAATGCCATTCGAAGAATAAATCCCAAAGTTCCAATTGACAGTCAAGAAGAATCATTAAAAGAAATTCAACGCATAAACTCTCCTGAATTACTTGCCAACAACGAAGTGTTTCACAGAATGCTTACCGAGGGAATTAATGTTTCATACCAAAAAGACGGACAGCAAAGAGGCGATTTGGTTTGGCTTATTGATTTTGAAACACCTGAAAACAACGAATTTATTGTTGCCAATCAATTTACTGTAAAAGATTCATCCCCTTTAGGGGCCCGAGGGGCTAAACGCCCAGATATAATTCTATTTGTAAACGGTATTCCTTTAGTAGTTATTGAATTAAAAAATCCTGCTGATGAAAATGCAACGGTAAAATCGGCATTCAAACAATTACAGACTTACAAAGAGATTATTCCGAGCCTTTTTACTTATAATGGTTTAATGATTATTTCCGATGGATTAGAAGCCAAAGCAGGTTCTTTATCCGCAGGATTAACCCGTTTTATGGCTTGGCCTGTCTGCGTGCAACGCACAGGCAGAAAATCAGCAGACGGAAGTCCGTTTTTTTACAACAAATACTATACTTATGTAATAGAATGTGAAGATGGTAGTTTATATATTGGTCAAACGTCTGATTTAATAGGAAGATGGGAACAACACATATCTGGTCAAGGGGCAAATTGGACTAAAAATCATAAACCTGTCAAAATTGTTCATTACGAAACATTTCCATTACGAGAAGAAGCTATTAAAAGAGAAAAAGAATTAAAGACAGGGTTTGGGAGAAAATGGGTTAAAAGACAAATTGAAGCAAAGCGAAATAACCTTTTCTATTTTGATAGTGAAATTGAATTTCGGGCATCAAAAAAATCTAACACTAAAACCTGGAATGAAGGACTTGTATCAGAATTAGAAACGCTCATTAACGGAATGCTCAACAAAGAAACTTTGCTGGACTTAATTCGTCATTTTGTGGTTTTTGAAAAATCAACCTGTCTGCGTGCGACGCACAGGCAGAAAAAAGAAGATTCCAAAACAGGAATTGTAAGTATATCAACCGTAAAAAAACTTGCAGCCTATCATCAATATTATGCTGTAAACCGAGCCGTAGAATCTACTTTAAGAGCAACAGGGCACACGGAAGTTTTCAAAGATAAAAAACTTAAATCTTCAGTTAAACACACACAAAAAGGGATCTTTTTATACCCTTTTAATGAGACCCAAAAGCAGATGCATAAAATAATGCATCCACCTGAACCTTATGGATTAACAGGAGTTAAAACACAACCCAAAGGCGACAGAAAAGGGGGTGTTGTTTGGCATACTCAAGGTAGTGGCAAATCACTTTCAATGGTTTTCTTTACCGGTAAAATCGTTTTGGCTTTGGATAACCCAACTATTTTGGTAATAACAGACCGTAACGATTTGGACGACCAGTTGTTTGATACATTTGCAGCATCAACTCAACTTTTAAGACAAGAGCCAAA
Source organism: Victivallaceae bacterium (assembly GCA_021647315.1). Lineage (GTDB taxonomy): Bacteria > Verrucomicrobiota > Lentisphaeria > Victivallales > Victivallaceae > JAKIUY01. Next base: position 66,030 of record JAKIUY010000003.1, read on the forward strand.
GCAAGTTGAAAACAGAGAAGATTTAAAAGAAAAATTAAAAGTGGCTTCGGGTGGAGTTATTTTTTCAACCATTCAAAAATTTCAACCTGACAATGGCAATATTTACGAAACTTTATCGGAAAGAGAAAATATTGTTGTTATTGCAGATGAAGCACACAGAACACAATACGGGTTTAAAGCTAAATTGGACAAAGAAACAGGAGCTATAAAATACGGTTTTGCAAAATATATGCGTGATGCTTTGCCAAATGCAACTTATCTTGGTTTTACAGGCACGCCAATTGAAAGTACTGATACAAATACTCCTGCTGTTTTTGGAAATTATATTGATGTTTACGACATCGCCCAAGCCGTTGAAGACGGAGCAACCGTTCGTATTTATTATGAAAGTCGTTTGGCAAAAGTAAATTTAAGCGAAGAAGGTAAACAGCTTGTTGAGGAATTGGAAGAAGATTTTGGAGATGAAGATACGCACGGCCGTGCGTATCAACGGTGGACACAACTTGAAGCATTAATCGGAAGTGAAAATCGAGTTAAAAATATTGCAAAGGATATTGTCTATCATTTCGAGCAACGCCAAGAAGTTTTTGACGGGAAAGGAATGATTGTTTCAATGTCAAGAAGAATTGCAGCAGACCTTTACGATGAGATTATAAAAATAAAACCTGAGTGGCATTCCGATGATTTGGATAAAGGAGTTATTAAAGTTGTAATGACTTCGGCAAGTTCTGACGGTCCTAAAATTGCCAAACATCATACAACCAAGCAACAAAGAAAAGCATTGGCAGACCGTATGAAAGACACAGAAGATGAACTAAAATTGGTTATTGTTCGTGATATGTGGCTAACAGGTTTTGACGCTCCAAGTATGCACACTTTGTACATCGATAAGCCAATGAAAGGTCATAATCTTATGCAAGCAATTGCAAGAGTAAACAGAGTTTATAAAGATAAACCTGGTGGATTGGTTGTTGATTATCTTGGAATTGCTTCTGACTTGAAAAAGGCACTCTCTTTTTATTCTGATGCAGGTGGAAAAGGAGACCCAACAATTTTGCAGGAACAAGCGGTTAAACTAATGTTGGAAAAATTAGAAGTTGTTTCAAATATGTTTCACGGTTTTGCTTATGAAGAATATTTTGAAGCCGAAACTTCTAAAAAACTTACAATGATTCTTTCAGCCGAAGAACATATTTTAAGTTTAGAAGATGGAAAGAAAAGATATATAAATGAAGTAACTGCACTTTCAAAATCATTTGCTATTGCCATTCCCCACGAACAGGCAATGGATGTAAAAGATGAAGTTGCATTTTTTCAGGCAGTAAAAGCACGATTGGCAAAATTTGACGGTACAGGTGCAGGAAGAACAGATGAAGAAATTGAAACTACCATTCGTCAAGTAATTGACAAAGCGTTGGTCTCGGAACAGGTGATTGATATTTTTGATGCAGCAGGAATAAAGAAACCTGACATCTCTATTCTTTCTGAAGAGTTCCTTTTGGAATTGAAAGGAATGGAACATAAAAATGTAGCTTTGGAAGTGTTGAAAAAACTCTTGAATGATGAAATTAAATCTCGCTCAAAAAAGAATTTAGTAAAAAGCAAGTCATTAATGGAAATGCTTGAAAACGCCATTAAAAAATACCACAATAAAATATTGACAGCAGCCGAAGTGATGGACGAACTCATTAAGTTGAGTAAGGAAATCGTAAATATGGATAGTGAAGCTAAATCACTTGGTTTGACAGATTTTGAATATGCTTTTTATACAGCAGTTTCTGACAATGACAGTGCAAAAGAATTGATGCAGAAAGACAAATTAAGAGAACTTGCAGTAATCTTAACTGAAAGAGTAAAAGCAAACGCATCAATTGACTGGACAATAAAAGAGAGTGTAAGAGCAAAATTGAAAGTAATAATAAAACGGACTTTAAGACAATTTGGCTACCCGCCGGATATGCAAAAATTGGCGACAGAAACCGTATTGAAACAAGCTGAATTAATTGCAAACGAATTAACAGTGATATAAATAAACTCATGATAAAGGTATTTTTTATTATCAATGAATTAATTTTTACGGAGTATCTATATTATGGATAACGATTTATTGCTCGAATTAGTTAACCTTAGTAAAGGCTATGAACATCCAGCGGGGCGCGTTGAAGTGCTGAAAGGGGTTTCGCTGCAATTGAACAGCGGCGACAGAGTGGCGATAACCGGACCATCCGGTTCCGGGAAAAGTACATTGCTTAACTTGATCGGCTGTCTGGATAGACCTGATGCAGGAGAAATATTCTACAGGCAAAATTCACTTTCTGACTTTTCACAGACGGCACTTGATGAATTCAGATTGCGCCGGATCAGTATTGTTTTTCAGACTCATCATCTCCTGCCGCAGTGCACCGCTCTGGAGAATGTCCTATTACCGACGTTACCGATTGGCGGCGAGACCGCCGCAACGGTTGACCGGGCTGAAGAATTACTGACTATGGCCGGGCTTCATGAGCGTCGGAATCATTTCCCCGGTGAGCTTTCGGGTGGAGAATGTCAACGGATCGCCGTCTGTCGTGCATTGATAAACTCGCCTGAACTGTTACTGGCGGACGAGCCGACCGGCGCCCTTGACCATCATACCGCGTTAGAGTTGCTTGATTTAATTGACCAGCTGACCGATAATTCAATGGCTCTGCTGATGGTGACTCATTCACTGGAAGCCGCTGCCAGAATGAAATGCCGATTCGAACTGACCGAAGGCTTATTGCGGGAGAAATAGTTAATGCATGACTCTTTTAATACTCTGGCACTGGTTAAACGTAATCTTGGCTTCTACCGCCGTCAGACTTTGCAGGTTATTCTGGCAATCGTGCTGACCACGGCGATTATCAGTGGGGCTTTCCTGATTGGCACTTCAGTAAAAAACAGTCTGAAAACCGCAATGAACAACCGGCTGGGACAGGTGACCTACGCTCTATTCCAAACGGAACGCTGGTTTAAAGCCGACCTTGGACAGCGACTCAGTAATTCCAGTGAACGTCCATGTTCAGCTTTGATCTCGGTTCCCGCTTATATGACAGGCGATAACGGTCAAACGATCAAGGTCAACTTGTATGGTGTCGAGAGTTCATTTTTTCAATTCGCTCCACAGCAAAATATGGTTAAAATTCCAGCTCCAGGTGAGGCGCTGATAAATCGAACTGCCGCAATTATGGCTGGACTGAAACCTGGAAAAGGTTTCGCGGTGCGCTGTTTCAAACCATCATTGATGCCCGGTGATACGGCTTGGTCAAGCCGTGATTCGAGCAGTGTTGGATTTCGGTTGCAGGTGGTTGAAGAGATTTCTCCTGCAGCGTTCAGTGACTTTAATCCGTTAAACACCCAGCTGGCGCCAGCCAATGTTTTTGTCGATCGCGACTGGCTGGCAGAGCGGCTCGGTCGTTCTGGCCGGGCAAATGTTTTACTCTATGGCGGCACAAAACCGCCATTGGGGCTGAATGACAAACTAAAACTTGCTGATTATGGTCTTAACCTTAAAAAATTACCCAATGGAGCAATTGAGCTGAAATCCGACCGGGTATTTATCAGTCCCACAGTAGTAAAAGCGGCAGCATCGCTCAAACTTCACGAACAATCTATTTTCAGCTATTTTGCCAATTCTATTACTGCACATGGAAAAATGACCCCCTATTCATTCGTTACTGGCGTAAAGTCGCTTGGGGGCAGGACTACACAGCCACGTCGTTCCTCCTCGGGTGTTGTCGCACCGCCCTCGCTCTCTATTGCTCCATCTAACCGTGAAGCCGTGATTAACAGTTGGCTGGCGAATGATCTCAAACTGAAAGTCGGCGATGATTTTGCCATCGCCTATTATAAATTCGGGGCGAACGGTGAACTTCAGGAGGATTCAGCGACATTTAAGGTGAAAGCTATTATTCCAGTGAGCAATGCCCCGGAGTTAATGCCGAAATTTCCCGGGATGTCCAATGCCGCAAGTTGCAATGACTGGGATCCGGGCATTCCGATTAACTTAAAGTTGATCCGGGCCAAAGATGAAGCCTACTGGAACAAATATCGCGGCACTCCGAAACTGTTTATCGCATTGGACAGAGCGCAGAAACTCTGGGGCTGTCGCTTCGGCAAGCTTACTGCGATACGGTTCAGTGATATTAAGCAAAAAAAACAGCTTAGTCTGAACGTCGAACATCGAATGAAAGAAAAATCACTGCACAGCCAAAGCACCAAGAGAAATAATAACGCAAGCAACAAATATACTAATGCTCTATTAACGCAAAAAGATCTGGAGAAATCACTGCTGCAGGCTTTAACGCCAGCTGAGCTTGGGTTCAGTTGGCAGCCTTTAAATTCAATTGGTCGCCACGGCGTGGCTAATGCGGTAGATTTCAGCGGCCTGTTTTTCGGTTTGAGTTTCTTTGTCATTATTGCCGGGATTGTCCTTTCAGGTCTGCTCTACCGATTGCATCTCGAACAGCGAATCAGCGAGTTTGCGGTACTTAAAGCCATGGGCTTCGCAAATCATCATTTACGGCGGATACTGATGCTTGAAGCAGGAGTTGGGTTGATTGCCGGTATTGCGGTCGGAATCGTCGCCGCATTTGGTTACAGCTATCTGATTATCGGGGCGCTGAATACCGTTTGGAACAGTATTGCCGGGTCGATCCAAGTGTCACTGCATGCAGGCCCACAAGTTATTTTGCTTGGCGCAGGAATAACTGTTCCGGTGATTGCAATGGTAATGTTTTTTGCCTTACGCAAAGTTCTGGCAAATGATTTACAGGGGAGCCTGGTTAAAACAGATTTCCACCACACCGGAAGTCGCTTTTATCTTGGCTTTGGCATTATTGCACTTTTAGCCGGAACAGTAATTATATTAATCGGCATAAAATCCGCTGATGCCGGTGTCGGAACGTTTTTCGGCGCTGCCGCATTGCTGTTTGCCGGTATGGTCTGCCTGAGTGGGGTGATTATCCGGTCAGTGCCGGAATGGCTCAAAGGGCATGGAATTTCAACACTATCAACCGCATTACGTAATAATAGCCGTCATTTCAGGCGTTCGATGGCAGTGGTGGTCATTATGGCACTCGGCATCTTTCTGACTTTGGCAGTGAGTGTCAATCGAACTAAAAACCGTGGCAGTGACGCTTCAAAAAAATCCGGCACCGGTGGTTTTGGCTGGTATATTGAAACCGTGATTCCGGTCAAAGGGAACTTGAATTCTGCTGCCGGAAGACAACGTTATCGTCTGAAGATACCAGCAACTGAACAAAGCTGGCTACGCCGGAACGTCGAACATTCAACGTCGAACGTTCAACATCGAATGAAAGAAAAACAGTTGCTCGAGCGTAGTGAAGGACGGAGTAATTCCCTATTTGTTCAATTGCCAATGATGGATGGCGGGGCGGCTGGGTGTCTGAATCTGAACCGGGTGACGCGACCACGTTTGCTGGGCGTGCCGCCGGAAGTTTTTGATGATCGTTTCAGCTTTCAAACCCCTGACGCGACCTGGAGCAGTTTACAACAAAACGATACTGAGGTGATTCCGGCAATTGCTGATCAGAATGTTATTCTGTGGAGCCTCGGGCTGAAAATTGGCGATACTCTGGATTATCCCGGTGCGAACGGTAAAATTTACAAGTTAAAGTTTATCGCCGGACTTAATAATTCAATTCTTCAAGGTGCGGTACTGATTTCACGGGCAAACCTGCGCCGGATGTTCCCGGACATCAGCGGTAACCGGGTGCTGTTGGTAGAACAATCATCAAATGAAGCTGCGGTGGCTACTGCCATCAGTTACAGCCTGGCAAAGTTGGGGCCGGATATTGAAACCGGCGCATCGCGCCTGAACCGCTTCGGGGCGATTCAGAACAGTTATCTGATGGTTTTTCTTTCGCTTGGCGGTATCGGTTTGATTATCGGCACCCTGGGACTGTCGATCATTCTGCGCCGTAACCTGTTGGAACGGCGCGGTGAACTGGCCTGGCTGCGTTCAGCCGGATTTTCCCGGCGACGGATCGCTTTTATGCTGACTGTTGAACATATAATATTGTTTGACTGCGCAGTGTTGACCGGGGTGATTGCAGCGGCAGCGGCGGCTATTCCGGCAATGCTTTCACCATCCGGTAGTCCACCATGGGCTGAAATGATTTTGCTGCTCTGCGTGCTTTGGATTTTTGCGCTTATCTTTATCGTCACTGCCGCATATAGTGCCACCAAAGGTAATATCATATCCGGACTTAGAGTGGATGCCGAATGATCTGCTTGTTGAGTTCACGGTCTGAAAATATCAATTTCAAGGCTGGGAATAACTTTATAATGTTTATGGTTGGCGGTGCATAAAATTGTATTACTCTCGGTGACAGTCGCAGTAATTAAAGCATCAGCTAAATCTATGCCGGAGCTTAAAACATACTCTTCCATATAAATCATAGCCCGATGTGAAATATTAGCATTAATAGGAATTAGTTTAAATCCTAAATCATGGATGAATCGTTTAATAGCGGTTTGTTCATGCTTATTTCGTGCCCCTTTAAGTAATTCCATATAGGTTATTGCTGAAATATGCAATTCATATTCAGCGTCAATCTTTGCCGCCGCCTTCTCATTACCGCACAGAGCCCAGATTATAACATCTGTATCGAAAATCATCAGAATTTTCTCCCTTTACGAAGCTCCCTGACAAAAATTGCCGGATCTGCTATATCTTCCCGGTCTCTCCACATGCCAAATGCAGAATAATTAACAGCAGAATGATTTTTTTATAAATATTTTGTCTGTCAACGAGTTAACGTTTGCATAAAAATAAAAACATGCAAAAAAACATAAAAATAGCGGTTAGTAATACAGGGCTATTGATTTTTCATCTATTTTGCTGTATTATTATAAGCTTAGACTTGTGTGAAATACGATTTTTAATGTTAATGCGCTTTTGTTGTAGTACAGGCTTCAGCCTGCCTTTTAATACAATAAAAAATTATTTCATCTGTCGCTGCGCAGAAATAGGTATTTAAGCACAACTAAAGTTGTGAACTCCAACGGAGTTGTGCATCTTGCATTAGCCTCTGCTGTATTTTTATTAATTAACCTAAGACTTAGGAATTATTGATTATGTTTGTTAAACGATATGCTTTCCTCGCTACTGTCATTGGACTTTTCACGACCTTGACATTGCCTATTATCGCGGCTGAACAGCAAGCCGGTTGGCGTGGCGATGGCACAGGAGCTTACCCCGATGCAAAGCCGGTCATGGCGTGGTCGCAGGAGAAAAACGTTATCTGGAAAACCCCGATGGCGAAGTTCAGCAACTCACTGCCGATTATGTTGAATGGTAAACTTTACGTAGGCTCGGAGATCGACAAATTGGTCTGTCTTGATGCAGCGACTGGCAAAATTCTCTGGGAAAAGTCAAATTCAGAGGACGAAATACTCACTTCGGAACAAAGAGCTGAACGGGTAAAAATCACCAAACAACTGCAACCGGTAAAAGCACAGAAAAAGGCTATTGACCGTGAATATAACAAAGCCCGAAGAGCCTACAGAAAAAACCGGAAGGACAAAGAGCTCGGTAAAAAAGTACGGGAACTCAAAAAGCAGCGGCGTGAACTGGAGAAAAAACTGGCTCCGCTGTTTCAATTCATGCCGAAGATTCATAAAGTAACCGGGTATTCGACTCCGACTCCGGTCACTGATGGTAAAAATATCTATACCTGTTACGGTACCGGTCTGGCAGCCGCTTATACGCCGGACGGCAAAAGGCTTTGGCTGAAAGTCATTGAAAAGCCGACCAACCAATTCGGTTACAGCAGTTCACCAGTTTTTGCCGGTGGTAAATTTATTGTCGCCTACAAACACATTATCGCCCTTGATCCACAGACTGGTAAAGAAATCTGGAAGGTTCCATCAAAATATCGTTGGGGAACACCGCTGGGCACCACTATCGGTGACAAAGAGGTTATTATAACCCCGAATGGTGAAATAATCCGGGCGACGGATGGTGTCCTGCTGAGTAAATCGCTGCCATCGCTTCAGTACAATTCAGCAATGATCCATAAAGGTATAGTTTACACTTACAATAAAGACAAAGCTCGGGCCCACCGGTTACCGGCAAAAGCTGACGCAGGCGCAACAACTGAACTGCTGTGGGAAGTGCCGATCACCTCCGACCGTTATTACGGTTCACCGGTTACCGACGGCAAGACTGTCTATTGCATTACCCGCGCCGGTAAATTGACCGCACTGGATCTCAAAACCGGCAAAAAACTTTTCGAACGCAAAATGAAACTGGGTAAAGGGACCAATTATCCGTCACCGACCATTGCCGGAAATACTTTGTTCATCAGTAATGACAACGGCAGAACTGCAGTACTAAAACTTGACGCTGCAGGAAGTTTGATTGGCGAGAACAGCCTGCCGCCGTTCCGCAGCAGCCCGGTGTTTATCGGCAACCGCATGTACATCCGTACTTTAGGCGGGATGTACTGTATCGGCAAAAAATAAATTGCTTGTCACCTAACATGTACAAAACTTTCGACATAATCTATGTTTGTGTCAAAAAAGTAAGCCAGATGTCTGCCTGCCCTTCGTAGCTTTACGCATAGTAGGGCACTGACATTTGCTCCGCAAGAGCGTAACCACGCTTCGTGCGTGGTAAAAGACGGTGCAGGAGCAGCCGTCATACTATTCCCTGCATCCAAAGGATGCCATTTCCCCCGGGCGTAGTCTCGAGGTAAACGTAGCATCTTAATGCGATACTTCACTGGAATTTGTCTTATCAAAGCCTATTTTTCGTGTTTTCTTCTGTTCCGGATTAGTCAATGCTCTCAGTTTATCCATGATAATAATGGTATTCATTTCCTGCGTATCCATTAGATCTTCAATTTCTCTTAATTGTTCTGCCATTTTAGTGTTATTCAAAAGCAGTTCACGCATGCGTACAAAAGTTTTCATTATTGTAATATAAGATAGAGCAGGGTAATGAAGAAATCAATTCGATTGGCGGTATCTTCAACAGTCTGAAAAGTTTTAAAAAGGTAGATCATTTGCAAATGTCAAAGGTAAAAACTGGTAGAATTAGGCACAGCGGCATTCTTAAAACGATTGCCGGGTTGTTTGCACTCGGTAAAAACAGTTATGCTGACATTACTCCTTTTCATGATGATACTTTTTTTCGCCTACCTCGGAACTCATGGATATATGCTCAACTGCGAATTACGTCCCGGCAGTCAACACAGTAACAAAGAGGCTCTTGAATTCATAAAATGCAGTCTCGACATGATCAAAGATCTCGGTATTGACCTTAACACGACCCTTGTTCGACTGGAATCAGCACATCAATTGATAAGTTTAACTTTACCTGAAAAAACTATTCAAGGGAATGAATTGCCAATTGAACCATTTTCAGCTCGTCTTTTAAAAATTATGTAAAACAGGGGCATTTATTGAGTGAAAAGGCTCCATTGAACAAATATTGTGTGATTAAAGTGATAAAAAACGTTTAAATTCCTTTTAAAACAAAATTCAGGTACTATACTATTATTTGTTAATGTGCATAAAAAGCTTTATATGGATGGATTTTAACTGAATATCATACTTTATGGATATGCCATCTTTAAAGCTCAAATGGATATAATTCCAGGCACATTTTTATATATAAATAGCTCATTGGCTGCGAGTCAATAGGTTATTCACACGTATGTTTAAAGTATTGCGTTAAGGACTCGCAAAAAAAATAACTTGGAGTTTTTGCTTGACTGCGAACAGCTGTTCCGCATTACGAAAATATTTATATAGTTCTACTATGTAAACACTTTCGCGTCTTGATCAGCAGTCCGCTTCTGGTGCGAAACTCACCAATTTATTTTTGAGTGAGCCCTAATTATTAATTTACGCATGTTATGAAATATTTTTAGGGTTAGAGCTGTTTCTGCACTTATTGCAGGGACGGGAATAGTTTATCTTAGTATATATTTTAACTAGGACCTGTACTTACAAAATAGACATACCTGAATACCCTCCACTGTCTTGCTGCCGGGAATTTGATGATGAAACAACCGGATTTGGCAATTGGCCTTCCCTCGGAATGTTCTGATGCTGCAACGATTGACAATTGCAGTGACGGATTGCCGTTGGCAATAAGAATGCGCCCCCGTTCTTTTGACGAATATGCTGGACAGAAACATCTGCTGGCACCAGGAAAATTACTGCGCCGTGCAGTAGATGCGGATAAGTTCACCTCAATTATTCTCTCCGGCCCCCCGGGATGCGGTAAAACCAGCCTCGCTGAACTGATTGCCCGACAGACCGATTCGGTCTTTATCCGGTTATCGGGTGTAACATCATCAGTCAGCGACCTGAGAAAAGAGATTGCCGGCGCTATTTTACTGAAAGATAATATCGGACGCAAAACAACAATTTTTATTGATGAAATACATCGTTTTAACCGGGCACAGCAGGATGCACTGCTACCGGATGTTGAAAATGGAAATATCAGACTGGTAGGAGCGACAACACATAATCCATTTTTTTATGTTAACGGGGCACTGCTCTCCAGGTCTCTGGTCTTTCAGCTTGAACAGCTTGACTGCCAGGATATTACCGAATTGATAAGCCGAACCTTGAAAGATGAACGGGGATTTGGGGGAACAAAGGTCGAATTGGCGCAGGAAGCGTTGGCGTTTCTCGCCGGAGTTTGTGAAGGCGATGCACGGAAAGCATATAACGCACTTGAGATTGCCGTATTGACGACCAGCCCGGATAAAGACGGTACTGTAATTATTGACCTGACGACGGCAGAAGAGTCTATTCAGCAGAAGTCACTGAATTATGGTGCTGACGGCCATTATGATACTGCCAGCGCGTTTATTAAGAGTATGCGCGGCAGTGATCCGGATGCCGCGGTCTACTGGCTGGCAAAAATGCTTCATGCCGGTGAAGATATTCGCTTTATCGCCAGAAGAATTGTTATTTTTGCCTCGGAAGATATTGGTAATGCAGACCCGCAGGCCATAGTGATTGCCACTACAGCAATGCAGGCAATTGAAATGATCGGCATGCCGGAGGCGCGAATTATTCTGTCTCAGGCCGTGACTTACTGCGCAACCGCGCCCAAGAGCAATGCCGCCTACAAAGCAGTTAATGCGGCTTTGGAAGATGTCAAAAAAGAACGGGTATTACCGGTGCCGATGCATTTGCGTGATTCGCATACGAGCGGTGCAGCAGCAACCGGAGCGGACAAAAAATCGCAGTATAAATATCCTCATGATTTTGCCGGCGGCTTTATTGTCCAAGATTACCTGGGAGTTGAAAAAACCTATTATCAGCCCATCGAAATAGGCTATGAAAAAAAGATCAAACAGCGGATTGACTACTGGAACAGCTGTCGGGATTTTATCAGGGAAAAAGCCCATGAACAAACATGAGGCAAGACAAAAATATTTACAGCGGCGACGCGAACTGAGTGAGCTTGAACGCGACAGGGCAGATAACGAAATATGCCGATTGCTACGACAACTGCCGGAACTGAAGCAGGCCGGAAAAATTGCCGCCTATATTTCTGATGGTTCCGAGCCGGATTTGATGCCGTTACTGCAGCAGCTTGCCGCGGACGGTAAAAAAATATTTCTGCCGCGTTTTGCAGCAGCTAGCAACGCAAAATATGAAATGGTTGAAACTCCATTGCATGCAGCCTCACTGCAAACCGGTAAGTATGGCATCATGGAGCCGGCAGCGGAATTGTCAGCAACAAATGATGACTTGAACGATACGACCTGGCTATTGCCGGGCGTTGCATTTGATATGACCGGAAGTCGACTTGGACGTGGCAAAGGGGTTTATGACCGTTTGTTAGCACAGGTTGATGTAATGGCGATAGGAATTTTTTATGAATGCCAAAAAGCTGTAAAAGTGCCCGTTGACGAGCATGATTACAGATTGGATATAATTATAACAGAAGCGGGAGTAACCCGCATAAATCATGGAGATTGAAAATGGATAACATGGAACAAATCATAATAGCTAGCATTGTCAGTGGTGCGATATGTATTGGCATCACTATACTGCTCGGCAAATTCAGAAAAGATTCTGCATCTTACTCGGCTGAACGGATTAAAAATGATGCTGCGAAAGAGGCTGAACACATTCAACGTGAAGCAAAAGTATCGGCAAAAGCTGAGTTGATCAAGGTCAAAGAAGATTTTGAAGAAGAGATGAAACTGCGGCGTCAAGACCAGTTGAATAATGAAAAACGTTTGAGTCAGCGCGATGAAAATCTGGAACGCAAGGCAGACGTACTGGACTCAAAAATGACCAATCTCGAACGCAAAGAAGTTGAATTAAAAAATCTGCAGGAGCGAGTAATTGGTAAGGAAAACGAACTTCAGGTAAAAATATCAGAGCAGATAGATGAACTGGAACGTATTGCGTTGCTTGACCGTGAAAGTGCCAAGAAAATGCTGCTCGAAAAACTTGAAGGCAAAGTTAAAACTGAATCAGGATTGCTGATTAGAGATATTTTGGAAGAAGCCAAATTAAAAGCTGAACGTGAAGCAAAACGGATTTTAAGTTATGCCATTCAGCGCTATGCCGCGGATTCAACCTCAAACCGGACCGCGTCAACGATTCCATTGCCCAGCGACGATATGAAAGGCAGAATCATTGGTCGTGAAGGCCGTAATATCCGGGCGATCGAGGCGGCTACCGGGGTCAATATTCTGATTGATGATACCCCTGAAGCAGTGGTTATATCCTGTTTTGATCCAGTGAGAAAAGAGATTGCCCACCATCTGCTTGAACGTCTGATCGCTGATGGCAGAATTCATCCGACCAGGATTGAAGAACTCGTCCCGAAAATAGCGGATGAAATTGAAGAAGAAATATTTGAAGCCGGCGAGGCGGCAGTATTGGAAACCGGTATTCACGGTGTTGCCCCGCAGGTCGTAAAACTGCTCGGTCGCCTAAAATTCAGATACAGTTTTTCCCAGAATGTGCTTAAACACTCGCTGGAATGCGCGTTCTTTATGGGCATGATAGCTTCAGAACTCGGTCTTGACGAACAGAAAGCTAAACGGATCGGACTGCTCCATGATATCGGTAAAGCTGTTGACCATGACACCGAAGGTTCTCATGCTGTTATCGGCGCGGATATCCTGAAGAAACACGGCGAATCCAAAGATGTTATAAATGCCGTCGCATCACATCACGGTGATGTCGAAGCCAACAGTATTTATGCCGTGTTGGTCAACGCCTGTGATGCCATCAGTGCATCACGCCCTGGTGCCCGTAGTGAAACAACCGAGCTTTATCTGAAACGTCTCGAACAACTTGAAGATATCGCTCATAGTTTCAGCGGGGTAGTTAACTGTTTTGCTCTGCAGGCCGGACGCGAAGTACGGGTTGTCGTCGAACCGGGAAAAATCAATGAAGGTGAAGCGCATGTCCTCGCTCGTGATATTTGTCAACGAGTCGAACGGGAAATGACCTATCCGGGGCAGATCAAGGTTACTATTATCCGGGAAACCCGTTCAGTTGAATATGCCAAATAAATGGGGCCTTTTACGTTCAGACACTGAATAACGGATATCAGCAATTAAGCATATTTCTACTACGAAATAAACTCCATGGAGACTGAAATGTTCAAAGAGCAGCGCGGGAAATGGCATTGGGTTTTGCGTGAAGCCGGTATTCTAGACTCATGGTTTGCTGATTATCAGAGACTTGCTGAATCCAATGCGGTAAAACGGAACCCCGTCAGAACCGTTTTTCGCTATAATGATTATTTTATCAAACTTGATACTCCTGAAAAACTGCTGCACAAACTGCGCGGACGTCTGCGCCCAAAAGCTCAAGTCGAATTTGAAACAGCTCTGGAACTGGAAAAATGTTCGGTTCCGGTTGTTGAACATCTAGGCTGGGGACAGTGCGGGGGTAACAGCATGCTGATAACCCGGGCACTTCCGAATGCCGTGACCGTCATGGACTACTGGAAAACCTCATTTGTTTATGGCAATAATAACCCATCGCACTTCCTGGAACAGTTTGGTGCATTTCTTCAGACCTTCTTTGCTTCCGGGTGCTATCATCCCGATTTCCACCCCGGCAACATCCTTTACAACCCTGAAAACAGCAACTTTGCCTTGGTCGACCTTTACGGAATAAAACCGAATAGTAAACCGCTTTCGGTTAATGAACGGATAAAAATGTATGCCATCGTAAACTGCCTGAAAGCGGTGGTCAGCGATGCAGCAGCAATTGCATTCATTGATAAGCTCGGATTGAAACTTAAAAATGAAACATCCGAAGAATTATGGCAGCAACTGCTTGACTATAAGTTATCGAGAATCAGAGCAGAATGGCCCAAACGAAAAAAACAGATTGTTGCCGAATATGATAAATTTGTCACTCGGTGTGATGATGCTAACGGAAAATACCTGTTCCGTCATAATCAGAATCGACAGCCATATATCAAACCCGAACTGCCACTGAGCACCACAGCCCCGAAACTCTATCCCGCGAAGCTGCCAACCGCTGAAGCCGAACAACTCTGGCTGAATTCGTTTCTAACTGATTTCCTGGGAGATGAACAAAATATGCCGTTAGTCTGGTATCAACGCAACAATTCGAACGATTCAATCCTCTATTTTCAGAAAAAAAACTCTGTTCTTAACCATAATTCAGTTCAAAAGTAACAAAGTGTAGGTTTGACCCTACTTTCACCAGAAACTCTTCCCCGTTATTTAATCGTTATTTAATCGTTATTTTTAAAAGTGCCCTTTTCCGAGAAAGCTGATTACTGCTTTTTTTGTAGCTGGCATGTGCATGATAAAAGAGTGTTCAGCATTGATTTTCAGATAATGCTTAACGCCCGGCAGTTGGGTGTATTCTTCTTTTACCTCATTGTCAAAACGTCCGATAATAATGCCTATCTCCAACCCGGCCGGAATCGGCACCTGATGAATATAGGCATCGGGGGCACTACTCAAATCCGCCAGCGGCTTCACCCAACGAGCGACGAAGGGCAAATATTTGCAGCATAACCGGGCAATATCCGAGCCCAGGTGCGGCGGGGCTATCATGATAATTCGCTTGAACCGTTCTCGAGTCAGAATTTCATTGTCCTCATTTTGTCCTTGAGCAAGATGGCCAAGTGCTTCACGAGTCAAAATCCCTCCCATGCTGTGAGTTACCAGATCAATTTTTTTATCAGGATGTTCAGTTGCGATCTTTTCGAGGTATGCTTTGAAGTGCTGCCCGTGTTCAGCAACTGAGTGGCGTGAGGTCTGATAGTCATAAAGGTAAATATGGTAACCACATTTTTGTAATACCCGCCCGAGACGATAGAAATTGATACTTCGCCGAATCAGACCGTGAACCATCACTACCACTTCGTGTTTATCTTCCCCGAGTGGCGAAAAATAGAAGTGACACTTCCGCCCTCTCAAATATTTAATTATTGTATTGATCAATGAAGGTTTCCTGCTTAAATTAGTGCATTCGTAGCTAACAGCTTTTTTATGGTTTATTAAAATTGCGCGTCATAGTCAAATGCTGGTTCCCGGGAAAAATCTATAACTCTATGTGGGTTGGCTTTGCCGTCTTTACCAGTCGAGGAACCAGCATCGTAGACTCGTTCAATTCCCCAGTTTCCATTCCACACTTTACCATCATGATTATGACCGAAAAGCAGAACATCCACTGGATGGTTCTTTAAAATATCTCCCAGTTTCTCTGAATCCTTTAAATGATGTAGCGGCTTCGGCGCAAAAGGATGGTGATGAAGGTAAACAACTTTATATTCGATATCTGTCAATTCATCTGATGCTAATAGTTCAGCGAGCCGATCTAATTGTTCTTCACCAAGCTCACCTTGCGCCCATAATGAATCGTACCAGTTTAATTCTTCCGCCGTAGAATCCAATCCGATAAAGGCGATATTATCGACCATATCCAGTTTAGGATACGTTATGTCCGGATTGCCGAAAAAATGCTGTTTAAATAATTCAACATACTTTGAATATCCTCTACCGCCAGTGCCGTAGTCATGGTTACCGGGAACCACTAAAACCATAAACCCAGCGTCTTCAAGTCTGTTCAAATGCTCACTGGTCGCGGCATAGCTACTCTCTTCTGTCGCATTATCAACTAAGTCTCCAGTCACGACAACGACGTAATCACTTGCCGGTCTCTTATGGAAAATCATTCTGCTAACCATATCCCCGAGTACTGATGTAAGATTTTCGTAACCTACATGCAAATCCGACAGATGGATAATTTTTTTTTGTCGAGTAGGCATAATATATTTCTCCATGTTACATTTTTATTTTTGCATCAAAGTTAACCTATTGACCGGTAAAATGTTACATTTTATTTTTCAATAGCAGAATATTTATCAAAAATATCTTTTCAGAACCGGCAATAGTCGGATTTGAAAACCTTCATATGCCTCTTTGCTTCATGGTAAAAAAGTTGCAGATTATTTTGTCAGTAACTTCATGCCGGTATCAGAGAACTCTATCACTCGCTCACGGTAAAGATTACCGATGACCTGCTTAAAGCGCTTCCTGCTCATATTGAAATGCTGTTTAACCAGCTCGCTTGAACTTTTAGCATTAAACGGCAGAGAGCCACCAGCCTCACGCAGAGCGTCAATAATCTGTTCCCTGGCATCCTTCACGCCGGTAGTGCCGGTTTTTTGCAGCGCAACATCAATATTACCATCGTCGCGCAGTTTTGCGATATAGCCCTGTAGGTGGTCGCCGAGAGCTACCGGTTTAAACAGTTCGTTTTTATAAAGCATGCCGTAATGGCGACGATTGATCAACACCGGGAAACCAATCTCAATTTCATCATAAACAATCAAATCCACTGCCATATCAGGACTGAGTTCGTCACGTGACTTGCTCAAAATCGGGGTAAAACGGCTTGAAGCCATGATTCTGTCACTGACTTTGTCATAACATACCCGGACGACATACGTTTCACCCTGTTTCATTGGTTTCCGCTGTTCTCGGAATGGCACAAAAAGATCTTTTTCAAGCCCCCAGTCAAGAAATGCGCCAACCGAAGCAATATCTTTGACTTCAAGTGCCACGATATCGCCGACGGTTGCTTTAGGGTGCAGGGTTGTGGCAATCATCCGGTCTTCAGAGTCATAGTAGACAAAAACATCAACCATATCACCGACTCTACTGCCGGACGGAACATAGCGCTTCGGCAGCAGGATCGCGTGTTCCCTGTCACCCAGGTAGACTCCGAAGTCAACCTCACGCTCAATTCTTAAACTATTATATTTTCCCGGTTCAATCATAATTTAACTTTTACAGCTGTAGCAGAACGCAATATTCGCACCGACAGAAATCTTAATTTTCGCCAACAGATCTTCATCGACCGGAACATCGGTTTTTACACTTGCCAGTGAACGGTTGATCTTGAGATCCTGCGGCGCGCGGATGTCAATGATATTTATATCGTTTTCGCCCAATATACCGGCTATTTTTCCAATAATACCCGGTTCATCACTGTATTCGACGAACAGGTTATGGCCGGATGGAGCCAAATAGAGACGATCGAAGTTGTTAATTCTGGAGACCATCAGATTGCCTTCGGTCAAAGTTCCGCGGACACTGACCTTATTTATCACCTCGTCCCCCATAAAAAGATCAATCGTGATTGAATCACCATAATTTTTATCGTTGGAAATTTCACGGTTTTTATATTCAATACCACGTTCCGACAGAAATGATTCAGCGTCACCAGCATCCAGATAAGGATCAAAATCAGGACTGAGAGCCGCTGTGATCGGTGACAACATCCATTTTGCATATTGATTCAGGTTTCCATAAAAACTGCTTTCAATACGCACCGGCTGTTTCTGCTGTCCCAGGTAACCATGAGCAATACCGGTCAGCAGGTTTGCCAGACGCTGATAGTTGGCATCAAGCCCGTCCGGAATATCTTTATTTACTACACAATCAGTAATACCCTGATCAAAATAGCAGATACTCTGTTCGGCAGCGCGTTTGGCGGCATTAAAATTGGCTTCAACAGTACTTGCCCCCAAATGAGGCAGCATCAAATCAGCAATATCGGCCACGGATTTATCGCCAGCAGCATCTTTAGCATAAACATCATTACAGAAGATAATTTTTTTATCCTGTTTAGCTGCCCGCAGGTCGTCTTCATTGATGACTCCGGCTCTGGCACAGTTGACCAGCATCGCACCATCTTTCATCATATCAAAATATTTGCAGTTGATAATCCCACGGGTTTCATCATTTTCCGGGATATGAAGTGAAATGAAATCGGACTGGCTGAATATCTCTTCCATTGAACAGAGCTCAATATCAAGCTGTTCCGCCATGCTTGCGGAAATCATTGGATCGTACCCGAGAAATTTCATTTCAAAGCCCTGGAGCCGTTTAGACACCAGCTGGCCGATATTCCCCAGTCCCAGAATACCAATGGTTTTCCCGGTCAGTTCCCGGCCCATCAGATTCTTCTTCTGCCATTCTCCATTACGGGTAGTTATATCGCCACGCACCAAGTGGCGGCTTGCTCCCAGGATCATCGCGATAACCTCTTCGGCAACCGCATTGGAGTTAGCTCCCGGCGTATTCATCACATCAATATTTTTCCGTCTGGCATATTTGGTATCAATAGTGTTGTAACCAGCACCGGCTCTGACAACCAATTTTAATTTGGGCAGGGCATCAATAATATCAGCAGTGATTTTCTCACTGCGCACAATCAATACTGCGGCATCGCTGTTTTCCGCCACCAGAACGTTCAGTTCGCGGTCAGCATCCTGTACTACTTCAAAACCATTCTGCCGCAATAATTTTGCCGCGAATGTATCCAATTTTGTCGGTATCAATACTTTTTTCATTTAACCTTATCTCCTTGGCTAATTTTCTCTGAAGTTGCTAAAAACAAACTATACTTTATCAAACAGTAATTGGCAACAGCTTTATCAATAAAAATCAACTTTTACTATTGCTATTCATTCTGAATATCATCAAATATGAATTAGACCCGCTTCATTCCACTATTTTTTTTAACTAATTTGCAAAATAACATTTTCTGCTTTTATTTATAATACATTAACGATTAAGGGATTTTCGAATATGGGAACTAAGAGGATTCACAGGTATTGTCTCGGCTGGACGAAGGGCTACTATTTCACACTTATTGAATTGATAATAGTTATTATGATAATCGCCTTACTGGCGGCAATGATTCTACCGGCAATTGGCAAAGCTCATGAGCAATCAAAGCGCAGTGGCTGTTTAAGCAATTTGAAACAGCTGGCTCTGGGACTGTTTCTCTATGCCGATGACCACAATGAAAAACTGCCGGCTTCCGCTAGCGGGTTAAAGGTATTGTGCGATACACGCTATATCGTTCCGAAAATATTTCTCTGCCCGTCAGATAGACTTAACCGTATCTCCTTAATCGATAATTATTTCCATAACCGTGACAACAGTATTTCCGCCAGTTATCATTTTGTCAACTATTACCGTTCAGATGATGAAAAACTCAGCATGCTTGTTCCCCGCCCTGCAAAATATGCGCTGGAATGGGATCTTTACGGGGGCAGTTATGACTCAGCAAATGCGAAAAAACGCAATCACGCTATTAACGGGGGTAATGTTATTTTTTTCGACAGCCATGCCGTCTGGGTCTACCGTCCATTATGGTTTAAAAAGAATAAACCGGTCTATATGCCATAAGTTTCAGGCTGTTCTCTTACTACCTGCTGCATGCGGTCAATGGTCTTGTCCCCCATACCCGGGACTTTTAACAACTCATCCCGTGAGGCATTAATTACATTGCTAACACTGTCGAATTCTTCCAGCAGGGTTTTCGCCATCTTAGTGCCTATGCCTGGCAGAGTACACAACAGACGCTGTTTCTTAGTATCCAGTCGTTGCGGATTATAACCGGTCAATACCCCTCGATTTTTACCGATACGCTCACGCTGAACATAAAGTTGGGCTAAATGCCATGCAGTATCTGTTTCGTTATGAGTTCGCAAAACAGGTATACGATAGGTCTGAGCAAGCGAAATAAGCGCGCCACGCACGGCACTGAGTTTAATGTCAATATCATGGTCAAGAAAATGCTCACCCTCAATAATGATCAGCGGATTTTCATCCAGCTGTGCAAGTCGGAATGCCTGGTTAAACAATCTGCCATCAATAATCGACAGGCAGAAATCACGCGTCGTTTTACGTTCAACCACAGTGTCGGGGTAGATATGATAGTCACCGAATTTCAGCTGGCGGGATTCAACGCTGATACCATGCTGTTGAGTGAGACAATTAATCAGTGTATCGGCTTGTTCACGGTGATCAATCAATATTTGTGCCATTATCCCCCCTTATTCACAATCCAGTATCTTAAATAGGTTACAGGCACGAAAAGTTCGCTAGATCAGTAGTTTCTAACGACATCTAATTTTAGATATAGCCCCATTTTTAAAATTGTGATTGCAGTTCCGGTTCATTTTTAAATGCTTTAAAGCAAAAATTTCAACAATTATAGTTTTTTACTGCATTGATAATATTTTCATCATGGGTTGGTTTTATCGTCTCACCGGGCTGAACGATGAGAAAATCGTCATGCCAGTCGCCATCTACCAGGCGTTGGAACAGTGTCATGTCACCGGCCACCTTTTCAAAATCCCATTCAGCCGCCGCCGCGAGTTTTCGGGATTTTTTCTCAAAATGCTCATCCGCTTCGATACCCATTTCGATAAAAGTAAACTGATGGTAATTATGGGTTGTCTGGCACAGCGTTTCATAGAGGAATTCAGCATTATCTTCACCGTACTTGGCGACCAGATCCTCGTAACTCTCCCCCATCCCCATTTGATTAGCGACGGATTGACTTTCAAGTTCAGGATTTTCGGCATAATCCAGCCAACCGCTGGTATGAAAATAGACCCCGGGGTTGTCAAAAAAATATTTTTCGTAACGTTTTCTAGAGCCGAAGAACAGGGTGATGCAGTCATGGGCTTTTGCGACAACCAGTGGGATTTTAGCAGATTTAAGGCCAATAATACCGTTATTACACAGTGCATAACCTAGAATAATGTAGTCGTAAAGTTCTTCATCTACCTGATCGATTGCCCGTTGCAGTTCGCTATTCATCTTTGCGGTTCCGACATCATGCAACCCTTTCGGCAGGAATTCAACATCGATACTATTTTCAGACTGGGCAATTGCCGCCAGTGCCTCCTGTTTAAGCACCTCGCAACAGAACATTTTTAACTTTAATGACATTTTTCAATCCTTATTATTTGTACCTAATCAGGTGGCATCTGAAGGCAGATACCGCTTCAAGCTCCGTTGCTATGGAAGCGGCGGTGAAACTTAAACTTTTGCTCCAAAAACGAGGACATAACCGGCTTTGCCGGAACTGAAAAGTAGTCTGCGATTTCCAAGCGCATTGACAAATAATCCCCCACATGGGATTAATGCTTGCGCCGGGACGTCACAAACTACTAGGGAATACCTACCCGAGCATAGCGACAGACGAAGTAATTCCCTATTAGGTTCAATTAACCTACTCGTTATTTTGCCGTTATTCAGCCGTTATTATAGGATATTTTAGCTGAACTATTATTATTGGGTGAATATTTGTCGATCAATTTTGAAACGACGAACATGATGACAATAAAAGTAATAAAAAAGAGCAGAATAATCATAACTACAGCAATTTTTTTGTTTGAAACTTTCCCCTCTGCCAGCTCTTCGAGTTCTGCAAGTTCTTTGCGATGGCTGTTAAGAATCATCATTCCATGTTCAATCTCAAGCTCCGTCTCATCAGTCTCAGCTGAACTGCCAGGTTTCCGGGTGCTTCGGTTGATTGCTTTGACGGTCAATAGATCAATTTCCGGATCACTGACTGTTGAATCATCAAAGAGATCATTCCTGAACTGGGTCGCATCCGCAGGATCAAACAGTAGCGGTTCGTCTGCTGGGGGATTCTCAACGGTTTTGCTATTTTTTCTACTCATAAATTTACTCCGAATGGCATTTTGACAGGTAAAATATTACATTATTATTTCCCAACAGTGGAATTTTTCTAAAAAAAACTTTCCAAACCCGATGCCAGTCGGATTTGAAAATCTTCGTGTTCTGCTTTGCAGCCGTTTCTACGTTCAGGCAACGTGGTAAAAAAAGTTTTTGGTTGCGGCTTTGTTACTCTGCATAACTTCTGGTTTGTTTATTCATATTGTTTCCTACAATACCGTTGCTGCGATTCTGGCGGCCCAAGTGCCAGCGGCTAGGATTTCATCCAATGCTGGATTCTGCTGCGCCTGATGTTTTGCCATAGTCCCTTCTACTATAGCCCATATCTGATAAAATTTGATTTTATGCTGACTGAATAATTCAACCGCGACTTCATTGGCCGCATTCAATACAGTCGGCATCGTACCACCAACGTGAAGTGCGGCATCGGCTAAATCCAGGGCGGAAAAACGTTTCCGGTCAGGCAGTTTAAAGGTCAGTTCAGGGTACTTGAGAAAATCCATCCGTTCCATGATGCCCGGGGCACGTTCCGGCCAGGTATAGGCATATTGAATAGGAAACCGCATATCCGGCACCGAGAGTTGTGCCAGCATCGCACCGTCAACAAATTCTATCATTGAATGAATTACCGACTGTGGATGAATGATCACTTCAATTGTTTCAGGTGCGACATCAAACAGATATTTGGCCTCGATAACTTCCAGTGCCTTATTCATCAAGGTTGCGGAGTCAATTGTATTCTTTGGGCCCATATCCCAAGTCGGATGAGCCAAAGCCTGTTTGTAAGTTGCTCGTTTAATTTCATCGTCCGAGGCATTGAGAAAGGGTCCGCCGCTGGCTGTCAGAATCAGTTTTGCAACTTCATTTTTTTTCTGCCCGACTAGACACTGAAAAATTGCGCTGTGCTCGCTGTCCAGCGGAATAATATTCGCACCGGATTTTTCAGCTTCACGCATAATCAGCTCTCCAGCCATTACCATCACCTCTTTGCTGGCCAGAGCAATATCTTTTCCGGCTTTGACTGCGTTCAATACCGGCAACAGGCTGTCGGAACCGACAATAGCAGAAACCACCAAATCAACCTGAGGCTCCGTAACCAAGTCAATAACCGCAGCTGCACCGGCACCAATATCGAGCCCTGACACTGTTGAACGAAGCTCTACCAATGTATTGGGATCGGCAGTAACAATTCTGTCACATGCCAACTGCCTCCCCTGCTCAGCGAGCAGTTGAATATTATTGCCCCCAGCCGCGATCGCAGAGACATTTATCCGGTCGCTGAGTGACAGCGCCACTTCAACCGCATTGCATCCGACCGAACCGGTGGAGCCAAGTATAACCACATTCTTTTTCATAGATAAAATATTCCATATTTTGCAGTTTCTAAGATAGCGTTAATGACGAATAAAGCAACCACATAAAACGATAAATATGGGGGGCTTGCGCTGAAAAATAAATTTAAAACAGTGACAGAATAATTTATGACATAATGATCAACTATTCCAATACAACAGGAAATTATTTCATCTTTAGCATTGCTTTTTTAATGGTACAGTTAAGCTTGCCTGCGGCAATATTATTGTCTTCGGGCTTTTTCCTTGCCGCTCAATATGCTTTACAGCGTTATCAAATGCGGTCTGGACATCGCTCTGAGGGATAAATTTTGCTTCGGCAGCAATTTTATCATCAATGTCTGAAACCAGGTAAAGTTGAACTCTGGCTCCCAGTTGCAGCAGTTTAGCAGCTTTGTGATCGCCAAGCCGGTAGCCTTTTGCAATAGCATCAAGTGCCTCCTGGCATGAATTCGCCCGGCCAAGCAGCTGCATAAAAGCAGCTTCTCCAACCCCCATCCGGCATTTTGAAACCAGAATTAAAACACCATTATCTTTCAGGGCCAGCTTGCCGTTTTCTAAAGCTTTTTGAGCTTGATATAGATCTATATCAAGCGGATAAGGAGCAACTGCAATCACAATATCGGCCTTGCTTTTGTAGCGAACACAATATATTTCATCAGCCCGCCGCACTGCTAACTCAAAAGATTTAACAATTTCTCCGGCAGTTACGGCGTATATTTTATGTTCACCGGTCAGAACAGCCTGAATTGAGAATATATTGAGATAGTTGAGAAAATCCAGGGCATCGGTCATATCTTCGGCGACAGGATTACCTTTCAAAGCCAGTGATTGTGAATCGTCACTCATCGCATGTTGATGATTCATCTCAACCGATCTATATCCGGCAATACCCGGTAGAAATGCTTTTCGCCCCCCGGTGTAACCGGCAAAATAATGCGGTTCAACACTGCCGATCACCAGCACATCTGTCGCATTCTGGAGACACCTGTTCAAATAAATTTCGGTGCCGTGTTTTGATGTTCCCATATAGACATTGCCGGCTTTATTTCTTGAATCGTGAACGATAATATTGTGCTTGAATTCAGCGTAAAACTCACCGAATATATAGATCATCTCCTCATGGGTCGGGGCTCGATGAGTTCCGGTGGCAATAATAAAGGTCAGAGAATGACATTTATTGAGGTATCCATATAGTTCTTTAATAATCTTAGCGGTCGGCGTCGGTCTTGACGCATCGTTGACAATAATGAGTAAATCGCGCGCATTGGCGATGAAATCCTCTGCCGTCGGGCTGGTAACAGGATTTTTCAGGGCATCGTTAATTAACAATTTTTCATCTTTAATCTCGGGACTTGCCGCTTCCAGCAGTTCAAAAGGAGCATTTATTGAGAGTTCCTGATACTCTTTTCCGTAAGGTATTTTTATAATCATTTACTGCCCTCTTTTTCTATGATATTTATACGGTAGTCTCTGGGACTCGTGTAGCAAAGCCGCTTGAAAAATGCGAAAAGGCCAATTGATCGGAATAACCCATTTTTTCAGCAATTTCTCCAATAGAATAATTAGAATATTCCAGTAAATTTTTTCCGTATCTGCCAGAAAGAATGAGCATGAAACTTGTTCAGAACATGCCTTGCTGATCCCTCGTAAGCAGTTCAAAATGAGTGCGCTGCGAAATAGTGCTTCATAAAAAACCGTCAATTGATTGATTTAAACATTTTTATATATGATTTTAACATGTACTTATGCATAATTCAACTGTATATATATTATATGCCTGAATCCGTTAAATATTATGTACTTTTATTGAGTTAAAAATTTTAAAACCTTTTGGATTAGATTATATTACGGTATCCAAAATCGTGTTATAAAAAACTAACCTAAAAGGTGAAAAATTGAAATATAAGATAGAGCAGGGTAATGAAGAAATCAATTCGATTGGATGAATTTCATTAATTGGCGGTATCTTCAACAGTCTGAAAATTTTTAAAAAGGTAGATCATTTGCAAATGTCAAAGGTAAAAACTGGTAGAATTAGGCACAGCGGCATTCTTTAAATGATTGCCGGATTGTTTGCACTCGGCAAAAACAGTTATGCTGACATTACTCCTTTTCATGATGATACTTTTTTCGCGATTGTTTAAAGTTACCTGCTGTCTCCTCTGAGGAATCTTTACGTCAGTGTCTTGACGAGCTGGCACAAGTTCAGAAAGTCCCATCTGCTATACAGTTCAGCAATGTTGAATTATTAAAGAAAGTGACCTGTTAAAGAGGCTCTTGAATTCATAAAATGCAGTATCGACATGATCAAAGATCTCGGTATTGACCTTAACGCGATCCTTGTTCGACTGGAATCAGCACTGAGAATGAAAGAAATTATGCCTCGCAAATTTAAGATTCAACGCAGAAGACTACGTTCCGTTATACAGGATTTGATTTATATTGCAAAGTGAGAATATGCCTTTGATTGTTTCATTAACGTATATTCCTTGATATTACAATCCCCCACTTACTTCCAGGGTTTCGCCGGTGATATAGGCGGCTTGGCGCGAGGCTATAAAGGCGACACTATCGGCAATTTCTTCAGGTTTGCCGAAACGCTTTAAGGGAACCTGGCCCTTATAGGTTTTGCGCAATTCAGGATCAAGGTCGGCAATCAGTTCTGTTTCGATAAATCCCGGTGAGATGCAATTGACCGTAATGCCGCGTCGCGCGACCTCTTTACTCAGTGATTTAGTGAATGCGACCTGACCTGCTTTGGAGGCAGCATAATTGGCCTGTCCGGCGATGCCGATCCGGCCCGAGGGTGAGGTAATGGAAATAATTCTGCCAAAACGGTTCTGCATCATCTTCTGAACTGCGAATTTACTCATATTAAAGGTGCCGGTCAGATTAATATCAATAACCGCCCGCCAGTCGTCATTGCTCATCATTCCCACTACCGCATCACGGCGGATGCCAGCACAATTCACCAACACATCGAGCGTTTCGTGAGTTGCGTCAAAATCTCGGTAGAACTGTTCGACTGCATCATAATCGGCAACATCCAGTTTAACCGTTTTCAGTGGATAGTCTGCCCATTGACTGCATAATTTTGTCGCCGCCGCTTCATTGTTGCTGTAAATTGCTGTCACCCGGCATTTTTCCCGCAGGAAGAGTTCAGTTACAGCTTTGCCGATACCCCGGGTTCCCCCGGTTACAATAACTTCAAAATCTTTAATATCACAATTCATAAAACAACTCCTGGTATAAAATCAGTAAAAATAAACAGACATTCGTCTGAACACTTGAAATATAATCCGTTTCACGGTCTGCAAATAAAGTATTGCTAAAAAATGACAAGACTTTGTGAATAAGAGTCTAAAATTAACTCAAAAAAGCGGAAAAGCAACTGTGATATTAATTATCCCCGTAACAGAGAGTCTTTAATGTGATTTATTATTTGAAAATGTAACCACATATGGTTATAATATGAGGATGATTAATTATACAGACATTTTGAAATAAATTAACGAGGCAATTATTTCATCTGTCGCTACGCTCGCGTTGGACTTTTGCCTGTCCGAACGTAGTGACGCATGAAATAATCACCTCTACTGCAATAAAAAATATAAATTTATCAATAAATTTGGGAATAATATGAGAGCGCCAAGCGAAGCTGGTGCAAATAAGTTGGATAATCCAACCTAGGTAAAGCCTAACCAGCAGCCTAGAACTGAACCTCGTGCATAGTAGCGGTAACAAACTATGTGAAGCCGAGGTAAAG